>NZ_CP014546.1:2182605-2494406 GCF_001579805.1 Pseudomonas azotoformans | reverse complement strand
TCCGGGTTGTTGGAACCCACTTCGTGCAGCGCCAGGATGTGCAGCACCACAAGGCCCAGGATCACGATCGGCAAGGCCACCACGTGCAGGGCGAAGAAGCGGTTCAGGGTGATGCCCGAGATCAGGTAGTCACCCCGGATCCACTGGGTCAGGTCGTTGCCGATCACCGGAATGGCACCGAACAGCGAGATGATCACCTGGGCGCCCCAGTACGACATCTGGCCCCACGGCAGCAGGTAACCCATGAAGGCTTCGGCCATCAGCGCCAGGTAGATCAGCATGCCAAACACCCACACCAGCTCGCGGGGCTTCTGGTACGAGCCGTAGAGCAGGCCACGGAACATGTGCAGGTAGACGACGATAAAGAACGCTGACGCGCCGGTGGAGTGCAGCAGACGCAGGATCGAGCCGTACTCGACGTCACGCATGATGTACTCGACGGAGGCGAATGCCTCTTCCGCCGACGGGGTGTAGCTCATGGTCAGCCACACACCGGTGACGATCTGGTTGACCAGCACCAGCAATGCCAGGGAGCCAAAGAAGTAGAAGAAGTTGAAGTTTTTTGGCGCGTAATATTTGCTGAGATGGTCTTCCCACATTTTAGTGGCGGGGAAGCGTGCATCCACCCAATCCATGAACTTGCTCATCACGCGTTCTCCTTATCGAGGCCAATGACAATGAGGTCGTCAGTTTCGTAGGTGTGCGGAGGAACCGGCAGGTTCAAAGGAGCAGGCTGGGACTTGTAGACGCGGCCAGCAAGATCGTAGTGGGAGCCGTGGCAGGGGCAGAAATAACCGCCGACCCAATCCTTGCCCAGATCGACTGGAGCCACTTCCGGGCGGAAGGTAGGCGAGCAACCCAAGTGGGTACACAGACCGACCAGCAGCAGGATCTCTGGCTTGATCGAACGCACTTCGTTCTTGGCGTAGGCGGGTTGGTCGGACTTCTCGGATTTAGGGTCAGACAGCTGGCCTTCGATCTTTTTGAGATTCCCCAGGATTTCCTCGGTACGACGAACAATGAAGACCGGCTGGCCGCGCCATTCAGCAATCATCTGCTGCCCTGGCTCGATCTTGCTGATATTCACCTTCACCGGTGCACCTGCGGCTTTCGCCTTGGCACTGGGAAACCATGACCCCACGAACGGGACCGCAGCCCCCACCGCTCCTGCAGCACCCACCACGGATGTGGCTGCTACCAAGAAGCGACGCCGGCCTGCATTCACGCCGTCATTGCTCATTCAGTCCTCTCCCATCAGCTTTTTGGCCTGTTAAATCAGGCGTCTACTAAGTGTTGAATCTTTACTTATAAAAATTTTGCCGAATGGTAATGAAAAGCCCCACGTCTGACAAGGGAATTGCCGGGAGCTCAGCCTCCAGGCCTTGTAGTATAGGGGGTCTACGGATGTGGCAAGTTGTCACGGCGATTTTTATGCATAAATCGCAGGCAATAAAAAACGCCCAGCTCCGTGAGGAGGCTGGGCGTTTTTGTGGAACGTAAAGCGAATTAACGCTTCGAGTACTGCGGACGCTTACGCGCTTTACGCAGACCGACTTTCTTACGTTCAACTTCACGAGCATCGCGAGTCACGAAGCCAGCTTTGCGCAGAGCGCCACGCAGGGTTTCGTCGTACTGCATCAGAGCGCGAGTGATACCGTGGCGGATTGCGCCAGCTTGACCACTTACACCGCCACCGATAACGGTGACGTAGATGTCGAACTTTTCAACGGTCTCGGTCAGTTCCAGCGGCTGACGAACTACCATGCGGGCAGTTTCGCGGCCGAAGAAGTTGTCCAGGGAGCGGTTGTTGATCGAGATGTTACCAGTACCCGGACGCAGGAAAACGCGAGCGGTTGCGGTTTTGCGACGGCCAGTGCCGTAATTTTGAGTCGCCGACATAATGAACTATTCCGTTAAAACTTCAGTTCTTGGGGCTGCTGAGCAGCATGAGGGTGTACAGCGCCCGCATAGACTTTCAGCTTGCGAAACATATCGCGACCCAGTGGGCCCTTAGGCAGCATGCCTTTGACCGCGATTTCGATCGGGGCTTCAGGCTTCTTGGCAATCAGGCCTTCGAAGTTGGAAGACTTGATACCGCCTGGGAAACCGGAGTGACGGTAGTACATTTTGTCGCTTGCTTTGTTGCCGGTTACACGAACCTGCTCAGCGTTGATGATGACAATGTAGTCACCAGTGTCAACGTGAGGGGTGTACTCAGGCTTGTGCTTGCCACGCAGACGGCTGGCGACTTCAGTGGCCAGACGACCCAGGGTCTGACCAGCGGCGTCGACGACAAACCAGTCGCGCTGAACTGTTTCCGGTTTTGCAGTAAAAGTTGTCATTCTTTAATAGCCTCAGGGGCCGCCCTGTAAATTAGACGGCGGATCTTACTGAATAGTGCGTACTTTGACAAGTCAAAGGCAGCCGGATACAGACGCTATCGGGGGCTCGGGTCGGCGCGTCCGTTCAACGGCAAGATTCTTCGGCAGGCGGCGCATCACTTCCACTGCAGAAAGAGGTGGGCAATTATGCAGATTGCGAAAAAAAATTCAACCTGCTTTTATGATTGTTTTCCCTGAAGGAGTACCCGATGGATTATCGACAGCTGGGCCGTACGGATCTGAACGTGAGCGCGATAGCCTTGGGCACCATGACCTGGGGCGAGCAGAACAGCGAGGCAGAGGCCTTCGCGCAGATCGAGCGGGCCAAGGGCGCGGGGATCAACTTCCTCGACACGGCCGAAATGTACCCGGTGCCGCCCAAGGCCGACACCTATGCCACCACCGAACGCTACATCGGTAATTACTTCAAAAGCCGTGGCGACCGTGCCGACTGGATCCTGGCCAGCAAGATCGCCGGCCCCGGCAACACCATCGACTACATCCGCGATGGCCACCTGCGCCACAACCGCAAGCACATCGTCGACGCCCTGGATGCCAGCCTCAAACGCCTGCAGACCGACTGGATCGACCTCTACCAGTTGCACTGGCCGGAACGCAGCACCAACTTCTTCGGCCAACTGAGCTACAAGCACAAGGACGAAGACAACCTCACCCCACTGGAAGAAACCCTCGAAGCGCTGGACGAGCAAGTGAAAGCCGGCAAGATCCGCCACATCGGCCTGTCCAACGAAACCCCTTGGGGCACCATGAAATTCCTGGCCCTGGCCGAAGCCCGCGGCTGGACCCGCGCGGTGTCGATCCAGAACCCCTACAACCTGCTCAACCGCAGCTTTGAGGTGGGCCTGGCGGAAGTTGCGATTCGTGAACAGTGCGGCCTGCTGGCCTACTCGCCGCTGGCGTTTGGCATGCTCAGTGGCAAGTACGAGAACGGCGCACGCCCAGCCAAGGCGCGCCTGACCGAGTACAGCCGCTTCAGCCGCTACTTCAACCCGCAGTCGGAAGCGGCGTGCAGCCGTTATGTGGCATTGGCGCGGGAGCATGGGCTGGACCCGGCGCAGATGGCATTGGCGTTTGTGACGCAGCAGCCGTTTGTGACCAGCAATATCATTGGTGCCACGTCGCTGGAGCAACTGGATAGCAACATTGCCAGTGCCGACCTGACGTTATCGAAGGAAGTGCTGGAAGGCATCGAGGCGATTCAGAAGGATCATCCGAATCCAGCGCCTTGATTGACCTGTAGGCCTCATCGGGGGGCAGGCCCCCGATGAGACCCTCAGCAGCACACCATCACAGCGCCCGCGCAATAATCTCCTTCATGATCTCATTGGTCCCCGCATAAATGCGCTGCACCCGCGCATCCGCCCACGCCCGTGCAATCGGGTATTCCCACATAAAGCCGTAACCGCCATGCAACTGCACGCACTCATCGAGCACCTTGCATTGCAGGTCCGTGGCCCAGTACTTGGCCATCGCCGCCGTGGGCACATCCAGCTTGCCTTCCAGGTGCAACGCCATGCAGTGGTCGACAAATACCCGACCGATCTGAATCTCGGTGGCCATCTCCGCCAGCTTGAACCGGGTGTTCTGGAAGTCCGCAATCGCCTTGCCGAACGCCTTGCGTTCACGGGTGTATTCCAGGGTCCATTCCAGCGCCGCCTCGGCGGATGACAGCGCGCCAATGGCTACCGTCAGTCGCTCCTGAGGCAACTCCTGCATCAGATAGGCGAAGCCCATGCCGGCCTGGCCCAGCAGGTTTTCCTTGGGCACCCGCACATCCTGGAAGAACAGCTCCGACGTATCCTGGGCCTTCATACCGACCTTCTCCAGGCGCTTGCCCTTGTCAAAGCCCGGCGTGTCGGCCTCCACCAGAAACAGGCTGGTGCCCTTGGCGCCGGCCTTGGGATCGGTCTTGGCGACGACAATCACCAACTCGGCCAGATAACCGTTGGTGATAAAAGTCTTGGAGCCGTTGATCACATACTCATCACCGTTCAGCACGGCGCTGGTCTTGACCCCTTGCAGGTCGGAACCGGCGCCCGGTTCGGTCATCGCAATGGCCGTGACCATCTCCCCAGAGATCAACTTGGGCAGGTACTTATGCTTCAGCGCCTCACTGCCGTAATGCAGGATATACGGCGCAACAATATCCGAGTGCAGGGAAAAACCGATGCCGGTCAGGCCCAGCCGGCTGATCTCTTCGATCACCACCGCGCTGTACAAAAAGTCCGCGCCCAGCCCGCCATATTCTTCCGGCAGATGGGAACACAGCATCCCCGCCTCCCCCGCCTTGCTCCACAAGCCACGATCGATATAGCCCTGTTTTTCCCATTGCCCATGAAACGGCGCGGCGTCTTTTTCGAGGAAGGTGCGCACGCTCTCGCGAAAGAGTTCGTGCTCCGGGCTGAACAAGGTTCTGGGAATCATGGGTCACCTGCGTGGATTGTCGGACAAGGACGAGCCCACAGAGACTATGCCGCGAAGGCAGCACGGGACACTGGACACATGCGACAAAAAATAAGACGATCCAGCCGTCTGGTGACCACTTTCCCCTATAAGAATAAATGAAATTATGTCTAACCAAATCTCCACGCCGTTGCGGCGCGTCAGCATTTTGGCCATTGATCGGGTATTCGCTTCAACCCTCATGCAAGCCAAGGATTTCTTCCACCTCGCCAGCCTGCGTTACGGCAAACAGCAAGGCCTGGGCCTGACGCCCGCCTTCGAATCGCGCCTGGTCAGCCCCGATGGGCAATCAGTACGCAGCTTCAGTGATGTGATCATGCCGGTGGACGGCGGCCTGGAAGACGCCGACATCATCGTGCTACCGGCCTTCTGGGATGACTTCGACGCCCTGTGCACCCGCTACCCGCAAGTGCTGCCCTGGTTGCGTGAGCAACATGCACGCGGCGCCGTATTGTGCGGCGAAGCCACCGGGGTGTTCTGGCTGGCCGAAGCCGGCTTGCTCGATGGCAAGGAAGCGACCACCTACTGGCGTTTCTTCAATGCGTTCAGCGAACGCTTTCCCAAGGTTCAGCTCAACCAGGACAAACACCTTACCGACGCCGACAACCTGTATTGCGCCGGCGGCACCACCTCGGCGTGCGACCTCTATATCTACCTGATCGAACGCTTCTGCGGCGCCAACATCGCCCAGGCTGTGGCCCGCGACATCCTCTACGAGGTGCAGCGCAGCTATTCACCGGGTCGCATCGGGTTTGGCGGACAGAAGCTGCACCAGGATGTGATCATCCTGCAGATCCAGCATTGGCTCGAAGAGCACTTCGCCGACAAATTCCGCTTCGAAGACGTGGCCCGGGAACACGGCATGAGCATCCGCAACTTCATGCGCCGCTTCCAGACCGCTACCGGTGACAAACCGCTGCATTACTTGCAACGGCTGCGTATCGAGACGGCCAAGGGACTGCTCTCGGGCAGCCGCAAGAGCATCAAGACCATCAGTTATGAGGTGGGGTATGACGATGCGAGTTTCTTTGCCAGGCTGTTCAGGCAGCACACGGAGCTGTCGCCGAACCAGTATCGGCAGCAGTTTCAGCAGGCTGCCTGACCCGAGGCAAACACAAATCTAATGTGGGAGCTGGCTTGCCTGCTCCCACATTTTGATCTCCACTTTTCCGGAGATTTGCTTACGGTTTGTGCCCGCGTGACAGGAACTCATGCGACTGCATTTCCAGCAAGCGGCTCAGCGTGCGCTGGAATTCGAAGTTCAAGCGCCCGCCGGTGTACAGGTCCTTCAGCTCAACCTCAGCCGAGATGATCAGCTTCACGTTACGGTCGTAGAACTCGTCGACCATGTTGATGAAACGTCGCGCGATGTCGTCGGTGGTGACGCTCATCTGCTCGACGCCGCTGAGGATCACGGCGTGGAAGATCTTGCCTAGTTCGATGTAGTCGTTCTGGCTACGCGGGCCGTCGCACAGCTGGCGGAACTCGAACCAGGCCACGTCATCGCAGGTACGCAGCGCGATGATTTCGCGGTTCTCGATCATCAGCTTGTCGTTTTCCACCGCCTGGGTGCATTCCGGCGTGAGGGCGCGGAAGCTCTTTTTCAGGCTTTCGTGGGCCGCTTCGTTCAGCGGGAAGTGGAACAGCTCCGCTTGCTCCAGGTGACGCAGACGGTAGTCGACTCCGCTGTCGACGTTGACGATTTCGGTGTTCTGCTTGATCAGCGCAATGGCCGGGAGGAAGCGCGCACGTTGCAGGCCGTCCTTGTACAAGCCGTCGGGCACGATGTTCGAGGTGGCCACCAGAGTCACGCCGTTCTTGAACAGTTCTTCCATCAGGGTGCCGAGGATCATGGCGTCGGTGATGTCGGAGACAAAGAACTCATCGAAGCAGATCACCCGCGCTTCTTCGGAGAAACGCTTGGCGATGATGGTCAGCGGGTTTTTCTCGCCCGGCAGGGTCTTCATCTCTTCGTGCACGCGCTTCATGAAGCGGTGGAAGTGCGTCCGCACCTTTTCCTTGAACGGCAGCGCTTCGAAGAAGGTGTCGACCAGGTAAGTCTTGCCCCGCCCCACGCCGCCCCAGAAGTACAGGCCTTTGACCGGCGTGTGGTCTTTCTTGCCAAACAGCTTGCTGAACATTCCCGGCTTGTTCTGCGAGGCCGCGATCAGGTCGTCGTACAGGCGCTGCAAATGACGCACCGCATTTTCCTGGGCCGCGTCATGGAAGAATTCAGGGCGTTTCAGATCAGCTTGATATCGTTCTAGGGGCGTCATAATTTCGTTAGCAAGGCAACAAAAACGGGCCGTCACTGTAACGACGGCCCCGGATAATGGCAATCAACCCTTGGTCGGGTTAATCCTCGATGGGGGTCAACGCAACGCGCAAGGCTTCGATGGCCGCGTCGCGCGACGCTTCGTCGGCGAACTCGGCACTGTCGGCCACCACGGCACCGTCCAGCCATACGCTGAAGCTCAGAGCTTCGGTGCGTACGTCCAGCGCGTCGCCGCTTTGCAGCTGCTTGGTCACCGCGCCCGCCGCTTTACCGTCGGCAAAATTGCGCGACAACAGCAGTTGCTCGCCATCGGCGGCGAGCAGGCGGAAGCGGAAGCTGCCGTCGTCCTCGCGGAAGCTCACGAAGCGCGCGGCTTTGGCGGCTTTCTTCTTGGCGGCGACCGGCGCCGCAGCCTGGTTGCCGAACGAACGCAGGCCCACGGCTTCACGCAGCTCAGCCAGGAACGGTGCAGCCACGGCGCGGGCTTTCTTGGCGCCGATCAGCAGCAAGTCTTCCATGTCCGAAGGGCGCGACATCAACTGGTGATAGCGTTCGCGGGCTTCACCCAGTTGGCCATCCAGCAGTTGGAACAGACGGTTCTTCGCCTCGCCCCAGCCCAGCCCTTGCAACAGGTCGGCGCGGAACTCTTCCTCCTGGGCCTTGCTGGCAAATGCCTGGTACAGGGTAAACAGGTGCGAGTTGTCCGGGTCCTTGGCTTCGCCCGGCGCGCGGGAGTCGGTGACGATCCGCGAGATCGCGTCCTTCATGTCCTTGGCGCTGGTGAACAATGGGATGGTGTTGTCGTAGCTTTTCGACATCTTGCGGCCATCCAGGCCCGGCAAGGTGGCGACGCTTTCTTCGATCAGCGCCTCGGGCATGGTGAAGAATTCTTTACCGTTGCCGAACAGGTGGTTGAAGCGCTGGCCGATATCACGGGCCATTTCCACGTGCTGGATCTGGTCGCGACCGACCGGCACCTTGTGCGCATTGAACATCAGGATGTCCGCCGCCATCAGCACCGGGTAGCTGTACAGGCCCATGCTGATGCCCGCGTCCGGGTCTTCGCCGGCTTCCACGTTCTTGTCCACCGAGGCCTTGTACGCATGGGCGCGGTTGAGCAGGCCCTTGGCGGCCACGCAGGTGAGCAGCCAGGTCAGTTCGGGGATTTCCGGGATGTCGGACTGGCGGTAGAAGGTCACCCGGTTCACATCCAGGCCACCGGCCAGCCAGGTCGCGGCGATTTCCATGCGCGAGCGCTGGATGCGCTGCGGGTCATCGCACTTGATCAGGGCGTGGTAGTCGGCCAGGAAGTAGAAGGAGTCGGCATTGGCGTCCTGGCTGGCGAGGATCGCCGGGCGGATCGCACCGGCGTAGTTGCCCAGGTGCGGCGTGCCGGTGGTGGTGATGCCGGTGAGGATACGGGTACGAGTCGTCATGGGTAATCGCTTATCAGACTGCTATCAATTCGAAAGTCGCGGCAGCACCAGATCCTTCAGATCGGTGAGCTTGCCGTGAAAAAAGTGTCCGCATTCTGCCACTTTCAGCAGCTCATGGGGGCGATTCAGGGCGGCAGACCAGTCGTAGACGGTCTGTGGGTCGACCACTTCGTCGGTTTCCGGCTGGATCAGGGTCAATGGGCAACCCAGTGGCAGCGCATCGGTATCGCGCAGACGCATCACCGCTGCGGCAACCATGAACAAATGTGACAGTTTTTCACCCTTGGCTTCCAGGCGACCGCCGAGGCTGGCAGCCACATAGCCACCGAACGAAAAGCCAAGCAAGGTGATCGGCAGGTCCGGGTGTTTTTCCCGCAGCCAGGTGGCGGCCGCTTCGGCGTCATCCACTTCACCGGTGCTCATGTCGTGGATGCCGGCACTGGCGCCGACGCCACGGTAATTGAAACGCAAGGTAATCAAACCGGCATCGCGGGCGGTGCGTTGCAGGGTCGATACGACTTTATTGAGCATGGTCCCACCCTGCACCGGGTTGGGGTGGCAGATCAGCGCCAGGCCACGTGGCTCGGGGTGATCCAGGTACAGGGCTTCCAATTGGCCTACCGGGCCATCGATCAAAACGGGGGTTTCACGCATGAGCAAGAGATGAACTCCGTGACCTCTCAATGGGTCGACTCGTCTAGCTAAAAGTCTGTGCTTGGCATCATTGCGAGCTTAATCGCGGTATACAGCGCAGGTTTGAGCCGTTAACGTAAAGCAAAGCCGTTTATAGAGGAAGGACTCGTGGAACACTCGCTCTTAGTTTGGTTGTTGCCGACTCTTGCCCTGGTTGCCGGTGTCGCCATTGGTTTCCTGGTTGCTCGCTTGCTGCCGAATGCCGCGCCTAACCGCACGCAGCGTCAGTTGGATGACATTCAGGAACGTTTTGACAGTTATCAGAACGAGGTTGTTACCCACTTCAACAGCACCGCGACCCTGGTCAAGAAGCTCACCCAGAGCTACCAGGAAGTACAGGATCATCTCGCCGATGGCGCAAACCGCCTGGCCCTCGACGACATCACCCGCCAGCGCCTGCTGGCCGCGTTGCATTCCGATGCACCGCAAACCCCACGGGAGCGCCTGACCCCACCACGGGAAAACCAGGAGCCACCACGGGACTACGCGCCAAAAACGCCGAACGCCCCAGGCATGCTGGATGAGCATTACGGTTTGAAGAAGTAACTTAATCTTCAAGCACTAAAAAGCCCGGTTGATCGATGATCAGCCGGGCTTTTTGTTGGCTGGCGTTTACACCGGCTGTTCCTGCAACATCCCACCCTCGATGCGCACATGCCGACCATGGAAGCGCTTGAGGCTGCTGCGATGGCCGACGCTGACGATGCTCAGCCCCGGCAGCTCATCGATCAGCGCCTGATACAGCGTGGCCTCGTCCTCTTCATCCATGGCCGACGTGGCTTCGTCCATGTACAGCCATTGCGGCGCGAACAACAAGGCACGGGCAAAAGCCAGGCGCTGCTGCTCGCCCGGCGAGAGCATGCGTTGCCAGTGATTGGCCTCCTCCAGCCGGCCAATCAGATGCGGCAGACGGCAGGTTTCCAGGACCTGTGCATAACGTTCGGCCGGGTAGACGCTGTCGTCCTGTGGATAACTCAACACCGCCTTCAGCGTGCCAATCGGCAGGTAGGGTTTTTGCGGCAGGAACAAATAACGTTCGGCCGGCAGGCGAATAGTGCCGTGGCCGTTGGGCCACAGGTTGCCCATGGCGCGTAGCAAGGTCGACTTGCCGCTGCCGGAACGACCACTGAGCATCAGCCGCTCGCCTTCAGCCACCGTCAGGTCGGCGCCTTGCAGCAAATGCCGGCCGTCCGCCAGGTCCAGGCTCAGATCCTTGACCTGCAAGTCGCCACCCTGGTGTTGCAAGCCAATGCCCATCGTGCGGCTTTCGTTTTCCTGCATGGCCTGGCCGAAACTCAACAGACGATCGCAGGTCGCGCGCCAACTGGCCAACAGCGTGTAGGCGTCGACAAACCAACTCAGGCTGCCTTGCACACTGCCGAACGCCTGGGCCACCTGCATCAGCACGCCCAGTTCGATCTTGCCGGAAAAGTAACGCGGCGCCGCGACCACAAAGGGAAAGATGATCGCGATCTGGGAGTAACCGCTGGTAAAGAAATTCAGGCGTTTCTTGAGCTGCATGATGTTCCAGAAGTTGCTCCACACCCGTCCGAAGCGTGCGCTCAATTGCTGGTGTTCGTTAGGCTCGCCATTGAACAGCGCGATGCTTTCCGCGTTCTCCCGCACCCGCACCAGACTGAAACGCAAGTCAGCTTCAAAGCGTTGTTGGCGGTTGCTCAAGCCAATCAACTTGCGACCGATCAAGTGGGTCAACCAACTGCCGATCACCGCGTAGATCAATGCCGCCCAGAACATGTAGCCGGGAATGGTAATGCCCCAGATTTCGATGCTCCCGGACACGCCCCACAGGATCACCGAGAACGACACCAGGCTCACCAAATTGGCGATAAAGCCCAGCCCCAGCGTGAGGGTGCTGCTGGTAAACGCGTTGAGGTCTTCGGAGATACGCTGGTCGGGGTTGTCGGTGTAGCCGCCGTATTCCAGGTGGTAGTAATTCTTGTGGCCCAGCCACTGGGCGAAATAGGTTTCCGTCAGCCAGCGGCGCCAGCGGATGGTGAGCATCTGTTGCAGGTAGGACGTGAACACGCCGGTCACGATCGACACCACCGCAATCACGCTGAAGTACATCAGCAGATGGGTAAAGGCGTCGTAGTCCTTGTTTTCCAGCGCGTTGTAGAAATCGCGGTTCCAGCTGTTGAACCACACCGACACGGCGACGCTGAACAGCGACAACCCCAGCACCACCAACAGCAGCAGCCAGGCCTTGGCCTTTTCTTCGCTGCGCCAGTAAGGCGTGATCAACCCCCACACCCGCCGTAAAAATTGCCCACGCACCGCGTCGTTGACCGCGGAGTACTCAGCGTTCTGATTCATCGTTCAGGCTCGGTAGGGAAAAGATGACAGGCGTTCGAACCGATCATAGTTGATCGGTTCGGGGCTCCGTGCGGCCTGAAGCAGATTGTTCAGCTGTTGTTCAGATCAGGCTCAGCGGCGTACCGGGCGCTTCTGCAGCTTGCGCTGCAAGGTACGGCGGTGCATGCCCAGGGCACGGGCAGTGGCAGAGATATTGCCTTCGTGCTCGGTCAGCACGCGCTGGATGTGTTCCCACTGCAGGCGGTCTACCGACATCGGGTTTTCCGGCACCAGGGTATCCAGGTCGGCGTGCTCGGAGAGCAAGGCGGCCAGCACGTCGTCGGCGTCCGCCGGTTTGCACAGGTAGTTGCAGGCACCGCGCTTGATCGCCTCGACGGCCGTGGCAATGCTGGAGTATCCGGTGAGGATCACCACGCGCATTTCCGGGTCGAGTTCCAGCAGCTTGGGCAGCAGCACCAGGCCGGAGTCGCCGTCCATTTTCAGGTCCAGCGCGGCGTAGTCCGGCAGGTCGGCCTGGGCGATGGTCAGGCCTTCCTCGGCCGAGCCTGCGGTGCTGACGCGGAAACCGCGACGGCTCATGGCGCGTGCCATCACGCGGGTAAAGGTGGCGTCGTCATCTACCAGCAACAGGTGCGGCAGTTCTTCGCCTTCGACTTGGATCTCGTCACTCATCGATATCTCCTCGTGCGACACGGGGCAGGCGCAGCTCGGTGAGCGTGCCACCTTCCTCATGACTATAGAGCTTCACTGAGCCGCCCGCGCGGGTCACGCTGGCCTTGCTCAAAAACAGGCCAAGGCCGAAACCTTTGCCCTTGGTGGTAAAGAAGGGTTTGCCGATCTGCTCGGCAATGGCCAGCGGCACGCCCGCGCCGTGGTCACGAATGCTGATGGTCACGTCTTCGGCGTCCCAATCCAACTGTACGCCCAACCCCTCGGGACAAGCGTCGGCGGCGTTGTTCAGCAGGTTGAGCAGCGCCTGGGTCAGGTCCGGTGGCGGCGCCATGCGCGGCACGCTGCCCTGGCCCAGCAGATGGAAACGGTAACTGGCTTCGGGGCGCATCAGGTGCCAGCGGTTCAGGGCTTCGTCGAGCCACTGGGTCACGTCCTGCATTTCCACCGCCAGGCGACGATTGGCTTCGGCGGCGCGCACCAGTTGCTGCAGGGTCTGCTTGCACTGCTTGACCTGTTCGCGCAGTACGCCGAGGTCTTCTTGCAGCGCCGGGTCGTGATGGTCCTGGGTCATTTCGTTGAGCAGCACGCTCATGGTGGCCAGGGGTGTGCCCAGCTCATGGGCGGCGCCGGCAGCCTGGGTGGCGACGGCCAAGAGTTGCTGGTCGCGCAGGCCCTCTTCACGGCGAATGGCGCGCAGTTCTTCCTGGCGACGCAGTTCTTCGGCCATGCGCGCAGCGAAGAAGGTGATCACCGCAGCGGACAGCGCGAAACTCAGCCACATCCCGTAGATCTGCAGGTTTTCCCGGGCGATCGGGAAGGTTTGCAGTGGGTAGAACCGCGCCAACAGCAAGGTGTAAAGCGTCAGGGCAATACCCGACAGCACCACCGAATAGCGCCACGGCAAAGTCACGGCAGCGATGGTCAGCGGCACCAGGTAATACGAAACAAACGGATTGGTGGAACCGCCGGAGAAATACAGCAACACACTGTGGATAAACAGGTCGCAGGCCAATTGCAGGGCGTATTCCAGCTCAGTCACCGGCCACGTGGTACGCAACCGGATCGCGGTGAACACACAGAGCACGGTGGAGAAACCGAGGGTCACGCCCAGTTGCAGCCACGGCAGCGGCAGCAGGTCGAACCAATAGGCAAGCCCGACGGAGCCGGCCTGTGCGGCCAGTACCAGGGTACGGATGAACGTCAGGCGCCAGAGGTTCTGGCGGGTGGCGGAAGTCAGTTTTACGGCGGCGAGCATGTGCTCTCCCGGTGAGCGCTGCAGGCGGATCGGCAGGAGTATAAACGAAGCAGGCGGGCTGGCACGGCGTGTGTGGCTCTTTGCCGCAGGTCAGGCCAATGACCGTTCGTCGGCATCACCGCAACTTGTAGCTAATGTGTAAACCCGAAGAACCCGATGCCACCGTCTACAGTCATACCCAACACGACTATCTCAAGGAGCTTCCATGTCTCGTTTCACTCGCAGTGCAGCCGCCCTCACCCTCAGCGTCGGCACCCTGGTCAGCCTGCCAGCACTGGCCGCTGACGCACTGAACTACAACCAGATTTCCCTGCGCGCCGAGGTCAGCCAGGAGGTGGCCCGCGACAAGATGATCGTGACCCTCTACACCGAATCCCAGAACAGCGACCCCGCCAAGCTCGCCGCTGAAATCACCACCACCATGAACAAGGCCTTGGGCCAGGCGCGCGAAGTCAAAGCAGTGACCCTGCGCCAGGGCAGCCGCAACAGCTACCCGATCTACGACAGCAAGAACCAGAAGATCACTGGCTGGCGCGAGCGCGCCGAACTGCGCCTCGAAAGTGCGGACTTCCCGGCGCTGTCCAAGCTCACTGGTGAACTGCAGAGCACCCTGAAAATGGACAACATGGAGTTCTCCATCGCCGACGCCACGCGCAAGTCCAGCGAAGATGCCTTGCTCAAAGATGCAGTCGCCGCGTTTAAAGCACGCGCGCAACTGGCCACCGATGCGCTGGGTGGCAAGGGCTACAAGATCGTCAACTTGAACTTCAACACCAACGGCTACCCGATGCCGTATGCCCGTGGCGGCATGATGATGAAAGCGGCCATGGCCGATTCGGCACCCACGCCTGAAGTGGAAGCCGGCACCAGCCAGGTCAACATGAGCGCCGATGGCGTGATTGAAGTGCAGATGCCGTGACCCCTACCTGATAAACCTGAACGGCGTTACCCTCGGTAGCGCCGTTTTCGTTTGGGCAGCTTATATATGCCTGCCACTTCAGGGGTCTCCATGGAAAGAATTGCCTTAAAACCGCTCCTCCTCGCTGCCGGCCTGCTGGCGTTTATGCCACTGGCCCAGGCGGCCAGTACCCTGGTCTACTGCTCCGAAGCCAGCCCCGCCGGTTTCGACCCCAGCCAGTACACCAGCGGCACCGATTTTGATGCGTCTGCCGAAACCGTGTTCAACCGCCTGACCCAGTTCAAGCGCGGCGGCACCGAAGTCGAGCCTGGCCCTGGCGACGAGCTGGGACGTGTCCAAGGACGGCCTGACGTATACGTTCCACCTGCGCGATGGCGTCAAGTTCCACACCACCGATTTCTTCACCCCTACCCGCAACTTCAACGCGGATGATGTGCTGTTTACCTTCAACCGCCTGCTGGATGCGCAAAGCCCGTTTCGCCAGGCTTACCCTTCCGAATCGCCGTACTTCACCGACATGGGCTTGAACACCACGATCAAGAACGTCGACAAACTCGACGAGCACACCGTGCGCTTCAACCTGAACAACGTCGATGCGTCGTTCGTGCAGAACCTGGCCATGAGCTTCGCCTCGGTGCAATCCGCCGAATACGCCGCGCAACTGCTCAAGCAAGGCAAGGCCGAAGAGATCAACCAGAAACCGGTAGGCACCGGGCCGTTTATATTCAAGCGCTACCAGAAGGATTCGCAGATCCGCTACGTGGCCAACAAACAGTATTGGAAACCCGAGGATGTGAAGCTCGACAACCTGGTGTTCGCCATTACGCCAGATGCGGCGGCGCGCCTGCAAAAGCTCAAGGCCGGTGAATGCCAGGTCAGCGGATACCCGCGCCCTGCGGATATCGAGGTGATGAAACAGGACCCGAACCTGCGTGTCCTGCAACAAGCCGGTTTCAACCTGGGCTTCCTTGCCTACAACGTGACCCACCCGCCGCTGGACCAGCTCAAGGTGCGCCAGGCGCTGGACATGGCAATCGACAAGCCGGCAATCATCAAGGCCGTGTACCAGAGCGCCGGACAATTGGCGCAGAACGCACTGCCGCCTGCGCAGTGGTCTTATGACCCCGGCATCAAGGACGCGCCTCACGATCCTGCGAAGGCCAAGGCGCTACTAAAAGAAGCAGGGTTTGCACCCGGTACCACCATCAACCTGTGGGCCATGACCGTGCAACGCGCCTCCAACCCCAACGCGCGCATGTCCGCACAGATGATTCAGCAAGATTGGGAAAAAATCGGCATCAAGGCCAATATCGTCAGTTATGAATGGGGCGAATACATCAAACGCGCCAAGAATGGCGAGCATGACGCGATGATTTATGGCTGGACCGGTGACAATGGCGACCCGGATAACTGGCTGGGCGTGCTCTACAGTTGTGCTGCGGTCAAGGGCAGCAACTACGCCAAATGGTGTAACCCGGCCTATGACAAACTCGTCCAGCAAGCCAAGGTCAGCAACGACCGCGAGCAGCGCATCAAGTGGTATCAACAGGCACAAAAAATCCTTAAGGAACAAGTACCTATAACTCCTATTGCGAACTCGACGGTTTTCCAACCGCTGCGTAAGGAAGTCAAGGACTTCAAGATAAGCCCCTTCGGCTTGACGCCGTTCTACGGCGTGAGTCTAGAGAAGTAACAGCGACGCCCCAACCGAGTGCGCTAGACGCCTCGGTTGGTCATTTTTGGTGCGTCTCCTGCACCGAAAAAACCCTCGAAATAGACGCAAATATGTACAAACTTTCATAATTGCGACATTCCTGTACGTTCGTACCACTGTTTTACCTTCGTAACGGTTCAGCATCTTGCAATGGGTATGGCGCCTGCATAAGTATCCGCAGGCCGACTCACGAGGTCGCCCTCACCACCAAAAATGACAACAAATCATGAGGCCAACATGCTTAAACACGCAGTCATTCCGTTAATTGTTAGCGCTGGCCTTATGGCCGCAGCTCCTTTCGCCCAAGCGGCGACTAACCTGGTGTTCTGCTCCGAAGGGAGCCCGGCCGGTTTTGATCCAGGCCAGTACACCACCGGAACAGACTTCGATGCCTCGGCCGAAACCATGTTCAACCGCCTGACCCAGTTTGAGCGCGGCGGCACCGCTGTGATTCCTGGGCTGGCCACCAGCTGGGACGTGTCTTCGGATGGCTTGACCTACACCTTCCACCTGCGTGATGGCGTCAAGTTCCACACCACCTCGTACTTCAAACCGACCCGTACCTTCAATGCCGATGACGTGCTGTTCACGTTCAACCGCATGATCAACAAGGACGATCCGTTCCGTAAGGCCTACCCCACCGAGTTCCCGTACTTCACGGACATGGGGATGGACACCAATATCAAGAACATCGAGAAAGTCGATGACCATACCGTCAAGTTCACCCTTGGCACCGTGGACGCCGCTTTCATCCAGAACCTGGCAATGAGCTTCGCTTCGATCCAGTCGGCTGAATACGCCGCCCAACTGTTGAAAGAAGGCAAGGCCGCGGACATCAACCAGAAGCCGGTCGGCACTGGCCCGTTCGTGTTCAAGAGCTATCAGAAAGACTCGAACATCCGTTACACCGGCAACAAAGACTACTGGAAACCTGAAGACGTGAAGATCGACAACCTGATCTTCGCCATCACTACCGACCCGTCGGTGCGTATCCAGAAGCTCAAGAAAAACGAATGCCAGATCACCCTGTTCCCACGTCCGGCCGACCTCAAGGCGCTGGGCGATGACAAGGACCTGAAACTGCCGCACCAAGCCGGTTTCAACCTGGGCTACATCGCCTACAACGTCATGGACAAGGTCAAGGGCAGCGACCAGCCTAACCCGCTGGCCGACCTGCGCGTACGCCAGGCGCTGGACATGTCGGTGAACAAGCAGCAGATCATCGACTCCGTGTACCAGGGCGCCGGCCAACTGGCCGTCAACGCCATGCCACCAACCCAATGGTCGTATGACACCACCATCAAGGACGCCAAGTACGACCCAGAGAAAGCCAAGTCGCTGCTCAAGGAAGCGGGCGTCAAGGAAGGGACTGAAATCGTTCTGTGGGCCATGCCGGTTCAGCGTCCGTACAACCCGAACGCCAAGCTGATGGCAGAAATGCTGCAGAACGACTGGAAGAGGATCGGTCTCAACGTGAAGATCACCAGCTACGAGTGGGGCGAGTACATCAAGCGCTCCAAAGGTGGCGAGAACCAGGCCATGATCATTGGCTGGAGTGGTGACAATGGTGACCCGGACAACTGGCTGAACGTGCTGTTCGGCTGCGACTCGCTGCAAGGCAACAACTTCTCCAAATGGTGCGACAAGAAATTCGACGGCATCGTAAAAGAAGCCAAGGCTACGTCGGACGTCGCCAAACGCACCGAGCTGTATAAGCAGGCGCAACATATCCTCAAAGATGCTGTCCCGATGACACCTATCGCGCACTCGACGGTGTATCAACCCATGCGTTCCACCGTGCAGGACTTCAAGATCAGCCCGTTTGGCTTGAACTCCTTCTACGGCGTGAGCGTCAGCGGCAAGTAAGGATCATTGACGGCGACGTTTCCTAACGTCGCCGTTATTGCATCCGCCTAGACCGTAGGAAACAGACCACGCTCGCAACCGTTGCGTCCTACAGCAATGAACTGCGATGCGTGACTCCGTTGCCTACAAGGTCAATCCGATTTGGTGCATTTACTGCCAGGTCCGCGACCCATAACGTCGTGGGACAGCAGAGGCAACCAGTTCGGAATGGCACTTGCTGCGTGTGGGATCAGTGATGTCACCCCGGTCAAACGCCAGGGTGATTGCTCGCTGATGACAACTACAATCAAGGATCGGGATCGTCATGCGCCATACCACCGTTCTATCCGCAATGTTTGCCACCAGCCTGCTGGCTGTGGCCACGATGGGCCACGCCGCCGACAAGCAGAGCCTGGTGTTCTGCTCGGAAGGCAGCCCGGCCGGTTTTGATACCGCGCAATACACCACCGCCACCGATAACGATGCAGCGGAGCCGCTGTATAACCGCCTGGTTGAGTTTGAAAAGGGCGAGACCGGTGTCGTACCTGCGCTGGCAACCAAATGGGATATTTCGCCAGATGGCCTGACCTACACCTTCCATTTGCGTGAGGGGGTGAAATTCCACAGCAACAAGGAATTCAAGCCAACGCGGGACTTCAACGCCGACGACGTGCTGTTCACCTTCAACCGCATGCTTGACCCCGACCATCCATTTCGCAAGGCCTACCCCACCGAGTTTCCGTACTTCAACGGGATGAGCCTGAACAAGAACATTGCCAAGGTCGCCAAAACCGACCCGCACACCGTGGTGATAACTCTGAACACGGTCGACGCTGCGTTTATCCAGAACATCGCCATGAGCTTCGCCGCGATCCTCTCGGCCGAGTACGCCGACCAGTTGCTCAAGGATGGCAAGCCGAGCGATATCAACCAGAAGCCGATCGGCACTGGCCCTTTCGTGTTCCAGCGTTATCAGAAAGATTCGCAGATCCGTTATGTGGCCAACAAACAGTACTGGGACCCGAGCAAGGTCAAGCTGGACCAGTTGATCTTCGCCATCAACACCGACGCCTCGGTGCGGGTGCAAAAGCTCAAGGCCGGCGAATGCCAGGTGACCCTGCATCCGCGCCCGGCTGACGTCGATGCCCTCAAGGCCGACCCGAACCTGCAACTGCTGACCAAGCCAGGTTTCAACCTTGGCTATATCGCCTACAACGTGCGCCACAAGCCCTTCGACCAGCTCGAAGTGCGCCAGGCGCTGGACATGGCGGTGAACAAGCAGAGCATCCTGAACGCCGTGTACCAGGGCGCCGGGCAATTGGCCGTCAATGCCATGCCACCGACGCAGTGGTCCTACGACGACAGCATCAAGGACGCTGCCTACAACCCGGAAAAAGCCAAGGAACTGCTCAAGGCCGCCGGCGTAAAAGAAGGCACCGAAATCACCCTGTGGGCGATGCCAGTACAACGTCCGTACAACCCCAACGCCAAGCTGATGGCCGAGATGCTGCAAAGCGACTGGGCCAAGATCGGCCTCAAGGTCAAGATCGTCAGCTACGAGTGGGGCGAGTACATCAAGCGCACCAAGAACGGTGAGCACGATGTGAGCCTGATCGGCTGGACCGGTGACAACGGTGACCCGGACAACTGGCTGGGCACCCTCTACAGCTGCGACGCCATCGGCGGGAACAACTACTCCATGTGGTGTGACCCGGCGTACGACAAGCTGATCAAGCAAGCCAAGGTCGTAACCGACCGCGAACAAAGGACTGTTCTATACAAACAGGCGCAGCAACTGCTCAAGCAGCAGGTGCCGATCACGCCTGTCGCCCACTCGACGGTCAACCAGCCGTTAAGCGCCAAAGTCGAAGGTTTCAAAGTGAGCCCCTTCGGCCGCAACGTGTTCTCGGGCGTCAGTATCACCCCATAAGAAAATAACCGGATTGCGCAGGGCGGATAACGCCTTGCTGCAAACGCGCGGCCTTTTGTTGGGAATTTTCCTACGCCAAACGTTTGCAAGGGCTTGAACGAGTTACACACCCAATAGCCGGATCACCAAAAAAGACCGGCATTAAAAAGAGAACCAAAGGAGCTTCATCAATGAAACTGAGCAGCAAAGCGCTTCTGGCCTTGGCCATCAGCAGCATCACGGCCACCGCCTACGCTGAATCCGCCAGCCAGGACTTCGTTCCTACCACATTGGCCGGTTCCAGTGCCCAAAGCGAGGCCAAGGGCTTTATCGACGGTCAAAGCCTGGGCGGTACAACCCGTAACTGGTACTCCAACGAAATGAAGTTTCGTGGCCAGAAGTTCGGCTACTACAAAACCGCCGAAGATAAAGCCAACGACGTAAGCACCCGTGTTTCACGCCGTTACAACTGGGCCCAGGGCACCATCCTCAACTACACCTCGGGCTTCACCCAAGGCACCGTTGGCGTCAGCACCGAAGTAGCGGCCTACAACTACATCGCACTTGACCGCGACCAGAAAGACATCGCCGGCGGCTCCAACCGCACCCTGGCTCACTCCTTCGGCGACGCAGTAGGCCAGTGGAGCAAACTGGGCCTGGCCAACGTCAAGTTCCGTGTTTCAAACACCACCTTGACCGCCGGCCGCCAGAACTTCAGCAGCGGTATCGTCGACACCATCGGCAACCGTGCCCTGCCTTCGAGCTTCGAAGGTGTGAGCTTCAACAGCGAAGAGTTCAGCAACCTGTCGTTCCAGGGCGGTATCTTCGATCGCGTTTCGCCGCGTACCGAACAGAGCCTGTCGAAATTCCGCTCTGAATACGGCAATGGCCAGGAAACCGACAAGGTCAAGACCCTGGGCTTCAACTACCAGCCGTTCAAGAGCCTGAAAACCAGCGTGTTCGCCGCCAACGTCGAAGACTTCTGGAACCAGTACTACTTCGGCGCGACCCACGAACTGGGTGATGCACAGACCCTGGCACTGACCACCGGCCTGAACTACTACAAGACCACCGATACCGGCAGCAAGAAGATGGGCAACATCGACAACGATACTTACTCGTTGTCCTTGGGTCTGACCCACCAGGCGCACACCCTGACCTTCTCCTACCAGGAAGTGAACGGTGACGAGTACTTCGACTACCTGCACGAAACCAACGGCATCTACCTGGCCAACTCCCTGACCTCGGACTTCAACAGCCCGAACGAGAAGTCGTTCCAGATCGCCTACGCCATCAACATGGCCGAATACGGCGTGCCAGGCCTGAAGTTCAACGTCTACTCGGCGCGCGGCTGGGGCATCGACGGTACTCACTACAATGGCACCGCTTACGGCGAAGCCGGCGCATCGCGCAGTGACCTGCGCCTGATGGATAGCGAGAAGCACCAGGAATACGGTGTTGGCACGTCCTACGCGATTCAGAGCGGCCCGCTCAAGGCCACCACTATCCGGGGCACCTACGTGACTCACCGCGCCAGCGCCCAACAGGCTGACGGCAACATCAAAGAGTTCCGCCTGGTCACCACCATCCCGTTCAACATTCTTTAATCAGCGCCAGGTAGACGGCGGGCTCAGGACGAGCCCGCCGTCTACGCTTGTCTGGTCCCATCGATTGCAGAGGGCTTCGAATGAAATTGCTCCCACTACAAGCCGCCATGGCTGCCGCGCTGTTGAGCGTGGCGATCGGCGTTTCGGCCAAACCACTGGTGGTCTGCACCGAAGCCAGCCCGGAAGGTTTCGACCCGGTCCTGTACACCACGGCCGTGACCGCTGATGCCGCTGCCGAAACCATGTTCAACCGTCTGGTGGACTTCAAGCCCGGCACCACCGAAGTGGTTCCGGCACTGGCCAAGGACCTGCCTGAAATCAGCGCCGATGGCCTGACGTACACTTTTCACCTGCGTGACGACATCAAGTTCCACACCACCGACTACTTCAAACCCACGCGCAACCTGAATGCCGAGGACGTGCTTTGGAGCTTCCAGCGCCAGCTGGACCCGAATCACCCGTGGCATAACAAGTCCCTCGTGGGCTACCCGTACTTTGAAAGCATGGGCTTCAAGGAACTGCTCAAGAGCGTAGAAAAGACCGACGATCACACCGTCGTCTTCACCCTGACCCGTCCTGAAGCACCGTTTTTGGCCGACCTGGGCATGGCATTCTCTTCCATCCATTCGAAGGAATACGCCGACAAATTGCTCGCATCCGGCAAGACCGAAGACCTCAACGCCAAGCCCATCGGCACCGGCCCGTTCGTCTTCACCCGTTATCAGAAAGACGCCCAGGCGCGGTTCAAGGCCAACCCCGACTACTTTCGTGGCAAACCGCAGGTAGACCCGCTGATCCTGGCGATCTCAACCGATAACAACGTGCGCCTGCAGAAGCTCAAGGCCAACGAATGTCAGATCGCGTTGTTCCCCAAGCCGGATGACATCCCAAGCATCAAGAAAGACCCGAACCTGAAAGTCGATGAACTGGCGGCGATGACCACCAGTTACACCGCGCTGAACACCACCCACAAATACATGAGCGATGCGCGGGTGCGTCACGCGATCAACATCGCCTTCGACAAGGCTGGCTACACCGAAGCCCTGTTCGGCAAAGGCAATGCGGTAGTGGGCACCGGCCCTTATCCGCCGACCTTGCTGGGCTTCAGCGACAAGCTGAAGAACCCACCCCGTGACCTGGACAAGGCCCGCGCCCTGCTCAAGGAAGCTGGCGTACCGGAAGGCACTGAGTTCACCTTGTTCACCCGTAACGGTGGCGGCCCGACCAACCCTAACCCGATGCTCGGCGCCCAGCGCATGCAGGCGGATCTGGCGCAGATCGGCCTGAAGGTGAATATCAAAGTCATGGAATGGGGCGAAATGCTCAAGCGTGCTAAAAACGGCGAGCACGACATGGTTTCCGCTGGCTGGGTCGGTGATAACGGCGACCCGGACAACTTCCTGACGCCAAACCTGAGTTGCGATGCAGCGAAAAACGGCGAAAACTACGCCCGCTGGTGTAACAAAGAGTTTCAAGACTTGATCGACAAGGCGCGCGCCATCGCTGAACCCGCCCAACGCGCTGCACTCTATGAACAAGCACAGGACGTTTTCGATAAGGACCAACCATGGCTTCCCATGGCTTATCCGAAACTGTTCACCGCCATGCGCAAGAACGTAGAAGGCTTCACTCAAAGCCCTCTGGGTACAAATAACTTCGCCACCACCCAGGTGAAGTAAATAAGAGAAACGCTCGGCACCGTCGACATTGGCGGTGCCGAACCTGCCTAACCGGCTGATTGAGGTACACGACAAGATGTTTAGTTTTATTGCCCGCCGACTGGGGTTACTGATCCCCACGTTTTTCGGCATCACGTTGCTCACGTTTGCGTTGATTCGCATGATCCCTGGCGACCCCGTCGAAGTCATGATGGGCGAGCGGCGCGTCGACCCCGAGATGCACGCACAGGCAATGGAACGCCTTGGCCTTAACAAGCCGCTGTATGCGCAATACCTGGATTACGTAGGCAAACTGGCCCAGGGTGACCTGGGCGAATCGCTGCGTACCCGCACCAGCGTGTGGACTGAATTCACCGCCCTCTTCCCGGCGACCCTGGAACTGTCCATGGCCGCCCTGTTGTTCGCCGGTATCCTGGGCCTGTTGGCCGGGGTGATCGCGGCACTCAAGCGAGGATCCCTGTTCGACCATGGGGTGATGGGCATCTCCCTGGCGGGGTATTCGATGCCGATCTTCTGGTGGGGCCTGATCCTGATCATGTTCTTCTCGGTCAGCCTGGGCTGGACCCCGGTTTCCGGGCGGATCGACCTGCTCTACGACATCGAGCCGCGCACCGGCTTCATGCTGATCGACACCCTGCTGGCTGACGAGCCGGAAGCGTTCTTCGACGCCCTGCACCACCTGATCCTGCCGGCCATCGTGCTCGGCACCATTCCGTTGGCCGTGATCGCGCGGATGACCCGTTCGTCGATGCTCGAAGTCTTGCGTGAAGACTACATCCGCACCGCCAAGGCCAAAGGCCTGTCGCCGGCGCGCGTGGTGTTCGTGCACGGCCTGCGTAACGCGCTGATCCCGGTACTCACTGTGGTCGGCCTGCAAGTCGGCACGCTGCTGGCCGGTGCGGTTTTGACCGAGACCATCTTCTCCTGGCCCGGCATCGGCAAATGGCTGATCGAAGCCATTGGCGCGCGGGACTACCCGGTGGTGCAAAACGGCATCCTGCTGATCGCCTGCCTGGTGATCCTGGTGAACTTCGTGGTGGATATCCTCTACGGCTTCGCCAACCCACGCATCCGTCACCAGCGCTGAGATCATGACCATGACCACACCTACTCCAGTGTCAGCAGTCGATCAAAGCCTGCTGTACCCGTCCCCGTACAAAGAATTCTGGCAAGCCTTTTCCAAGAACAAAGGCGCGGTTGCCGGCCTGTTGTTCATGGTGCTGATCGTGTTCTGCGCGATCTTCGCCCCCTGGGTTGCACCGCATAACCCGAGCGAGCAATACCGCGATTTCCTGCTGACCCCGCCGTCGTGGCTGGAAGGCGGGCAGATCCAGTTCCTGCTCGGCACCGACGAACTGGGCCGTGACTTGCTCTCACGCCTGATCCAGGGCTCGCGCCTGTCGCTGCTGATCGGCTTGTCGTCGGTGGTGATGTCGCTGATTCCGGGCATCCTGCTGGGCCTGTTCGCCGGGTTCTTCCCGCGTTTGCTTGGCCCGACCATCATGCGTCTGATGGACATCATGCTGGCCCTGCCTTCGCTGCTGCTGGCCGTGGCCATCGTCGCAATCCTCGGCCCTGGCCTGATCAACACGGTGATCGCCATCGCGATCGTGTCGTTGCCGTCCTATGTCCGTCTGACCCGCGCTGCGGTGATGGGCGAGCTGAACCGTGACTACGTGACCGCCGCCCGCCTCGCCGGTGCCGGCCTGCCACGCCTGATGTTCATCACCGTGCTGCCCAACTGCATGGCGCCGCTGATCGTTCAGGCCACCTTGAGCTTCTCCTCGGCGATCCTCGATGCCGCGGCCCTGGGCTTCCTTGGCCTTGGCGTACAACCGCCAACCCCGGAGTGGGGCACCATGCTGGCTTCGGCCCGTGACTACATCGAACGCGCCTGGTGGGTGGTAAGCCTGCCGGGTTTGACCATTTTGCTCAGCGTGCTGGCAATCAACTTGATGGGCGACGGCCTGCGCGATGCGCTGGACCCGAAACTCAAGAACGCCGCCTGAGGAGATTCCCATGTCACTGTTAGAAATCAAGAATCTCAACGTGCGCTTCGGCGACAAGACCGCCGTTCCGGTGGTCGATGGCCTCGACATTTCGGTCGACAAAGGCGAAGTCCTGGCAATCGTTGGCGAGTCGGGCTCGGGTAAATCCGTGACCATGATGGCGCTGATGGGCCTGATCGAGCACCCCGGCATCGTCACCGCCGACGCGCTGAACTTCGACGGCAAGAACATGCTCAAGCTGAGCAACCGCCAGCGCCGCCAGATCGTCGGCAAAGACCTGGCGATGGTGTTCCAGGACCCGATGACCGCGCTGAACCCCAGCTACACCGTGGGTTTCCAGATTGAAGAAGTGCTGCGCCTGCACCTGAAGATGTCCGGCAAACAAGCGCGCAAGCGTGCCATCGAGCTGTTGGAAAAGGTTGAAATCCCCGGCGCTGCCAGCCGTATGGATGCCTACCCGCACCAACTGTCCGGCGGTATGAGCCAGCGCGTGGCAATCGCCATGGCGATTGCCGGCGAGCCGAAACTGCTGATCGCGGATGAGCCGACCACCGCACTGGACGTGACCATCCAGGCGCAGATCATGGAACTGCTGCTGGCCCTGCAGAAAGAACAGAACATGGGCCTGGTGCTGATCACTCACGACCTTGCAGTCGTGGCGGAAACCGCCCAGCGCGTGTGCGTGATGTACGCCGGCCAAGCGGTTGAAGTCGGCCAGGTGCCGCAGTTGTTCGACATTCCGGCGCATCCGTACAGCGAAGCACTGCTCAAGGCGATTCCGGAACATAGCCTGGGCGCCACGCGCCTGGCCACGCTGCCGGGTATCGTGCCGGGCCGTTATGACCGTCCACAGGGTTGCCTGCTGTCGCCACGTTGCCCGTACGTGCAGGACTCCTGCCGTGCCCAGCGTCCGGGGCTTGATCCCAAAACCAACAGCCTCGCGCGCTGCTTCTACCCCTTGAACCAGGAGGTGGCGTAATGGCCGTCGTTCTTACCGCCCGCGACCTGACCCGTCACTACGAAGTGTCCCGTGGCCTGTTCAAGGGCCATGCGTTGGTGCGTGCACTCAATGGCGTGTCCTTTGAGCTGGAAGCCGGCAAGACCCTCGCCGTTGTAGGCGAGTCGGGTTGCGGCAAATCCACCTTGGCCCGTGCGCTCACATTGATTGAAGAGCCGTCTTCCGGCTCCTTGAAAATCGCCGGCCAGGAAGTCGCTGGCGCGGACAAGGCCCAGCGCAAACAATTGCGCAAAGACGTGCAGATGGTGTTCCAGAGCCCGTACGCCTCGTTGAACCCTCGGCAGAAAGTCGGTGATCAACTCGGCGAGCCGCTGCTGATCAACACCAACCTGTCCGCTGCTGAACGCCGCGAGAAAGTGCAGGCGATGATGAAGCAAGTGGGCCTGCGCCCCGAGCATTATCAGCGCTACCCGCACATGTTCTCCGGCGGCCAGCGCCAACGGATCGCCCTGGCCCGGGCGATGATGCTGCAACCCAAAGTGCTGGTGGCGGATGAACCCACCTCGGCACTGGACGTGTCGATCCAGGCCCAGGTGCTCAACCTGTTCATGGACCTGCAGCAGGAATTCAATACGGCTTACGTGTTCATCTCCCACAACCTGGCGGTGGTGCAACACGTCGCCGATGACGTGATGGTGATGTACCTCGGCCGTCCGGTGGAAGTCGGTCCCAAGGAAGACATCTACGCCCGTCCGCTGCACCCCTACACCCAGGCGCTGCTGTCGGCCACCCCGACCATCCACCCGGACCCGAACAAGCCGAAGATCAAGATCGTCGGCGAACTGCCCAACCCGCTGAACCCGCCGCCGGGGTGCGCCTTCCACAAGCGCTGCCCGTACGCGACCGCACGGTGCAGCACCGAGGAGCCGCAACTGCGCGCCTTGGATAACCGCCAGGTGGCTTGCCACTACGCGGAGCAGTTCGTGGCGTGACATCGCAACAAAAATGCCCTGGGTGATCAAGCCCAGGGCATTGCCTGTGTTCTACAGCCCTTCCCATCAGGTTGCGCATCAGCCTGGCGGGAGGGGCTTTCTTTTGGGCGAAGCCTACGTCTGGCTATCGCCTTCGGCGTCCGGATCATCGCTGTCCGGTTCGTCGGTGGTGGAGTCATCATCACCCTCGCTGCCGCCCTGGTCCTTATCGCCAGGTTCCGCCTCGGACTTCGCCAGTTGCAGATCCTGGCTATGCCCCGACGACACAACACCGCTCTGCACCGGGTTATGCGCCCAGGCCGACGACATTCCCAACGACAACAACACCATCACTTTTATCAACAACACAACACGTTGAAAAATACTCATGGTTGATTCCGTCCCGTCAGTAGGTAGGTCCCACGCGACAGCCGTTCACCGCCGCCAGCGTTGACGCTAGCCCCGATGCCGGGTTTACGCCAGGCGTCAGGTTTCGCCGTCGTCGTAGGTTTCACTGTCCTCGCCATCGTTGTAGGGGTTTTCCTGGTCTTCCTTCGGGGCGGGCTGGGCTTGCGGTTTCCAGCTGCCGGAGTTGACCTCTTGCTGTTTTTTCTTGGTGACCGGGCCGGTGTCTTTCCATTGCGGCGCTCCAGCGCCCGCCAGTGCCGGGACCGTGGTCAGCCCCAGACTGGCTAACAGCATCCAGCAGATGACGCGTTTGACACTAGGCACAGCGCTTTCCTTTTCAGTCAGTGGATAAATCCTGCACCCAAAAAACTAGACCCGATACGTCACTCTCGCCACAAAAAAGGGCGAAGCCATAACAGCTTCGCCCTTTTCTTTACCGCTCAGACCTTAATGGTGCTCGCGGGTCGCACGGAATTTCACATCCGGCCAGCGCTCTTCCATCAGCGCCAGGTTAACCCGTGTCGGCGCCAGGTAGGTCAGGTGACCACCGCCGTCCACCGCGAGGTTTTCCACAGCCTTGTTGGAGAACTCTTCCAACTTCTTCTTATCGCTGCAATCGATCCAGCGCGCGGAGTACACGGTGATCGGCTCGTAGGAGCACTCAACCTTGTATTCCTCTTTCAAGCGGCTGGCGACCACATCGAACTGCAGCACACCGACGGCGCCGAGGATGATGTCGTTGCTGCGCTCGGGGAAGAACACCTGGGTGGCGCCCTCTTCCGCCAGTTGCTGCAAGCCTTGGCGCAGTTGCTTGGATTTGAGCGGATCACGCAGGCGGACGCGGCGGAACAGTTCCGGCGCGAAGTGCGGGATACCGGTGAAGCCCAGGGCTTCGCCTTCGGTGAAGGTGTCGCCGATCTGGATGGTGCCGTGGTTGTGTAGGCCGATGATGTCGCCGGCGTAGGCTTCTTCGAGCTGTTCACGCTCGGAGGAGAAGAACGTCAGGGCGTCGCCGATGCGGACGTCCTTGCCGGTACGCACGTGGCGCATCTTCATGCCTTTTTCGTATTTGCCGGAGCAGATGCGCATGAAGGCGATGCGGTCGCGGTGTTTTGGGTCCATGTTCGCCTGGATCTTGAACACGAAGCCGGTGAATTTCTCTTCGACCGGTTCCACGGTGCGTTCGTTGGCGACACGGGCCAGTGGGCGCGGGGCCCAATCCACCACGGCGTCGAGCACATGGTCAACGCCGAAGTTGCCCAGGGCGGTACCGAAGAACACTGGGGTCAGATGACCGTCGAGGAATTCCTGCTGGTTGAACTCATGGCAGGCGCCCTGCACCAGTTCCAGCTGGTCGACAAAACGATCGTACTCGTCACCCAAATGGGCGCGTGCTTCATCGGAGTCGAGTTTCTCGATGATCTTGGTTTCGGTGCGCTCATGACCGTGGCCGGCGGTGTAGACAATGATGTAGTCCTCCGCCAGGTGGTACACGCCCTTGAAGTCGCGGTAGCAACCGATCGGCCAGGTGATCGGCGCGGCCTTGATCTTCAGCACGGCTTCGATTTCGTCCAACAGCTCGATCGGGTCGCGAATATCGCGGTCGAGTTTGTTGATAAAGCTGACGATCGGCGTGTCACGCAGACGGCACACGTCCATCAGCGCGATGGTCCGTGGCTCAACGCCTTTACCGCCGTCGAGGACCATCAGCGCAGAGTCCACCGCGGTCAGGGTGCGATAGGTGTCTTCGGAGAAGTCTTCGTGGCCCGGGGTGTCGAGCAGGTTGACCATGTGGTCGCGATACGGGAACTGCATGACCGACGTGGTAATGGAAATACCCCGTTGTTTTTCCATTTCCATCCAGTCGGAGGTGGCATGGCGGTCGGATTTGCGGGATTTCACCGTGCCGGCCACCGCGATTGCCTTGCCCATCAGCAAGAGTTTCTCGGTGATGGTGGTTTTACCGGCATCGGGGTGGGAAATAATGGCGAAAGTGCGGCGTTTCGCGACTTCGGCGGCCTGGTGGGTCATGGGAAATCGCCTGGCAGGTGAGTCAAAAAAGGGCGGCGAGTATAGCGCAAACCCCAGGGGCCGGACCACCGTTCACCCGATTAGGGGTGGCTAAATGCTGCCAAGTATGGAACCTTTTAAAAGGTCGAGACGTCCACTCCCCTGCTACCGCACTCGGAACAGGGGCTGATAAATCAGCAAGTTAGCCTGACGAGGCTGCGCTCATGGCTCGGATCTTTACCGCGTTGCCGGTATCGACGAGCTGCATTTCGCGACCACATTCGCCGACAGCCAGGAATGGCATTGCCGCTCGGAAATGTGGACGCCGACAGAAGAAAAAAGGAGTCCGCCTGTGGCTATTCGCTATGGCAAAGGGCTGATAGGAGGTGCGGTTGTCGTCGCGCTCCTGGCCCTGCTGGTCCACTGGATCGGCATCAACACGATCGAACTGTACCGCGACGATTTGTTGTTTTACCTGCAAGCACACCTGATCCTCGTTCTAGTCTCCATGCTGGCCGCCCTTGTTGTGGGCATCCCCGCCGGTATCCTGCTCAGCCGACCGCACATGGTCGGGCGCGCAGAACGCTTCATGCAGATCTTCAACATCGGCAACACCGTCCCTCCCCTGGCCGTACTGGCCATCGCCCTCGGCGTCCTTGGTATCGGCAGCGGCCCGGCGATCTTCGCGCTGTTCCTCGCCTCCCTCCTGCCCATCGTGCGCAACACCTACGAAGGCCTGAAAAACGTTCAAGGCTCGCTGAAAGAAGCTGCCACCGGCATTGGCATGACGCCACGCCAGGTGCTGTTTCGCGTGGAATTGCCCAACGCCGTGCCGATCATCATCGGTGGCGTGCGCGTGGCCCTGGCGATCAACGTCGGCACCGCGCCGCTGGCCTTCCTGATCGGCGCCAACAGCCTGGGCAGCCTGATCTTCCCCGGCATCGCCCTGAACAATCAGCCGCAATTGCTGCTCGGCGCCGCGTGTACCGCGTTGCTGGCCTTGCTGCTTGACGGTCTGGTGACCCTGGCCAGCCGCCTCTGGCTGGAACGCGGGCTGCGTGCGTCTTAAGGAACCGACATGAAAAAACTGACCTTGATATTGAGCTGCGTCCTGCTGTGTGCAGGCATTGCGCAAGCCGCCGAAAAACCCGTGATCCGCATCGGCGCCCGGGTATTCACCGAACAGACCCTGCTGGCCGAAATCACCTCCCAGTACCTGCGCACCAAGGGCTATGACACCCGCGTGACCGGCGGCCTGGGCAGCAACCTGGCGCGCAGTGCCCAGGAAAGTGGGCAACTGGACCTGATCTGGGAATACACCGGCGTGTCGCTGGTGGCCTACAACCACGTCGACGAGAAACTCGACAGCGAACAGTCCTACGCTCGGGTGAAAGAACTCGACGCGAAAAAAGGCCTGGTCTGGCTCTCACCGTCGCGCTTCAGCAACACCTACGCCCTGGCGCTGCCGGAGAAGGTTGCGGCTGAGCATCCCGAAATCAACAGCATCAGCGACCTGACCCAGGCCGTCGCGCAAGATGCCAAGAGCAACCGCCTGGTGGCCCTGGACACCGAGTTCGCCAACCGTTCCGACGGCCTGGCCGGTATGGTCAAGCTGTACGACATGAACCTCACGCGCAAAAACACCCGGCAGATGGACGCCGGCCTGGTCTACACCGCGCTGCGTAATGGCCAGGTGTTTGCCGGTCTGGTCTACACCACCGACGGTCGCCTGAACGCCTTCAAACTGAAGCTGCTGGCAGACGACAAGCACTACTTCCCGGACTACACCGCCGCGCCCGTGGTGCGTCAGGTGTATCTCGACGCGCACCCGGAACTGGCCGCTGACCTCAAGCCATTGGCCGAGCTGTTCGACGACGAAACCATGCGCCAGTTGAACGCGCGGGTCGACGTCGACCATGAAAGCCCCTCCGCGGTTGCCGCCGACTTCCTGCGCCAACATCCGATCAACTAATAAGAGGAGAAGACATGGAATTCCTGAACGCCTTTTCCCATCTTGATTGGGCCCAAGTCCTACAACTGACCGGGCAGCACATCACCCTGGTCGGTATCGCCGTGATCCTCGCGATCCTGATCGGTGTGCCCCTGGGCATCCTGATGACGCGCTTCCCGACGCTCGCAGGCCCGCTGCAAGCCAGCGCCACGGTGCTGCTGACCGTGCCGTCCATCGCCCTGTTCGGCCTGCTGCTGCCGTTCTACTCCAAGTTCGGCCAGGGCCTGGGGCCAATGCCGGCGATCACCGCCGTGTTCCTCTACTCCCTGCTGCCGATCATGCGTAACACCTACCTCGCCCTCACCGGCGTGGAACCGGGTATTCGCGAAGCCGCACGCGGCATCGGCATGACCTTCGGCCAGCGCCTGCGCATGGTCGAGTTGCCCATCGCCGTGCCGGTGATCCTCGCCGGTGTGCGCACCGCCGTGGTGATGAATATTGGTGTGATGACCATCGCCGCCACCATCGGCGCCGGTGGCCTGGGTGTACTTATTCTGGCTTCCATCAGCCGCAGCGACATGTCGATGCTGATCGTCGGCGCCGTGCTGGTCAGTCTCCTGGCCATTTTTGCCGACCTGCTCTTGCAATGGCTGCAACGCTCGCTGACTCCAAAAGGATTGCTCAAATGATCGAACTTCAAAACCTGTCCAAGACCTTCCAAAGCAACGGCAAGACTGTCACGGCCGTGAACGATGTAAGCCTGACCGTCAATGAAGGCGAGATTTGCGTGTTCCTCGGCCCGTCGGGCTGCGGCAAAAGCACCACGCTGAAGATGATCAACCGCCTGATCAAGCCGACCTCGGGCAAGATCCTGATCAACGGCGAAGACACCACCGACCTCGACGAAGTGACCCTGCGTCGCAACATCGGTTATGTGATCCAGCAGATCGGCCTGTTCCCGAACATGACCATCGAGGAAAACATCGTGGTCGTGCCGAAATTGCTCGGCTGGGACAAGCAAAAATGCCATGACCGCGCCCGCGAGTTGATGAGCATGATCAAGCTGGAACCCAAGCAATACCTGCATCGCTACCCGCGTGAATTGTCGGGCGGCCAACAACAACGGATCGGCGTGATCCGCGCCCTGGCGGCCGACGCGCCGTTGCTGTTGATGGATGAACCGTTCGGCGCGGTCGACCCGATCAACCGCGAAATGATCCAGAACGAATTCTTCGAGATGCAGCGTGCGCTGAACAAGACCGTGATCATGGTCAGCCACGACATCGACGAAGCAATCAAGCTGGGCGACAAGATCGCGATCTTCCGTGCCGGCAAGCTGCTGCAGATCGATCATCCGGACACCCTGCTGGCGCACCCGGCCGACGAGTTTGTCAGCAACTTCGTGGGCCAGGACAGCACCCTCAAGCGCCTGTTGCTGGTGAAGGCCGAAGACGCGGCGGACAATGCCCCTTCGGTGAGCCCGGAAACGCCAGTGGCGGACGCGCTGGAGCTGATGGACGAGCATGACCGTCGCTACGTGGTGGTCACCTGTGCCGAGAACAAGGCGCTGGGTTATGTACGACGTCGCGACCTGCACCGTCAGACCGGCACCTGCGGCCAGTACCTGCGCGAGTTCAACGCCACGGCGGCTTATGACGAGCATTTGCGCATCCTGCTGTCGCGCATGTACGAGTTCAACCGTTCGTGGTTGCCGGTGATGGATGCGGAGCGGGTGTTCCTCGGTGAGGTGACGCAGGAGTCGATTGCCGAGTACTTGAGCTCGGGTAAGTCCCGAGGTGGCAAGACCAGTATCGTTTCGCCTGCCGAGACAGCACTCGCCTGAGTTGACACCACGCGGTTAAAACTGTGGGAGCGGGCTTGCTCGCGAATGCGGTCTGTCAGTTGTAGTTGCTGTGACTGACACTCCGCTTTCGCGAGCAAGCCCGCTCCCACATTTGGATCTCTGGTGTGTCAGTTAATACCCTCAATTCCCCACATCCGGGGAACATCATTCCGTCACACCTGTCGGTTACATAAGTAGCTGCACGGGTTCGCGCGACGAACGCGTGCAAAAACGCGACATTTTTAGTTGATCTCAAGCCCCTCACGCCCTAAAGTTCGCGCCGAACGTCCATGCTGGAAACGATCCATCCGGCTCAAGTACTGACGACGAGACAGCAAGGCCAAGGGAAGCGGTTATTCCCATGGCCTTTTTGCTTTCGGCGACATGCCTTGGGAAGTAGGCGAACCAAAGTGGGGATACGGAGGACGTTCATTTGCACCCATTGATCAATTTAGTTTGCCCTTAGGAGTTCCCAGCATGTCGATCAACGTCGAAGATTATTTCGCGCGCGCCACTTTTGACAAAATGAAGGCGTTCGCCGACAAGCAAGAAACCCCGTTCGTGGTGATCGACACCGCGATGATCAGCCAGGCCTACGATGACCTGCGCGCCGGTTTCGAATTCGCCAAGGTGTATTACGCGGTCAAGGCCAACCCGGCTGTCGAGATCATCGACCTGCTCAAAGAGAAAGGTTCGAGCTTCGACATCGCCTCGATCTACGAGCTGGATAAAGTGATGGACCGTGGCGTCAGCGCCGACCGCATCAGCTACGGCAACACCATCAAGAAGTCCAAGGACATCCGCTACTTCTACGAGAAAGGCGTGCGCCTGTTCTCCACCGACTCCGAAGCCGACCTGCGCAACATCGCCAAGGCCGCGCCGGGTTCGAAAGTGTATGTGCGTATCCTCACCGAAGGCTCGACCACGGCTGACTGGCCTTTGTCGCGCAAATTCGGCTGCCAGACCGACATGGCCATGGACCTGCTGATCCTGGCCCGTGACCTGGGCCTGGTGCCTTACGGCATCTCGTTCCACGTGGGTTCGCAACAGCGCGACATCAGCGTGTGGGACGCGGCGATCGCCAAGGTCAAAGTGATCTTCGAACGCCTGAAAGAAGAAGACGGCATCCACCTCAAGCTGATCAACATGGGTGGCGGCTTCCCGGCCAACTACATAACCCGCACCAACAGCCTGGAAACCTACGCTGAAGAAATCATCCGTTTCCTCAAGGAAGACTTCGGCGACGACCTGCCGGAAATCATCCTGGAGCCGGGCCGTTCGTTGATTGCCAACGCCGGTATCCTGGTCAGCGAAGTGGTGCTGGTGGCGCGTAAATCCCGTACCGCCGTCGAGCGTTGGGTGTATACGGATGTGGGCAAGTTCTCCGGCCTGATCGAAACCATGGACGAAGCCATCAAGTTCCCGATCTGGACCGAGAAGAAAGGCGAGATGGAAGAAGTGGTCATTGCCGGCCCAACCTGCGACAGCGCCGACATCATGTACGAGAACTACAAGTACGGCCTGCCGCTGAACCTGGCGATTGGTGATCGTCTGTACTGGTTGTCGACCGGTGCCTACACCACCAGCTACAGCGCAGTTGAGTTCAATGGCTTTCCGCCACTGAAATCCTTCTACGTATAAAACGGCTGCAGCTAAAAAACCCATGACAATTCATGGGTTTTTTTACGCCTTAAGAAAGGCTGCCTGCGCGCTCACGGTAGGCCTCTGCCATTGCTCTGATTTGCGGGTTGCTCGCCGCTGAGAGCGCCTGGTGCGCCGTGCGCAAAAACTTCAAATTCCCCCCCGCCAACGCTTTGCGCAACCACTCCAGCGCCGCGTCGATTTGACCCCTGTCGGCCAACACCGCCGCATAGCTGAACTGCCCGCGAAAATCGCCGCCTTCGGCCGAGCGCCGATACCAGTCCACCGCCGCCTCCAGATCCTGCCCACAGAAGCGACCGTCTTCCAGATAACGCCCCAACAGATTCATCGACTTGGCATGGCCTTGTTCCGCTGCCTGGCGGTATAGGCTCAGCGCTCGTTGCTGGTCTTCGGCCACACCGCGCCCGGTCGCCAACAGGTTGGCGTAGTTGTATTGCGCCCAATCCAAACCGGCTTCGGCGGCCAAACGGTACTCTCGCGCCGCTGCCGTTTCATCCGCCGCACCACCCCAGCCATGCTCCAAACAACGCCCGGCCATATTGCGCGCCATCAAGTGCCCACCCTGGGCCGCGATCTGGAACCAGCGCAACGCCAGCGCTTCATCCCGCGTAATGCCACGGCCATCCAAGAGGATCTGCCCGAGCAGCGCCTGGGCATCGACCACACCCTCCTTTGCGGCCACCAGGATCGCCTGGGCGGCGCGCACGGGGGAATCATCGAGCATGCTTTGCAGTTGCTCGACGTTGAGCACTTCTTCACGGCGCAACAAGAAGCCCATGTCAGACCTCGACCCAGCGGCGCAACAGGTTGTGGTAGGTGCCGGTGAGCTGGATCAGTGCCGGGTGGTCTGGCACATCGGCGCTCAGTTGCTGGATCGCACCGTCCATTTCGAACAGCAGGGTACGCTGGCTGTCTTCGCGCACCAGGCTTTGGGTCCAGAAGAACGAGGCGTAGCGCGCGCCGCGGGTCACGGCGTTGACTTTGTGCAGGCTGGAACCGGGGTACAGCACCATGTCGCCGGCCGGCAACTTCACACGCTGCAGGCCAAAGGTGTCCTGGATCTCCAGCTCGCCGCCGTCGTATTCATCGGGGTCGCTGAAAAACAAGGTGGATGACAAATCGGTGCGCACGCGCTCGTGGCTGCCTTTGGGCTGGCGTACGGCGTTGTCGATGTGAAAGTCGAAACTCCCGCCGGCGGTGTAGCAATTGAGCAAAGGCGGGAAGACCTTGTGCGGTAACGCCGCCGACATAAACAACGGGTTCTGCCACAAACGTTCCAGCATCGCCGCGCCAATTTCCTTGGCGAGCGGGTGACCTTCAGGCAATTGCAGGTTGTGCTTGGCCTTGGCGGACTGGTGCCCGGCGGTGATTTTACCGTCGGCCCAATCGGCAGTTTCCAGGGCTTGGCGGATGCGCTGCACTTCCTCACGAGAGAACAGGCCGGGGATGTGCAGCAGCATGGGCAATACCTGAATTCAGAGAGGCGCCAATGGTATTGATTCTTATCCGCCCTGTAAAACGTCGCGACGGATGAGTTCGTAAAAACCGTAAGCAAAAAGTGTAAAGAATGTAAATTCAGTGCAATTAGCAATATATCGCAATTGATAGAAATACTTGTTAACACTATATTCCGCGGCCTCACATCCTTGGGGAAAGGACACGTCATGTCGCGCATCACTACAAAAATACCTGCCAGTTCACCACGCATGCTGGCTTCGGCCATCGGCGTTGCACTCAGCGCTAGCTCTGTCGCCCATCTGGCGCAAGCGGCCGAAGACACTGAACAAAAAGGCCAGCGCAACAGCATCTCCCTGGGCGCCACCAGCATTACCGGCGAAGAACAGGACAACACCTCCTACCAGGTCGAAAAAGCCTCGTCGCAGAAATACACCGCGCCGCTGGTGGATACACCGCGTTCCGTCACCGTGGTGCCGCAACAAGTGCTCAAGGACACCGCCGCCACCTCGCTGCAGGACGCCTTGCGTACTGTACCGGGCATCACGTTCGGCGCCGGTGAAGGCGGCAATCCCCAGGGCGACCGCCCGTTCATCCGTGGTTTTGACGCCCAGGGCGACACCTACCTGGACGGCGTGCGCGACACGGGCGGCCAGAGCCGTGAGATCTTCGACATCGAATCGATCGAAGTCAGCAAGGGCCCGAACTCGTCGTTCGGCGGCCGTGGATCGGCTGGCGGCAGCCTCAACCTGGTGAGCAAGACCCCACAAGCGCGGGACTTCACCAACGGCGGCTTCACCTACGGTTCCGACCAGACCCGCCGCTATGTGCTCGACGTGAACCGTCAGTTCCTCGACGACAGCGCCGCGTTCCGCCTGAACCTGATGAGCCACGAACAGAACGTGGCCGGTCGCGACGCGATCAATTACGACCGCTGGGGTGTCGCCCCGTCGCTGACGTTTGGCCTGGGCACCCCGACCCGCGTCAACCTCAGCTACTACCACATGGAAAGCAACGACCTGCCGGACTCGGGCATTCCCTACGGCTACAGCTCGTCGACCGCCACCGCCCACGTGCATGACAAACCCACTGACGGCGGCGACAGCAACAACTTCTACGGTCTCAAGAGCCGTGACTTCCGCAAGACGCGCGCCGACATCAGCACGATCTCCGTCGAGCACGACCTGAACGACAACATGACCCTGAAAAACACCCTGCGCCACGGCAGCACCGGCCAGGATTACGTGCTGACCCAGCCGGATGACAGCCAGCGCAACGTCAATCGCTTCGGCACGGTGTGGCGTCGAGCCAACACCCGCGTGTCCACCACCACGACCACCACCAACCAGACCGACCTGTTCGGCAGCTTCCAGGCCCTGGGCTTCAAGCACAGCTACTCCACCGGCCTGGAATTCACCGGCGAAGAAACCCGTGTCAGCGGCTACACCGTCACCCCGAACAGCAACCCGACCTGCACCGTGGCCGCCGGCAGCCAGGGCGGCCAGTGCACTTCGCTGGGCAACCCGAACCCGGATGACGCCTGGAACGGCTCCATCGCCCGCAACTACATGGGCACCAACACCAAGGCCACCAGCCGCGCCGCGTATGTGTTCGACACCATCGAACTCGACCCGAAATGGCTGCTGAACGTCGGCCTGCGCTACGACACCTTCGACACCGAAGCCAATACCAACGCCGTGCCGACGTCCACCGTGCAGGCGCGCAGCAAGGTCAAGGACGACAGTCAGTTCTTCAACTGGCAGGGCCGGCCTGGTCTGGAAGCCACTGGACAACGGCAGTATCTACACCTCCTACGCTACCTCGGCCTCGCCGGCCGGCGGCCTGGTGGGTGAAGGCGTGGACAACAACGCGATTCCGACCGGTATCAACACCAGCGACCTCAAGCCAGAAGAAACCGTCAACTACGAGCTGGGCACCAAGTGGGACCTGTTCCACAACCGCTTGTCGCTGTCGGCTGCGGTGTTCCGTACCGAGAAAAAAAACACGCGCATCCTGGTGGACTCCAACACCTACCAAACCGCAGGCGAATCCCGCGTAGACGGCCTGGAGTTGTCCGCCAGCGGCAAGATCACGGACCAATGGCAAGTGTTCGCCGGCTACAGCTACCTCAAAGCCGAGCTGGTTGACCCGGGCAAGAACGGCAACCGCCAGGGTGTCGTCACTGCCGGCTCCAACAAAGGCAATCAGATGCCCAACACCCCGGAGAACTCGTTCAGCCTGTGGACCACCTATGACGTGACCCCGAAGCTGACCATCGGTGGCGGCGCGTTCTACGTCGACCAGGTTTATGGCGATGCGGCCAACACCGTGTACGTGCCGTCCTACACCCGCTACGACGCCATGGCCAGCTACAAGCTGACCAAGAACGTCGACCTGCAATTGAACGTGCAGAACCTGACCGACAAGACCTATTACGACAAGGCCTACGCCTCGCACTTCGCCAACCAGGCGGCCGGTCGTACGGCCCTGTTGTCCACCAGCTTCCACTTCTAAACAGCCGCACCACGCAGCAAAAAGCCCCACGCATCGGATGCGTGGGGCTTTTGCGTGTAAAACAGAATGTTTCTCGACAAGCCACGGCATAATGCGCGCCGTGCCCTACATATCCGGATAGACGAGGCGGTCAGACGTGTTGAAGAAAACCCTGTTCCAGTTGCACTGGTTCTTCGGCATTACCGCCGGGCTGGTGCTGGCCTTGATGGGGATCACCGGGGCTGCGGTCTCGTTTCAGGATGAAATCCTACGGGCGCTCAACCCGAGCGTACTGACCGTGGAAAAACGCGAAGCCGGTGTATTGCCGCCCGCCGAGCTGGTGCGCAAGCTGGAAGCCACCGAAGGCCAGACCGTGGCCATGCTGTTCGTGGAGAGCGAAAGCGGCAACGCCGCCCGCGTGTTCTTCACCCCGCCGACCGGCGAACGCCGTGGCCAGTTGCGCTATTTCGATCCCTACACCGGCGACTACATGGGCGACGTGGTCGGCCAGGAGGTTTTCGGCTTCCTGCTGCAATTCCACCGTTTCCTGGTGATGGGCGATACCGGTCGCAACATCACCGGCGCGTGCACGCTGATCCTGGTGTTCTTCTGCCTGTCCGGGTTGTACCTGCGCTGGCCGCGCCAAGTGGCAAGCTGGCGTGCCTGGCTGACCTTGGATTGGCGTAAAAAAGGCCGTGCCTTCAACTGGGACCTGCACTCGGTGTTCGGCACCTGGTGCCTGTTGGCGTATCTGCTGTCGGCACTGACCGGGCTGTATTGGTCCTACGACTGGTACAGCCAGGGCCTGACCCAGCTGCTGTCCGACGCCCCACAGAATGAACGGGTGCGCAAACGCGGCCCAGCCCCTGAAGGTCCGGCGCCCGTGGCCAATTACGATGCGATCTGGAGCAGCATCTACAGCAACGCCGGCCCCGGCTTGAGTGCCTACAACATCCGCATGCCAGCCGTCGCCGGACAACCGGCCACCGTGTACTACCTGCTGGACAATTCGCCCCATGACCGCGCGCTGAACCAGATCAACCTGGACCCGGCGACCGGCGAGGTGAAATCCCACGACCGCTACGCCAGCAAGACCCTCGGCTCGCAACTGCTGACCAGCGTCTACGCGCTGCACACCGGCAGCTACTTCGGCCTGGTGGGGCGCATCATTCTCACAGTCAGTTCGGTGCTGATGCCGCTGTTCTTCATCACCGGTTGGCTGTTGTACCTGGACCGTCGTCGCAAGAAGCGCCAGGTGCGTGACGCGCGTAAAGGCCTCACGGCCAACACCAGCGATGCCCCGGCCTGGCTGATCGGCTTTGCCAGCCAGAGCGGTTTTGCCGAGCAATTGGCCTGGCAAACGGCTGGCCAATTACAGGCGGCCGGCTTGCCGGTGAAGGTGCAATCCCTGGGCAGCGTCAGCCAGGATGACCTGCGCCAGTCGGAAAATGCGCTGTTCGTGGTCAGCACCTTCGGCGACGGCGAAGCCCCTGACAGTGCTCGCGGATTCGATCGCAGCGTGCTCGGCCAAGACCTGCCCCTAAAGGGCTTGAACTACTCGGTCCTGGCTCTGGGCGACCGTCAATACGAACACTTCTGCGGCTTCGCGCGGCGCCTGCATTTCTGGCTGACCCATCAGGGCGGCAACGCTTTATTTGCTCCGGTAGAAGTCGACAGCGGTGACACCGCCGCCCTGCTGCACTGGCAACAACAACTCGGCCAGCTCACCGGCCACGTCCCGGCGGCCGCTTGGCCGACCGCGCAGTACGAAAACTGGACACTGAGCCAACGCACGCTGCTCAACCGCGACAGCGCAGGCGCCGATGTCTACTTGCTGGGCCTCACCTCCTCGTCACCACAACGCTGGCAAGCCGGCGACCTGGTGGAAGTGCTGCCGCGCAACTGCCCTTGGGCCATCGAACACTTCCTCGAAGGCCTGGGCCTGGCCGGCAGTGACGGCGTGTTGATCGACGGCATGGCGCACACCCTCGACCAGGCCCTGGCCACTCGCCAACTGCCGACGCATCGCGCCCACCTGGTCGGCCTGCATGCCCAGGCGCTGGTGGACGCGCTGGTGCCGCTGGGCATGCGCGAATACTCCATCGCCTCGATTGCCAGCGATGGCGTACTCGAATTGATCGTGCGCCAGGAACGCCACCCCGACGGCAGCCTGGGCCTGGGATCAGGCTGGCTCACCGAACATGCCGCCCTCGGCTCCAGCATCAGCCTGCGCCTGCGCCGCAACAGTGGCTTCCACCTGCCGCAAGCACCCGTGCCGCTGATCCTGCTGGGCAACGGCACCGGCCTGGCCGGCCTGCGCAGTTTGCTCAAGGCGCGCATTGCCGACGGCCAGCAGCGTAACTGGCTGCTGTTCGGTGAGCGCAATATCAAGCATGACTTCCTCTGTCAGGACGAACTGCAAGGCTGGCTGGCCAGTGGCGATCTGGCGCTGCTGGACCTGGCGTTTTCCCGCGACCAGGAGGAAAAAATCTACGTGCAGGATCGCCTGCGGGAGTCAGCCGAAGTACTGCGTAAGTGGCTGAGCGACGGCGCGGCGATTTATGTGTGCGGGAGCCTGCAGGGGATGGCGACTGGGGTGGATCAGGCGTTGGTGGACATCCTTGGCAGTGAAGCCGTGGAGCGGTTGATCGAACAAGGTCGCTATCGCCGCGACGTCTACTGATTGGCAACTGTGGGAGCCCGCTCCCACAGGTTGATTGAGTTCCAAGTCAGGTGGGCTGGAGTTTTTGTTCAAAGACCGAAACGCCATCCAGATCCCGCAAAATCACGGTCAACTCCGCCGTCTGCCCATCAATGTTCACCTCGCCAAAAAACTGAAAACCGGCAAATGGCGAGGTGTTCTGCGCCGGCGGCGCCTTCTCGAACACCACCTCTGGCCCAAAGGTCTTGTCCAACGGATTAGGCCCGAAACTCCCCGCATTCAACGGCCCGGCGACAAACTCCCAGAACGGCTCGAAATCCTGGAACGCCGCGCGATCCGGGTGATAGTGGTGTGCCGCGCAGTAATGCACATCCGCCGTCAGCCACACATGGTTACGCACCTTCTGCGCCCTTAAAAAGCCCAGCAGCTCGGCAATTTCCAGCTCACGCCCTTGCGGTGCGCCTGGGTCGTTGTTGGCAATCGCTTCCCAGCGCGGCACGCCGGGGCTCACTTCGCCATCAGGCACACCCAGGCCAATTGGCATGTCAGCGGCGACGACTTTCCACTGCGCCTGCGAGCCCTTGAGTTCACGCTTGAGCCAATCCAACTGCTCGCGGCCGAGGAAGGGTTTTTCAGCGCCCAGGTTGTCATCGTTCGGCCCGCGATAGCTGCGCATGTCCAGCACGAACACATCCAGCAACGGCCCATAGCCGAGCTTGCGATAAATGCGCCCGCCGCCATCGGCGCTCTGCCGGCGCATCGGTGAATATTCCAGCCAGGCCTGGCGCGCACGGCCGACCAAGGTGTTGATGTCCTTGACCTGGTAACGCTCATCCAACTGCTTGCTTGGCGACCAGTTGTTCACCACTTCATGGTCGTCCCACTGCCAGATCTGCGGCACTTCGGCGTTGAAGCGACGGACGTTTTCGTCCATCAGGTTGTAGCGGTAGTTGCCGCGATATTCATCCAGGGTTTCAGCCACCTTGCTCTTGGCGTCGGTGGTGAGGTTGCGCCAGATGCGCCCGTCTTCGACCGTGAGCTGGGCCGGCACTGGGCCGTCTGCATAGATGGTGTCGCCGCTGTGGATAAAAAAGTCCGGCAGGCGCAGGCGCATCGCTTCATAGATGCGCATGCCGCCGATGTCCGGGTTGATGCCGAAGCCCTGGCCGACGGTGTCGCCACTCCACACAAAACGAATATCGCGGCGCTGCTGCGGCACGCTGCGCAAGTGGCCAAACCAGGGTTCGCTGGCAACGCCGGTCTGGGCGTCTTCGAAGTGCACGCGGTAGAAAATCGCTTGGTTGGCGGGCAGCCCAGTGAGTTCGACACGGGCGGTAAAGTCGGTGCGGTTGTCGGCCAGGGGCGAAACAAATCGACGCGGGTTGCTGAAGACGCTGCGGGTGTCCCACTCCACCACCATGCGGGCCGGGCGGTCGCTGCGGCTCCAGATCATGGCGCGATCACCGAGCAGGTCGCCGGACTGCACGCCGTCGGTGAGTTGCGGCCGGTCCTTCACAGAGGCGATCACCGCCGGGGCCAGGCCCGGCAACAACAGGCCGGCGCCGACGGCTTGCATCACGCGGCGGCGGCCGAGATCGAAGTGGCTCATGCAGGTGCCCTCTTGGTTATCAAAAGGGCCACTTAAGCATGGGGTTATGACACCGGTGCGACAGTCAGCTCGACCGCTTCCGGACGTTTGATCAGCGCATACACCAGGCCGGTCAGCAGGCTACCGGCGACAATCGCCAGCAGGTACAGCAGCGCGTGGTTCATCGCATTCGGAATGACCAGCACCGCGAGGCCGCCGTGGGGCGCCGCTAGCTTGCAACCAAAATACATCGACAGCGCACCCGCCAACGCGCCACCGGCGATACTGGCCGGGATCACGCGCAGCGGGTCTTTGGCTGCAAAGGGAATCGCGCCTTCGGAGATAAACACCATGCCGAGAATGATCGCCGCCTTGCCGGCCCTCGCGCTCCGTCTGGGCAAATTTGCGGCGTGCCAGGAAGGTGGCGATGCCCATGCCGATGGGCGGCACCATGCCCGCCGCCATCACTGCGGCTATCGGCGCACCACTGTGCTCGGCGAGCATGCCGACGGAAAACGCATAAGCTGCCTTGTTGATCGGCCCACCGAGGTCGACGCACATCATGCCGCCCAACAGCACACCCAGCAGCACGGCGTTGGTAGTGCCCATATTGTTGAGGAATCCCGTCAGACTCACCAGCATGCGCGCCACCGGCGGCCCGACCAGGTAGATCATCGCCAGGCCGGTGAACAGGCTCGCCAGCAAGGGAATGATCAGGATCGGTTTCAGCGCATCCAGGCTTTGCGGCAGCTTGACCGCGCGGGTGATCAGCTTGACGCAATAACCGGCCAGGAAACCGGCGAATATCCCGCCGATGAAGCCAGCGCCCAATGTCGTCGCCAGCAACCCGCCGATCATGCCGGGGGCCAGGGCGGGACGGTCGGCAATGGAGTACGCGATGTAGCCTGCCAGCAGCGGCACCATCAACATGAAAGCCTGGTTACCCACCGTTTTCAACGCGGCAGCCAGGGTGCCTTGCTCTTCAAACGCCGTGATGCCGAACATATAGGACAAGGCAATCAACAACCCACCCGCCACCACCATTGGCAACATGAACGACACACCGGTCAACAGGTGTTTATACACGCCAGTCTTTTCTTGCTTGGCCACCACACCGCTTGCCGCGTTTTCCACCGCACCTTCGGCCAGGGCCTTGTTGAGGGTGGCCTCGGATTGCTTGAGGGCAATGCCGGTGCCGCAACGGTAGATCTTCTTGCCGGCGAAGCGCTCGGTGGCGACTTCGATATCCGCCGCCAACAACACTACATCGGCGTCGGCGATGGCCTGCGGGCTCAAGGGCGTGCGCGCGCCGACCGAGCCCTGGGTCTCGACCTGCAAGTCGTAGCCCAGCCGCTTGGCGGTCTGTTGCAAGGCTTCGGCAGCCATGAAGGTGTGGGCCACGCCCGTCGGGCAAGCGGTGATGGCAACGATGCGCGGTGCATTCTTGGCCGCCTGCTGCGTAGCCACATACACCTGCGCCTCTTCAGCACCACGACGCAATACCGCGTCGACATCCGCCAGCGCCTGGGCCGGCGTGCTCTGGAACACACGTTTGCCGACAAACCGTTGCATATCCACCGACGTACTGGTGACCAACAACACCCATTCAGCATCGTCGATCGTGGCCTGGGACAACTGGCGTTCCGGGCGCTGCACATCCACCACTTCAACGCTGGTGCTCCAGCCCTGGCGTTGCGCGGCAGCGTCCAACAAGCGGGCGCACAGCACACTGGTGACCATGCCGTTCGGGCAGGCGGTAACAATGGCTAACTTCATCACAAACCCTCTTATTGTTCTGTGAACGCACGCACGTGGACGCCGCTTTCGAGTTGTTCCAGCTGCGCGTGGTCGCTGATGCCGAAACCGATCTGCGTCACCGCCATCGCGGCAATTGCCGTGGCGCGGCGCAGGGTTTGCTCCGGCGTATCGCCACTGAGCAGACCGTGGAGCATCCCAGCCAACAGCGAGTCGCCGGCGCCGACGGTGCTGGCGACCGCGACCTTGGGCGGCGTGGCGTGCAGCGACGCGCCTGGGCTGTACCAGCTCACACCCGCAGCGCCGTCGGAAACCACCACGTGTTCCACACCTTGTTGATGCAATTGGCTGATGGCATCCGGGGCATTCCCCAGGACGTCGGCCAGTTCTTCGGTATTGGGTTTGACCAGCCACGGACCGGCCTTAAGACCGGCGCGCAGCGCCTCACCGCTGGTGTCCAAGGCGACTTTCAAACCCAGGCCCTTGATCTTCTCCAGCATGCTTTGGAACCACTCAGGGCTGATACCACGCGGCAAGCTGCCGGCCACTACCACCGCATCAAATTCAGGGCCGACGATGGCGATGAGTTTGAGCAGCTCTGCTTGCGCCGCTTCACTCACCAGCGGCCCAGGCGCATTGATATCGGTGACCCGGCCATCCTGCTCGGCAATCTTGATGTTGCTGCGTGTCTCGCCCGGCACACGTATAAACGCATTGCCAAATCGACGGCGGGCGATCAGCGCGTCGAACGCCTGGGGGTTTTCTTCACCGAGAAACCCGCCCACGCTCACCTGATGGCCCAGGTCGGCCAGCACCTGCGCCACATTCACACCCTTGCCGGCGGCATGGGTCAGCAGGGTTTCGCTGCGGTTCACTTCACCCGGTTCCAGGCGCGCCAGGCGTACCGTCAGGTCCAACGCCGGGTTCAGCGTCAGGGTCAGAATCCTTGCCATCTATACGGCCTCCACGAGGGCTCGCACTTCGGCGGGCGAGCCCACCGCCAGTGCTTGTTGCGCCAGGCCCTGGGCCTCGCTCAGACTGAATTCGCGCACGCGCGCCTTCACTTCAGGGATGCTGCGGGCCGACACGCTCAGCTCATCCACCCCCAGGCCGATCAGCACCGGCACCGCCAACGGATCAGCCGCCAACTCGCCGCACACGCCAACCCACTTGCCATGGGCATGGGCGGCGCGCACGGTGATGTCGATCAGTTGCAACACCGCCGGGTGCAGGCCATCGGCCTGGGCGGACAGGGTCGGGTGGCCACGGTCGATGGCCAGGGTGTACTGGGTCAGGTCGTTAGTGCCGACGCTGAAAAAGTCCACTTCCTTGGCCAGGACCGGCGCCAGCAATGCGGCCGACGGCACTTCGATCATGATGCCCAGTTGCAGGTCTGCCACCGGGATTTCCAGGCGCAGGCGCTCGGTCATGTCGCGGGCCGCGCGCCATTCGTCAACACTGCCGACCATGGGGAACATGATGCGCAGCGGGCGGTTGTCCGCCGAGCGCAGCAGCGCCCGCAGTTGCGCTTCCATGATCTGTGGGCGCTGCAAGGTCAGACGAATGCCGCGCACGCCGAGGAAGGGGTTTTCCTCTTGGGCGATCGGCCAGTAAGGCAGCGGTTTGTCGCCGCCCACATCGAGGGTGCGCACCACCAGCGGACGACCGGCGAGGCCATCGAGGACACGGCGGTATTCGGCTTCCTGGGTGGCCTCGTCCGGCGCTTGCGGGTGGGCCATGAAAATCAGTTCGGTGCGCAGCAAGCCAATGCCTTCGGCGCCCTGCTCCACCGCGCTGGCAACCCCGGCACTTTCGCCGATGTTGGCGAACACTTCCACCGCATGCCCGTCGCGGGTCAGGGCCGGTTCATGGCGCTGCGCCGAGGCGGCTTGCAAGCGTTGCTCGCGGGTGTCGCGCTCGACCGTTGCGCGCTGCAGGGTCGCGGCGTCGGCGTCTACATGCAGGCGGCCGCGCTGGCCATCCAGCAACAATGGCGTGCCGGAAACCAGCAGCAACACTGCCGGACCGGCACCGACCAGCGCGGGAATCCCGAGGGCGCGGGCGACAATGGCGCTGTGGGCCGTCGCGCCGCCACGGGCGGTGAGGATGCCGGCGACGCGCGCCGGGTCCAGACGCGCCACATCGGACGGACCGACTTCGTCCATCACCAGAATGTAAGGTTCGCTCGGCTCCTGGGCGGTTTCGACGCCACAAAGCTGCGCCAGCACACGACGGCCGACGTCACGCAGGTCGGCGGCGCGCTCGGCGAGCAAGGCGTCCTGCAACGACTCCTGCTGCCTGGCCGCCGCCTCGATCACACTCATCCACGCCGCTTCAGCGCTTTCGCCTTGCTTGAGGCGGGTGTCGACTTCGTCGGTGAGTTCCGGGTCGTCGAGCATTTCCTGGTGGGTGATGAAAATCTCGCGGATCGCCTTGGATTGGCTGCGTTCGATCAGGCCCTGGATATCCCGGCGCACATCGGCCAAGGCGCCGTGCAGGCGCTGGCGCTCGATGGCGGAAGATTCGCCGCGCAAGGGGTAATCGAAGACCTGCTGCACCTGGATATGCGCCGGGCCGATGGCAATGCCCGGCGCGGCGGCGATGGCCTGGATCTGGCTGCCGGCCAAGGGTGCGCTGAGCACCGGCTCGATATCGACGACTTCAGGCGGGGCGCTTTGGGTCGGCAGCGGCTCGACCTCTTCACCCAAGCCCTCTTCCACCGCCGCCAACAACGCGGGCAGCGCGTCGCCGGCAATGGTCGGCTCGGCGACAAACTCCAGCACCTGGCCGCGACGCGCGCCGAGGCTCAGCAGTTTGCTCAGGCTTTTTACCGACACGGCACCCACGGGGCCATCGACGATGCGCACACGCAGGTCGCCTTCAAAACTTTTCGCCAACTGCGCCAGGATCTTCGCTGGGCGCGCATGCAGGCCATGAGCGTTGGCCAGGGTGATGCGCGCAGTGGGCCAGTCGGGCGGCAACTCACCGCCCAGCACCTCAAGCACGGCGCGGCTGCTGGTGGCGCGGCCGAGTTCCTGGCCGCGCCCTTCGATGAGCAAGGCGCACAAGCGTTCGAGCAGCGTCTGGTGAGCTTCGCCCAGGCTGGCCAGGCAGAACAGGCCGTTGAGCGGCTGGCCGAGGTAGCGCATGGGTTTGTCCGGGGTGACAAACGCCAACCCTGGGCGCTTGACGGTCTGCTCGCTGTGCAACCACCACAGGCCATCACCCAGGGGCAGCGCATCCACCTGCTGCAACACCGCGGCGAAACCATTGCTCACACAATCGGCCTGACGCAACAGCCGCGCACCGCGCCAAACCAACTCTTCGAAGTCGTCGGCGGACACGCCCAGGCTGATCATCTGCGCATCCAGCGCCAGTTCCTGCGGCGCACCTTGCAGCAGTTTCAACAGCGCTTCGGCGCTGCCGGCACGGCGCAGGGCCTGGCCCAGGTCGGTTTCGCCGAGGGCGCGGGTGAGCAGTTGCAACAGGCGCAGGTGTTCGTCGGATTTGGCGGCAATGCCGATGGCCAGGTAAACAATCTGGCCGTCGCCCCAGTCCACCCCTTCGGGGAACTGCAGCAGGCGCACACCGGTGGAGAACACCTGGTCGCGGGTTTCGGGGGTGCCGTGGGGGATGGCGATACCTTGGCCGAGGAAGGTCGAGCCTTGGGCTTCACGGGCTTGCAAACCGCTGAGGTAACCCTCGGCGACCAGGCCGTCGGCCACCAGTTTTTCAGCGAGCAGGTGCAAGGCAGCAGATTTGTCCACGGCCACCTGGCCCATGGAAATCTGCTCTACAGTGAGCTCAAGCATGCCGTTCTCCTAGTTAGTGCAGTGGCGCACTAGGTATTGTTTTAAACAAACAGTGTAAAGGGTGTTCAGGTTTTACTGACTGAGCAGTCAATTGGCAGTAGCCACTCAGTCGCGAACGTCGTAAAAATACGCTGGCTGAAACGTTTAATCTATAGTTTGTGGAAGACTACGCGTTAATTGCGCATCCTTGAAGAACCACTCGGCGCTTGAGCCAGGACATTGGTCGTGTACAGGAATCGGTTACGATTGGAGAAAATGTCGGGGCAAGCTCCAGAAAACAAGGAAATCCCGGTTTGAAACTCAGTGATATCGCCCGTCTCGCCGGTGTGTCCGTGACCACCGCCAGCTACGTCATCAATGGCAAGGCTGAACAGCAACGCATCAGCAGCGCCACCGTCGAGCGGGTGCGCGCCGTGGTCGAAGCCCATGGCTTTACCCCCAACCCCCAGGCCGCCGGGCTGCGCAGTCGGCACACGCGCACCTTGGGCTTTATCCTGCCCGACCTGGAAAACCCCAGTTATGCACGCATCGCCAAGCTCCTGGAGCAAGGGGCTCGGGCACGTGGCTATCAACTGCTGATCGCCAGCTCCGACGATGACGCCGACAGCGAACGCCAACTGCTGCAACTGTTCCGCGCCCGGCGCTGTGATGCGCTGTTTGTCGCCAGCTGCCTGCCGGCCAGCGATGACAGTTACCGCGAGCTGCAGGCCAAGGGGCTGCCAGTGATTGCCATCGACCGGGTGATGGGCGCGGATCAATTCTGCTCGGTGGTCAGCGACGACCGCCAGGCGTGCCAGCAATTGACCAGCAGTCTGTTGCAGCCATTGCCCAAGCAGATCGTGCTGATCGGTGCGCGGCCCGAGCTGAGCATCAGCCAGGAACGTGCCGCCGGTTTCCGCGAGGCCCTCGAAGGGTTCACCGGTGAAGTGATCGTCGAACACGGTGAAGCCTTCAGTCGCGATTGTGGCCGACAGTTGATGGAGCAACTTCTGCAGCAACTGGGGCATTTGCCTGACGCGCTGGTGACCACGTCCTACGTACTGCTGCAAGGCGTGTTCGACGCCTTGCATGACTTCCCGCTCAAATCACGACCGCTGCGCCTGGGCACCTTTGGTGATACCCAGTTGCTGGACTTCCTGCCGCTGCCGGTCAACGCCATGGCCCAGCAACATCAACTGATCGCCGAGACCGCACTGCGCCTGGCCCTGGCCGCGATTGAAGAAGAACAGTACCAGCCCGGCGTGCATGCCATCGGCCGGACGTTCAAGCAGCGCATTCGCGAGACCTGAGCGTGGAGTTGATCGACACCCACACCCATTTGGACTTTCCGGACTTCGACAGCGATCGCCGGGAAGTCCTCGCTCACAGCCGGGCACTGGGCGTACGACGCATGGTGGTATTGGGGGTGTATCAGCAAAATTGGCAGCGGTTGTGGGACCTGGTGCAAGCGGACGAAGGCTTGTTCGCTGCCTTTGGCCTGCACCCGGTGTACCTCGATGACCATCGCCCCGCCGACCTGACGGAACTGGGCGACTGGCTGACCCGCCTGCACGGCCACCGGCAACTGTGCGCCGTGGGCGAAATCGGCTTGGATTACTTTCTCGAACAGCTGGACCGCGAACGCCAACAAAGCCTGTTCGAAGCACAACTGAAACTGGCGGTGGACTTCCAACTGCCGGCGCTTCTGCACGTGCGTCGCAGCCACGCCGCCGTAATTGCAACCCTCAAGCGCATTCGCCTGCCCCGTGGCGGCATCATCCATGCGTTCGCCGGCAGCCGTGAAGAAGCCCACGAATACATCAAGCTCGGCTTCAAACTGGGCTTGGGCGGCGCGGCGACCTGGCCTCAAGCCCTGCGCATGCACAAGGTGCTGGCCCACCTGCCGCTGGACGCGGTGGTACTGGAAACCGACTCACCGGATATGGCGCCCGCGATGCACCCCGGCCAACGCAACAGCCCCGAACACCTGCCGGACATCTGCACCGCGCTCGCCGAGCGCATGAATACCAGCCCTCTATTGCTGGCCGAGGCGAGCACACGCAATGGGTGCGAGCTGTTCAATTGGTAGAGAAGGCGAGACCACTTGCAGCTCCAGCGTTATCCGCTGACGATAGCGGGCATATCGCAGCACCAGGAAATGCACCAGCAGCACGATCAGCGAAATGTTGAATTGGCCGATCACACTGATCAGCCCCACCCACTCCGTCACCAGTGCCACGATGAGTGCCGTGCAGGTCAATACCACCATGCTCGGGCGCACCAGTGCCCAATGGTCTAGCGACCTGAATTGGCGCAATTGCCGAGGGCAGTTCAACTGCAAGATCCACTGGCAGTACGGGCAATCGAACGGTTCTTCGATGGCAATGGCGTTCAGTTGCCAAGGCTTGAGATTAAAGGTGATGTCGCAATGGGCGCAGTGCCCCTTGATGCCGATTACAGCGTTCATCGCTGTGCCTCCCCAGGACTTGAAATCGAGTGAAACAATTTTCCCCCATTCAAAACCCCAGAAAAGAGACGCAGCGAAATCAGGACGAGCACCACGCCAGCAAACGACAAATCCTACATTCTGATCTTACACGCGGAACGCGCCGATCAATTGCTTCAACTCGATCACCTGCATCGACAGCTGTCGGCTCGCCGCTTCGGTCTGATGTGCGCCTTGGGCGGCATGTTCGCCAGCCCGATTGATCTCAACGATGTTCTGGTCGATATCGTGGGCGACGGCGGTTTGCTGCTCCACGGCGGCGGCAATTTGCTGGTTCTGATCGACGATCATCCCTACGGCAGCGAGGATGTTTTCCAGGGCTTGCTGGACCTTTTCCGACTGGCCCACGGTGCCACTGGCCATTTCATGGCTGCTGCCCATGGCCTTCACGGCCGCCGCCACGCCGCTGTGCAAGCGGCTGATCATCTGCTCGATTTCCTCGGTGGAGTGCTGGGTGCGTCGTGCCAGGGTACGCACCTCGTCCGCCACCACCGCAAACCCACGCCCTTGCTCGCCGGCCCGCGCGGCCTCGATGGCCGCATTGAGTGCCAGCAGGTTGGTTTGTTCGGCAATGCTCTTGATCACTTCCAACACGCTGCTGATGGACTGGCTGTCGGTGGCCAGTTGGTTGATCACCCGCACCGACTGATCGATCTCCGTGGCGAGTCGCGCAATGCTGCCCTGCTGCGACTGCACCAGGCCACGGCCGCTGACGGTTTCGTCGTTGACGCTGTGGGCACTGCTCACCGCCGCCGCCGCACTGCGCGCAACTTCCTGGGCGGTGGACGACATCTGGTTCATGGCCGTCGCCACCTGCTCGATCTGCGTGCGTTGCCCGGAAACGGCCTGATTGCTCTGGGCCGAGACCGTCTCCACCTGCCCGGCCTGTAACTCGACCTGGCTGACGGTGTGTCCGACGCGCTCGATCAAGTCATGGATCTTCGCCACGGTGCCGTTGAATACCTGGCCCAGGTCACCCAACTCATCGCGGCTATGGGCAACAAAGGTGACGGTCATGTCACCGGCCGCCACCTTATCCATCATCGCGCCCAGACGCCGCAGCGTGGTGCGCGTGGACGCGTAGAAGCCTGCGTACAGGTAGAAAATCAACAGGAACACCGCGCTCAGGGCCGAGACCAGCACCACCATGTGCGTGCGGTTTTGTGCCAGGCGCTGTTCCAACTGTTGCCCGAGAAAGGTCAGCGTGGCGTCATCCAACTGGTAGGTCTGGGCCATCAAGCGGCTGACATTGTCGTAAAAGCCCTGCCAGGGCGCGTCGAGGGTTTCGGCCATCACTACCTGTTCTTCAAACAACTCGGCGGCATGCTTGAGGCTGGCATTGCTGGCCTTGGCCAGGCTGTCGAGGGCCGCGTGCGCGGCTTTGCTGGAGCCCAAGGCATCCTGCAACTTCAAGCCATACTCGGCCTGGAGTTTTTCCAATTGCTGCAACAGCTCGTCAAAGCGTGTGCTGGACGACGAGTTGAGAAAGCCCTGGCCCAGGGAATACGCGCCCATTGCCCGGCCTTCGCCCAGGGTCTGGGTGACTTGCGGGGTCACGCTGGTGATCAGTTCACTGAGTTGGCGCAGGTCGCTTTGGGAGTCGCGACTCAAGCCGGACTGGCTGGCGATGATCTGGCTGAGCATCTGCGCCTTGTTGAGCAACTTGCCGATCAGGGCACTTTTGCTCAGCAGCGAGGTTTCCTGCTGTTGGGCCTTGAAGGCAGCGATCAACTCGTCGCGCTTGGCGTCAAAAGCGGCGATTTGCTCGGGTTCGGTCGTCATGGCGTTGAGGCTTTGCAGGCGGTTCAGCACGCTGTGTTCCAAAGCGCTGATCTTGCCCTCAAGGTCGCCCGCCTTACCGGACTGGCCCAACGTGGCGTTGATCTGCACCTGGTTGTTGAGGGTTTCCAGGTCGCGGCGCAGGGCCAGGCTGCTGCCGAGCAGGTCGAGGCTTTGCAGCTCGACGCGTGTGCCCTGGAATTCACGCCACGAATCACGCACCAGGTAATAGTTGGTCGCCAGCATCGGCAGCAGGAACAACACGCTGATCAGGCTGAACTTCATGCCGAAGCTCAGGCGATTCATCAGCGCGACGGCGGGATAGAGCAAGCTCTTCACAGGTGAACTCCCTTTCTTTTATTTTTATTGAGGCGCAGGGCGGCAGTTAGCCAGCATCTGTATAGCTCAATTTGAAAGGGAGTTTTGTAACTTAAGGTTAATGAGATCAGCCGTCAGGGCAGTACCGTCCAGATCGCAAACCCGGCATACCACAACACCGCCGCGCGCAGCAGAAGCTCCCACAGTCGGTCCAGGCTGTTGATGCCATCGGGGCCGACCGCTGGAGGCGGGATTTCAGCGGCGACCAGGCCAACTTTTTCCACCAGTTGGGCAGCGCTGATGTCCCAGCTCAGCAGTTCGTGGAGCATCACACGGCCGACCGCGACGAAGTTACCCACCAGGGCAAAACTGGCCGCCAGCAGGCGCACCGGCAGCCAGTCAAATGCGTGGCGCAGTTGCCCGGCTCGCTCAGCCACCAGAGGGTTCCTGCTGTGTTCACTGGCCAGTGCGAGCAGGCGGTAAGCCAACGCAGCCACAGGGCCCAACAGGAAGTACCAGAAAATCACGGCAAAAAAGCTTTGGTAGGCCTGCCACAACAGATGGCCCTGGACGCGCTCGAGCAATTGTTCGCCACTGTCGGCGCTCAGGTTCAAGTCACGCTCAGCCACGTGTTCGGCGGCTTGCAGGTCGCCCCGTCGCCAGGCATCGCGAAAGGGGCCCAGCCCGGCGAGCAGATCACCACGGCCCAGGCTGTAGATCACCACCAGCAAGTGCACCGGCAGTGCCAACAGCCCGTAAGCCACCGGCTCCAACACCAACAGCAACAACGCCAGCAACGCGACCGGCAACAACACCAGCAATGCCAGGATCAACCAGGGCTGCTTGCCCATGCGCGGGTTCGATTCCAGCTTGGCCAGTTCCCGCAGCCAACCCCCATCACGCTGCAACCGCTGGCGCAGGGCCGAAAATTTCTCGATCCAGACCGCCAGCACCAACACCAGGAAACTCATCGTGCGTGTCCTCCATCCTGCAGGGCGCTGCGAAAGCGCGTCCAATCAAAAGCCGGGCCGGGATCGGTCTTGCGACCCGGAGCGATATCGCTGTGACCACAAATGCGCTGGGGCGTGATGCCGGGGTAAGCCGCCAGCAACTGGCGGGTCAGGTCGATCAATGACGCATATTGAGCGTCAGTGAACGGCTGGTCGTCCGTGCCTTCGAGCTCCACCCCCAGGGAAAAGTCATTGCAGGTTTCCCGCCCCTCGAATTGCGAGATCCCGGCATGCCAGGCCCGGTCGAGACAGGACACAAACTGCGTCACCGCACCGTCACGCTCAATCAGAAAATGCGCAGACACCCGTAAGTCGGCAATCCCTTCAAAGTAGGGATGTTCCGTGACATCCAAGCGATTCTGGAAAAACTCCTGCACTTTACCGGTGGCGAACTGCGCCGGTGGCAGGCTGATGTTATGCACCACCAACAGTGAGATTTCGCCGGCGGGGCGCTCGTTGAAGTTGGGTGAAGGGCAATGACGGATGCCCTGGCACCAACCGCTGGTGGGGTCCAACTGCATACAGGTTCCTTTAACGAGACAACGTGTGACCAGTATGCCGCGTTCGACCCTCAGGTTGCGATCACTTGCCGTGATTGAGTTGACGCAGCTTGCTCACCACAGCGGCCAGTGCGCGCTCGAACAGGGGGCCATCGTCCAGGGCATGCAGGACGCCACGCTTGAACGCCAATGCCAGTTGGCCGGCACTTTTCTCCATCACCTTGAGCCCCGTGCGACTGGTGAAGACATAGGTCTCGGCCGGCGTCATGATCGCCGTCAGTCGGCAGCGCAACGTAGTGGCTTCGTTTTCCTCGAACGCCACCCATCCCCCCACCTTGAGTTCTCGGGCTTTAAGCAAGTCGGGGTCGTTGTCCGGCAAGTCGCTGACCGGGTCGGGTGACGCCGATGTCAGCACAAACGCCTCACGTACTTCGATCAACTCGTCGACGCCTTCAGGTGCCTGGACATGCAGGGCTTGCAAGCGCACAAAAAATTCGCGGGTGCTGAAGGGGTCGAACGCGGCGCTGGTCAAGCCGTCGCGCAGGGCCTTGAGCAAGCCCGGCAGTTGCTCCAGCAGATGGCGCCCGGCTTCGGTGTCTTGTTGCAGGCCAACGCTCCAGATCAGTTCGTCCATGGTGCGCAGCCCCGCCTGCCACTGCACCGACTGCTCGCCATGCTTGAGACTGGCCAGCAACAGCACCTGGCTCCAGGCCTGCTGCAGGAACTGCACGACCGGACGCGGCAGGGTCTTGCCCAACAGCCGTTTGTTCAGCACATCGGCCACGCGCTGGCGGGCCGCCTCGGTGCGCACGCGCCCGGCTTCGGCATCACGGGTGTGTTGTTCAAGCAAATCGCTGCGCCGCCGCTCATCCGCGGTAAACGCGCTGAACTCGGCGAGCAGCTGGGAAAATATCGCCGGGTCTTCGACAAATTCGTTGAGCAAGCGCTGCACCACCTGCTCGATGCGCAGGTACAGATGATCGCGCTGGCTGCCGCCCATTGCGGCGGTTGCGACTTCATTGAGCAGACGCCGCGCCGGGTGACTGGCGCGACTGAAGAGGCTCTTGTCCAGCACCGCCACTTTCAGCATCGGGATCTGCAGGCGACCGATCAGGGCCTTGAAGGCATCAGGCACGGCGCGGTCGTTGAGGATGAATTCGAACAGCAGCGCGATCAGGTTGATCACATCTTCGTCCGCCTCCTCCACCACCCTCGACTTGCCACTCTTGACGCTGACGCGCGTGAGCAACTGCTCAAGCTGGTTGCGCAGGTCGAAATCATCCTCGACCTCAGGCTCTGGCACGTATTGCTGCAAATGGGACAGCAGGCGCAGCAGGTCGCGGGTGGCGATGGGCAAGGGTTCGGCGCTGGCTTCAAGCGTCGGCGCCACGCTACCGCGTACCACCGTGAGCAACTGCTGGAGCGCGGCAAAGGCTTGCTGGCCATTTCCGTCAACGGGCGGCAGGGTTTCCTCGCGTGGAAGCTCACGGGACTCACGCGCTTCAAGCCGCCGCGACGGTACGCTTTTGAGTTCAGGCAACACACCGGTCGCGACCAGCAACCGATTAGCTTCGCCGTATAGCTGGTCGGCGTCACTGAGTACGTATTTTTCAAACAGCTTGAGCATGATCAGCTTGACGCGGATCTCTACGCCCAGGCTGCGCCCCGCCCGCAGGAAGAACTCACACAACAGTGCAGGCCCCAGGGGGTTTTCGCGATCATCCAGGCGGTTGCCGAGCAACGCGCTCAAGCGCGCGGTGAGTTGGCCCAGGGCCAGGCCATCACGGTGCCGCACACGACCCAGCATGGCCTCAAGCGCCACGGCTTTTTCGCGATCATCCCTGGATGAGCCCGGTGCCGCGTCGTAGGACACCACCGGCACCAATTGCAATTCCCCGCGCCCTGCCTGACCCAGACTGGCGAAGGCTTCAAACAGGCGCTCCATGAACACGCGCTCGAAATTCTTGCGCTTGAGGCGCAGGTCGCGCATGGCTTCGAAGAAAATATGGTGATCGAGGTTGTTACGCGCCTTGTCGGCCATTTCGAACAAGGTGTCGTCAGCGTTATCGAACAGATCCTGCAGCCCTTGCTGCAACTGTTGCGCCGCCTTGTCGCGGACCTGCAGCAAAACCACCGGCAGTCGGGCGAGCGGCGATGGCGTGGCGGGCGCCTTGTTGAAGGGCACCACCTTTCCGTCATTGTGCATCCTGGCCTCCTGAAACGGCGGTATGGGTCTGAACGTCAAAGCTATGACGCCAATTGCAAGGCGCGAGATTATCTTGCAAATGAGGGGGGTTGCGCCAGCAAACTCTGCCTTTGCTCGGTAAATGAGTGGTGAGCCTGGGTTCGAACGCGCACTGCCCCTATAATCGGGGCACTTTGTCTGTGGAGCCTGTTATGCCGAATCTCCGTCTTGCCGACCTCACCGCCGAAATCGAAGCCAACGTGCGCCGCGCACTGCTGGAAGATATCGGCAGCGGCGACATCACTGCGCAGTTGATCCCGGCCCGAACGGCTGGCCACGGCCACCATCATTACCCGTGACACGGCTGTTATCGCCGGTACGGCCTGGGTGGATGCGGTGTTCCGCCAACTGGACCCTCGGGTCGCGGTGCATTGGCAGGTGACCGACGGTGAACGCGTCAGCCCCAACCAGGTGCTGTTCCACCTTGAAGGCCCGGCACGTTCACTCTTGAGCGGCGAACGCTGCGCGCTGAATTTCCTGCAGTTGCTCTCCGGTGTCGCCACCCGTGCGCAATTCCTGGCGGATTTTGTGGCCAGTACCCAGGTCAAGCTGCTGGACACCCGCAAAACCTTGCCGGGGCTGCGCCTGGCGCAGAAGTACGCCGTAACCTGCGGCGGCTGCCACAACCACCGTATCGGTTTGTATGACGCGTTCCTGATCAAGGAAAACCACATCGCGGCCTGCGGCGGCATTGCCCAGGCGATCACGGCCGCCCACAAGATCGCCCCCGGCAAGCCGGTGGAAATCGAAGTGGAAAGCCTGGATGAACTGCGCGAAGCGCTGGCGGCGGGCGCGGATATCATCATGCTCGATGAGCTGAGCCTGGACGATATGCGTGAAGCCGTTCGCCTGAACGGCGGCAAGGCGAAGCTGGAGGCCAGCGGCGGGATCAATGAAAGCACCCTGCTGCCCATTGCGGAGACCGGGGTGGATTACATCTCGATTGGTGCGATGACCAAGGATGTGAAGGCGGTGGATTTGTCGATGCGGCTGAGTATCTGAGGAGCTGCAAGGAGTAAGCTTCAAGCTGCAAGAGGGCTGCAAGCTGCAAGACAACTTGCAGCTTGCAGTTTGAAACTGGCAGCTGCTTCTAAACCACCAAGTCGTTCATCTCGCAATACTCTTCCCACTCGACACCCAACACTTCAGCCGCCTCTTTATGCAAGGCCAGCCGTGCCGCTTCGAACTCTTCCGGTGTCGAGGTGTACTTGAGGGTCAGCTCCCAGGGCTGATAACCCTGGCTCTCGGCCTCGTCCTCGAATGCCCACTGAATCTGGTCGCGCTGATCATCGGCGCTCAGGTCCTTGATCTCTTCTTTAAGTTGCGGCGACTCCTCGAGGTATTTTTCGAGGGCTGCTTGATGCCGAACTTCCTGGGTCATTTCAGTCGTGGTCATGTCGTTCTCTTAGATCGAGGAATGGGGATGCATCTGGGTCATCAAGGTTGCGCAGATACAAAAGAGCGGGCGCAAATGCCAGCTCGTCTGGCCTTCAGAACCATTCTGGGATCATCTGAAAACAGTGCTGCCGATGTTGCCTTTTTGCCCGAGACAGGAATCGAACCTGCGACCTTCGCGTTACGAGTGCGCTGCTCTACCGGCTGAGCTACACGGGCGGTGGGCTAAAGCTAGCACCGCATCGGGAGTCCGGCAACTTGCCGCCGTCAGCGGGCAATCACGCCTTGGGCCCAGAAGCGTGGTTGCAGGTGATTGCCATGGGCGCCCAGGTACTGCTGTTGAGCGTGTTCGATATGAGGAACGTCCCGCAAGGCGATCACAACCAACAGACCAACGGCCAGTACACCCATTGCTTTCCAGGCGCTCCAGGCCAATGGCAACTCGTTGGTTTGTGGGGTTCGCCAGACGTGCAACGCCATCAGCCAGCCCACCACCAGCGCCAGCCAGACCTGGGAGTTGGGCATCACGATCACGCCGTCGACCATGGACTGCACCAGCGCACCGACCAACGCCGCAAACAGGCACAGCCGCAGCAAATCTGCACACTCGGCGCTCAGCGCACGCTCACGCACGACACCGACCGTGGCCCAGCCTCCTCGCCATGCCAACACCGCGACGCACAACGCGGATGGCACGCCCCACTCGCTCGTCCATTGCAGGATGGTCTGATGGGGGTGAGCGGCAATACTGTTGGTGATATCGGCGAAATGCATTGGCCCGAAGCCCAACCAAGGCCGCTCGACGAGCATATGCCAGGCCTGCCACCAGATCGGCCCTCGCCCCGACAACGACGTCGTGAGGCGATCGCTGGCGGCATTGGCGATCTCGATCCCCAGGTAATCCGCCAACACCTTGAACACCAGCCAATACAACAACAGTCCGCCCAGCATTGCGGCCAACTGCCACCCCAACCAGCGCCGGCCCCATGGCCCCAGCACCGCCAACACCACGCCCGCCGCGCCCATGCCAAGCCAGGTGCCACGCGTGCCGCCAGCCACTGCAATCAGCCACCACACGCACAGCAGCGCAAACACCACGGCCTTGAGTGAGCGAGACAGCGTGGGGATCAATAAGGGGAGCGCCAGCAGCGGCAAAGTAAACGTCTGGAACTGGCCGTAGAAACGCTTGTTGGAAAAGCCGGCCAGCAATACGTCAGGGTCTAGCGTGCGCTCAGCGCTGATGAACGCCAGAGCACCGGCGTAGGTGTATTGAATCGATTTGATCAGGCACAGCAGCACCACGAACAGAATCAAGACGCGGTCCAACGATTCACCGCCCTGGCGTCGCAGCAGGGCGAATGCCACCGCAATCGCGCCACAGCTGACGAACGATGCCATTTCGACAAGCGCCCAGAGCGGCTGGTGAGCCCGCATTGAAGACGCCAGGCCCAGCACAATGATCAGCGCCAGGCTCAAGGCCGTGGGCCGGTCAACCAGCCGTTCAACGTGGGCGACCGACAGCCCGTACAGCACCGCGCAAGCCCCGATGGCGATCTGCATCACCCGTTGCAGATCATGCCCACTGAAGGGAGCACAAACCCCAACCACCAGCAGGCACACCACGGCCACCAGGAAAATACTGCCACGCTGCTCTACGGATAACGCCATCGGCCACCTCAACTTCCCTGCGGAGGGTTTAGCAGTTATGCACCGTCGGCGCCGCAACCTTTGGCGACATATTTTGCGTCAGCGGTGGTGGTGCATTTCCAACCGGTGGTGGCATTGCGCGTTAGGCTGATGGTCTTGCCCAGCACCGGCGCGGGCGCGTCGAGTATTTCGCATTGGATGGAGCCCGCGCCCGTGGCGACATCGCCTGCTACATCAATCTTGCAGTTGGCTGTCGGGCTGGTGCCGCCGATCAATGCCAGCGTCGGGACCGTGCCCTGGTTGAGGGTGTCTTCATACCCAGGCTTCAACGCGCTGATTTCAGCCAGGCCGGCGGTGAATTTGGCCTTGGCCTGGTGGGTGGTGTACATGGGCAGGCCAATGGTGGCCAAAATGCCGATGATTGCCACGACGATCAACAGCTCGATCAGGGTAAAACCTTTTTGACGTCTCACATTCACTCTCCAGGATAAAACTCATGACAAGGCGCGTCCTGCGCCCCGTTGTTGTGCAGCGGCGCCAGTGTACTCATCCGCAGACGCTCAATCGCGCGCAAGTCGCATATTCTGACATTTTATCCTGCTTCCCCAGCCTGCCCGAATCCGTCACCTGACTAAGCTATAAATCTTCGACGACCTCTGTGCGGAACGGTGACATGGACGACGCTTTAACGCTGTACGCCTGGGAAGGCATCAATCGCAAAGGACGCAGGGTGTGCGGGCAAACCACGGGGCACAATCTTGCCTGGGTCAGGGCCCAGTTGCGCCAACAGGGCATCAGCCCAGGGCATGTCCGCAAGAAATCCCCCGTTCTACGAGGATTCACACCGTCGATCAAATCGACGGATATCACCCTGTTCACTCGCCAACTGGCGACGCTGCTAAAGGCCGGGATTCCCCTGCTGCAAGCTTTCGCCGTCATCGGCGATGGCTTCGACAACCGCGCTGTTCGCGAGTTGGTGCAGGGGCTGAAACAAGCGATCGCCGCAGGTTCCAGCCTGGCCGAAGCCTTGCGCAAACAACCGCGCTGCTTCGATGAGCTGTATTGCAATCTGGTGGCGGCCGGCGAGCAGGCCGGAGCGCTGGAAACCCTGCTGGAGCGTGTGGCGATCCATCGGGAAAAGAGCGAGCAATTAAGGGCCAGGATCAAAAAAGCCATGACCTATCCGATCGCGGTGCTGGTGGTGGCCAGCCTGGTCACCGGTGTTCTGCTGATCCACGTCGTGCCGCAGTTCCAGAACCTGTTTGCCGGCGTCGACGGCACGCTACCCGGTTTCACCTTGCAGGTGATCGCCTTGTCCGAGTTTGTGCAGAAAGCCTGGTGGATCGTAGCGCTGGGCATTCTCGCGGGAGGCATGGGGTTGCGCCACGCCTATAACGCCGCCCCTGCTTTTCGACTCTGGCTGGATGCCGGTTTGTTGAAAGCGCCGCTGGCAGGCAAACTGCTGACAAAATCGGCCGTGGCCCGCTACGCCCGCACACTGTCCACGACCTTTGCGGCGGGTGTCCCATTGGTTCAGGCATTGGATTCAGTAGCCGGCGCGGTCGGTTCAGGGCCGTTCAAACAGGCAATCGAACATATGCGACACGATGTATCCACCGGCCTGCCATTGAATCAATCCATGCTCGCCAGCGGCCTGTTCCCTCCCATGGCGATCCAGATGACTGCCATCGGCGAAGAGTCGGGCACACTGGACCGTATGCTGGAAAAGGTCGCCAATCATTACGAGGCCGATGTGGACAACCTGGTCGATAACCTCACCAGCCTGATGGAGCCGCTGATCATGGTGGTCCTGGGCAGCATCGTCGGCGCGCTGGTCATCGCCATGTACTTGCCGGTCTTCCAGCTGGGGAGCGCGTTTTGAGCCTGTTACTGGTTGAACACCCGGGGGCCTTTGTGGTGATGGCAGGGATACTGGGGCTGATCGTCGGCAGTTTTCTCAACGTGCTGGTGTGGCGCCTGCCAAAAATGCTCGAACGGGAATGGCGCGCCCAAGCCCATGAAGTGCTCGGTCTACCCGCCGACCCAGCCGGGCCGACCTATAACCTGATGCGCCCCAATTCCTGCTGCCCGCATTGCAACCATCCGATACGCCCATGGGAAAATATCCCACTGCTCAGTTACTTGTTTCTGCGAGGTCGTTGCGCCCATTGCAAAGGAGCAATCAGCCCTCGCTATCCGCTTACTGAACTGGCGTGTGGACTGATCTCGGCCTGGGTGGCCTGGCATTTCGGCTTTGGCTGGCAGGCGGGCGCAGTGCTTGTACTGAGCTGGGGCTTGCTGGCGATGAGCCTGATTGATGCCGATCATCAATTGTTGCCGGATGTGCTGGTGATGCCGTTGCTGTGGCTGGGGCTGATCGTCAACGGGTTCGGTCTGCTGACGACATTGGCCGACGCACTGTGGGGCGCAGTGATCGGGTATATGAGCCTGTGGAGCGTGTTCTGGCTGTTCAAGCTGGTCACTGGCAAGGACGGCATGGGCCACGGCGACTTCAAGTTACTCGCGCTGCTCGGTGCCTGGGGCGGTTGGCAGATTCTGCCGATGACGCTGTTGATGTCGTCGTTGGTCGGTGTATTTGTCGGCTTGATCCTGATGCGCCTGCACAAGGCCCAAGCGTCGGCGCCGATGCCATTTGGTCCGTATCTGGCCATTGCCGGCTGGATTGCATTGCTCTGGGGTGGTCAAATAACCGACTTCTATTTGCAGTCTGTCGGTTTCAGATGACCACTTCTGTTGCAACACCCTGGATTCTCGGCCTTACCGGCGGCATCGGCAGCGGCAAAAGCGCGGCGGCCCAGCACTTTATCGACCTGGGTATCGACCTGGTAGACGCCGACCACGCCGCCCGCTGGGTGGTGGAGCCTGGCCGTCCGGCACTGGCGCGTATCGCTGAGCACTTTGGCGCCGGCGTGTTGCAGCCTGACGGCCAATTGGACCGCGGCGCATTGCGCAAGCTGATCTTTGAAGTCCCCGAAGAGCGCCGTTGGCTCGAAGCCCTGCTGCACCCGTTGATTGGTGAAGAAATCCGCAGCCACCTGGCGCGGGCAACGTCACCTTACGCGATCCTGGTGTCGCCACTGCTGATCGAATCCGGCCAGTACAGCATGACCCAGCGCATCCTGGTGATCGACGTGCCGCAATCGCTGCAGATTCAGCGTACCCTGCAGCGCGACGGCATCAACGAGCAACAGGTACAGGCGATCCTCAAGGCACAATCCAGCCGCGAAGACCGCCTGAAACATGCCGATGACGTCCTGGTCAATGACCAGGACCTCGCCTGGCTGCACAGCGAGGTCGAGCGACTGCACCACTTTTACCTTACTTTGCGTGGAGGCCGATCATGAGCCAACCCTTGACCGTCGACTGCCCAACCTGCGGCGCACCCGTGGAATGGAAAGCGACCAACCTCAACCGGCCGTTCTGCTCGGACCGCTGCAAACTCATCGACCTGGGCGCCTGGGCCGCTGAAGAACACAAGATCCCCGTGGCCCCGGATGCCGAAGACGAACTGTTTTCCGAAGACCTTCCACCGCGCCACTAAGGGCGCATAAAGGCGTATTCCTGCTGGTCGTCGAGGTTTTCTGCAAGGTATTGCAGCTCGTCGGCCAGGTCTTCGAAACTGCGCACCCCCTTGCTCTGCTGCACCACTGCACTGAGCATGGCGCGCAGGGTCAGGCCTGGGTCAAAACCGATTTCCTGTGCCGCGTCCTGGCTTCTGCGCAATTCCTGCCGTGCCCACTCGTACACACTCATGATCCGTGCTCCTGGAAAAATTTTGCAGAGCATGGGCCTGCCAGGGCGCGTGAGATTTGATCTGGATCAACGCTGCGAATCGTCATCCTTCCAGGGCGCCGAGAGGTAACGCGTGCGGTTGAAAGTCTCCAGCCATTCCGGGCAAAACACCACCAGGGCGCTGACGACCATGCCGTTGATAAAGGCCTCGGGAAAGATGATCAGCCACAGGTAGCCAACGAAATCCTCCAGCCATTCCGGCATGGCGAAACGGCCGTCGAACCACAGCAGCCCCAGCCCGAACAGCAGGCAGAGCAAGGCCGATAATGCGGCGGCAAAAAATCCGGAACAAAAGATGTATACGAAGGGATTACGCGGTTGCGCTCGCTCGACCAACTGCGCACAGGCTTCAGTGACCAGCACCGGCAGCACGACCAGCAACAGGCCATTGATGCCAAGGGCGCCCAGGTCCTGGCGCCCCAACAACATCAACCCGAACTGGGCCGCGAAGCCGCCGACAATTGCCAAGGGCCAATCCAGCAGCAGGGTCACGGCAGTCATGCCAATGAAGTGGTAGGACACACCGGTATCGAAGTCCCGCCGGACCAGCCACAACATGAACAATGCGAACACCGTGCCGAAGAGCAGGTGCTGGCGGCGCCGGTCGGCGAACAGCTCCACCCAGGGCGAACGCAGGACCGCCCACACCAGCACCGGCGCATACAACACCCAGCCGATACCGAGGGTTTGCGGCGCTAGCATCGCGGCGCTGATCATGGCTTTATCTCACCCAAAAGGTTGCTATCGGGTGATCAGTCTACACCGCGCTTTACCACAGGTAGCGATACCCCAGGTTCACACCCCACGGCTGCTCGATGGAATTGCCTTTGGCGTACTCGGCATCCAGGGAGATCTTGCTCTTCTCGCTGACTTGCAACACACCACCAAAGCCCAGCTCTACACGATCGCCCGGCAACTTGGCATCGAGCTTATTGCCATTGACGCTGACCTTGCTGCCACCGGCGTGCTCAGTGACATAGGACGCCTTCACGTACGGCTGCGCCTTCATGCCGTTGCTCAATGCCAGGCTACGGCCGAACAGTGAACCCACACGGCTCTGCAACGAGTCGAGATCGTCGGACTTGACCCTCAAGCCATTGCTCGCGGTGTAGTCGGCGCCTTGGGTGCGAGTCGCGGTGAGTTCAAGTTGAGGCTCGACGAACCAGCCACTTCCCAAAGGGATGTGCTTGCCCACTTCGATATCCGCGCCCACTCCATTGGTTTTATACGACCCCTTCACCCGATCGCCGAGGTTGGTCGGCATCTTGATATCGTTGTCGAACCGGCTGTACTTCAGCACACTGTCGACGTAGATGCCGTTGTCGTGCAGGTAAGTGGCATACACACCGAACATCTTGCTGTCGGTGTTGCCCGAAGCGCCCTCACCGAAATCCTGGTCCGACCGGGCAGTACCCACCATGGCGCCGAGATACACCCTGCCGTTGCTCAGCGCCACTGCCTTGTCGGCGCCGATTTCAAGCCCGGAGATATTCTGGGAATAGGCACGGCTGGACTGCTCGCTCACATCGAAACGCCTGCTGATGGCCCGAGTCCATACGCCCCCGTTATCCTCGCCCATCCGCAATTCGCCCAGGCGTTTGACCAGCGCGTTCATCTGCGCACTCCATAGGCTGGCGCTGGCGGTGTGTGCAGCGATGGCGGCGTTGGCCCCCGAAGAGAGGTTCTGCGGCGACGGCCCAGAGGGCCCTTTGCCAGCACTGGCCAATACCCAATCGTCACCTTCTTGCTGCAGGCCGTATCGAAAGGCGCCGGCATCGACATGCCCGCCGTACAGATCGAACTTGGCGCTGCCGCCATGGGTGTCTACCAACAGCAAACGGCCGTCCGCTGTACCCGGCTCATGGCCCGAATCCGCCACGATCAACGTATGGTTGCCGCTCGCCAGTCCGGCGCCCTCCACCACCAACACATCGTTTTGCGCGCTGGCGATGTCGGTATTCATCAGGATACTGCCGCTGCCGGACAACGCATTGACGGTGAAGGTCTTGAAGGTGCCGTCGGTACTTGGCGCGAAAACCAGACGCCCCCCATTGAGGGTCAGCGAGTCCACGGTTTTTACGCCGTTTTCCATGACACTAACGCTACCGCCCGCGTCCGCCACCAGTCCATTGGCCTGTGCACCGCCGAAGAGGTTGACCTGGCCGCCGTTGCTGACCGTACTGTTATTGGCGGTAGCACTGTCGTAAACGTTCTGCACACCACCGCTGATATGGGTATCGGTCGCCACGGCACCGCCCAGGATGCCGCGTTCCAGATTTTGGACGCCGCCGGTCAACACAAACGTGTTAAGCGCCGCCCCCTGATTGATCACCGTCTGCACGCCACCGTCGTTAATGACGGTGTCCGCTGCGGACGCACCAAGCGTGAGGGTTTGCACACCGCCCGAATTAATCACGGTGCCGTTGGCGCGGCTGTTTGGGGTTTGCACTGTCTGTGTGCCGCCATTCAAGACCGTTCCGTTGGCGATCCCCCCGGCACTGACAACTTGAGAACCGCCGACATTGACCACTGCGCGATTGGACGTGCCGCTTTGCACCAGTTGGCGGCCATTGACCGTTGCATCATTGGAGACACCATGCTGGAAAACAGCCTGAGTGCCCGTCACCTCAATCAAAGTGTTGTTGGCCGTGCCGTTGGTGCCAATGCTCTGCTGCCCCCCCGTCACCATCTCGCCATCGACCACTGCGCCATTGTTGACCGTGGGTGTAAACGCCCGCGCGGGGGTAGGCTGCAGCATGAACATGGCCAGTGCCAGCGGCGAAAGGGCAAGTATCGCCGGGCGTTTCGGGTGAAGGGTGTGCATGATTCAAAACCTCAGACTAACCGCCAAACCGGCGATAAGGACGCCGGAGGCATCCAGGTCGAGCGCGGCTGACGTTAGATCAGAGGCTCGGTGAGGGAGTGAATTTAGGGTTCGAGGAGGAACAAAAAAGTAGGAAACTTCCCCGTACTTGTAGGAAATTTCCCAGCCGCATATTCAAGAGCGCATCCTCCAAGGTGGAAATGCGCCCGACTTTTGTTTTTTTTCATCACATTTGAGCGCTAAGCTGCTAGCTATGGATGACTCAGATTACTTGCGCCTGCTCACCGTAGCGGCCGAACAAGCCAACGCGTTCCTGTCCAATGCCCGCAAATGGGAGCGTGAGCGTTGGGTCTGCCAGCGCCTGCTGCAAGGCTTGAACGTGCCTTATCGAGCCGAAGAGTTTCACGCCGCAGGGCAAGAGCCCCCGGACGTACTTTTTCGTGACGCCAGCTTCGAGGTGTTTTTCGTACTGGATGAGGGCCGCCGCCTGAACGACGAATGGCGCGACGAGTTACTGCGCCGGCGCAGCGCCTTCTCCCTGAGCCAACTGGTACGACGCGAGACCAAGCCGCGACGCATCCCCGCCCATGAGTTTCTATTGCGCCTGGCGCCTACACTGCGCAAGAAAGCCCATAACTATAAAGAGCGCGGGATGGATCTGGGCGAGCTGGATATCGTCGCCTTCACCAGCCTCAAGCGCGAAGTGCTCGACCTGAACAGCCATTTTCCGCCACCGACGGAATACCTGCGCCAGGGCTGGCGCTCACTGTCATTGGTGGGACCGACGTTTGCACGGGTGTTGTTCGCGCACCCGGACGCACCGGATTTCTTGCGCAACAACCTGGGCCGCAGCATAGTATTCGACGTGGGCATCAGCCTCTGATCCCCCGGACTGTAACGTGGCGCCCTTTTGCAACGTCTACCTGACGAGGCCTTTATGACCAGCCGCCTGAACCCCGATGACCAACAGCATGTCGAAGAGTACCTGCAACTCTCCCAAAACCGAGTCGAGCGCAAGCCTTTCCGGCCATGGCTGCTCCTGGGTGTGGTGCTTGTTGTAGTGATCGGCCTGGGCCTGCTGAGCCGACTTTTGAGTTACCTGACGCTATGAGCTGCCTGGCGCTCGCGGGGGTAACTGCTCCGATTTCTTTTAGCCTTGCGAGATATCCCCATGACCCATCGTATTATTATCGTCGGCGGCGGCGCCGGCGGCCTGGAGTTGGCTACCCGCCTGGGTAAGACTCTGGGCAAGCGCGGCACCGCCAGCATCACGCTGGTGGACGCCAACCTGACCCACATCTGGAAACCCTTGCTGCACGAAGTGGCGGCCGGCTCGCTGAATTCTTCGGAAGACGAACTCAACTATGTTGCCCAGGCCAAATGGAACCACTTCGAGTTCCAGCTGGGGCGCATGAGCGGGCTTGACCGTGAGCAGAAGAAAATCCAGCTGGCCGCCACCCTCGACGAAGAAGGCCGTGAGCTGGTGCCCGCGCGCGTGCTGGGCTATGACAGCCTGGTGATTGCCGTGGGCAGCACCACCAATGACTTCGGCACCGAAGGCGCGGCACAACACTGCCTGTTCCTCGACACCCGCAAGCAAGCCGAGCGCTTCCACCAGCAATTGCTCAACCACTACCTGCGCGCCCATGCCGGGCAGACGGACGTGGTGGAAAAGATCAGCGTCGCCATCGTCGGCGCGGGTGCAACCGGGGTCGAGCTGGCCGCCGAACTGCATAACGCCGCCCATGAACTGGCCGCCTACGGCCTGGACCGCATCAAGCCGGAAAACATGCACATCACCCTGATCGAAGCCGGCCCACGGGTGCTGCCTGCCCTGCCGGAGCGTATCGGCGGGCCTGTGCATAAAACCCTGGAGAAACTTGGGGTGACTGTGCTGACCAATTCGGCGGTGAGCGAAGTGACCGCCGATGCGTTGATCACCAGCAGCGGCCAGATAATCCCCGCCAGCCTCAAGGTCTGGGCCGCCGGGATTCGTGCGCCAGGCTTCCTCAAGGACATCGATGGCCTGGAAACCAACCGCATCAATCAACTGCAAGTACTGCCGACACTGCAAACCACCCGCGACGAAAACGTCTTCGCCTTTGGCGACTGCGCCGCTTGCCCGCAACCGGGCACCGACCGCAACGTACCGCCACGCGCCCAGGCAGCACACCAGCAGGCCTCGTTGCTGGCCAAGTCGCTGAAGCTGCGCATCGAAGGCAAGGACCTGCCGAGCTACAAGTACACCGACTACGGCTCGCTGATCTCGCTGTCGCGCTTCTCGGCAGTGGGTAACTTGATGGGCAACCTCACCGGCAGTGTGATGCTCGAAGGCTGGTTGGCGCGGATGTTCTATGTGTCGCTGTACCGCATGCACCAGATGGCGCTGTATGGCTTCTTCCGCACGGCGATGCTGATGCTGGGCAGCAAGATCGGGCGTGGCACCGAGCCACGGCTCAAGCTGCACTGATCGACTATGCCGCTGAAAAAAATCCCCCTCTCGAAAGAGAGGGGGATTTTTATTGGGCCCTGTAAAACTCAGCCATATGGTCGACGAACGCCCGCACCTTCGGTGCCAAGTGCCGGGACTGTGGATAAAGGGCGTAATAGTGCCGCTCGCCTAGCGAGTAATTAGGCAGGATCGGCACCAGGCGGTCCTGCGCCAAATCACTGCGCACCGTAGCCTGGGTAAAACACGCAATGCCCGCCCCCGCCAATGTCGCCGCATGCAGCGCACTGATGGTATTGCTCCTGAACCGCCCGGAGGGCGTCACCGTGACGGCCTCACCGCGTACCGGGCTCAACACCCAGTCCGACGAGGCGCCAATGAATGTCAGCAGGCGGTGCTTATCGAGCTCCTGGGCCGAACGTGGCAAACCATGGCGACCAATGTAAGCCGGCGAGGCTACCAGCACCTGTTTGGAAATCGTCAACGCTCGGGCCATCAACGTCGTGTCCGCCAAGGCGCTGGCGATACGCAGGGCGACGTCAAAGCCGTCAGCGACCAGATCGACAAACTGATCATCGCAATGCAACTCAAGCTCGATATCCGGGTAGCGTCGCTGAAAACCCGGCAACCATTGCGGCAGGTCCAACGTCCCCACCACCAGCGGAACACTGACCCTCAGCAGACCTTCCGCACGCTGATGCCCTTGGGCGACAGCCTGGGAGGCGGCCTCGACGCGATCAAGGATATCAACGCACGCTGCGTAGTATTGCTCCCCTGCCGAGGTCAAGCTGAAGCGCCGCGTATTGCGATTGATCAGCTGGGCGCCCAATTCAGTTTCCAGTTGCTGCAACTGCCGGGAAATCGTCGAGTGTGTGGTGTCCAGGCGTTCTGCGGCAGCAGAGAACCCCTTGGCTTCAACGATGCCCCGAAAGGCGCGCATGGCGGATAACTGGTTCATGGAACGGGCGATCCCAGACTGGTCAGGGGAATCAGTTAACCGGCAGAGCGATGATTTGCGAGGTGGTCAGCACAGAACCGAAGGTGTCTTCGATCTCAGCCAGCGCCGCGTTGTGCAACTCATCCTTGGTCACCGAACGGCCATCGACACGGGTGATCGCCCGGGTCGCGGTGGCATCGGATGCTACCACAACGTCATACCCCAACGGCGCAGCGTCCCGGGCGGCACCGGCGACACAGGCGTGCGTCATCAGGCCCGTGATGATCAGGGTCTTGATGCCGGCTTGCTTCAATTGGGCATCCAGATCGGTACTGGCAAAGACGCTGACGGTGGTTTTCTGCACCAATTTGTCTTGCGGGCGCGGCTTCATCAAGGGGTGGAAATCGACCGTCTTGCCATTGGTTGCGAATACAGCCGCGCCGTCTGGGGCGATGTGTTGCACATGGATAACCTGGATGTGTTCCTTGTCGGCAAACGTGATCAGGTGTTGGGTATTTTCCAGGGCCTTCATACCGTCCGGGATCGGCATGCGGCCGGTGAAGTATTCATTCTGGAAGTCGATCACCAGCAAGGCGGTGGTTTTCGGGTCCAGCCGGCCGATGGATTCCGCTCCCGACATGGCACGGATAGTGGGATGCGGGTTCGCCGCGGCATCGGCGGCGGCGGCAAATTGGCCGAAACCCAACATCATGCCCAAACCAACGAGCGTGGATTTGGCCCATGCAGGCAATGAACGAGTCGATTGAGGGCAGAGCAACGATACGGTACGGGTCATGATGCGAATTCCTGTTGGGGTAAGTAACTGACGGAGCCCAGTCTAGGAGGCGACCGCCGCAGCACCAACGCACCAATCAGCACAATATCTGTTTGGAATTCGCACAAATGAAGTAGAAAACGAGCAAAAAAAATCCCCGTATCTTTCGATACGAGGATTTTTAATATGGTCGGGGTAAGGGGATTCGAACTCCTGACATCCTGCTCCCAAAGCAGGCGCGCTACCGGACTGCGCTATACCCCGGTAAAAAAAAGGCGACCTTTCAGTCGCCTTCTTCGATCAGGGCTTTTGGCCTCTGATCTTAAGATTCGATTCCAGCGTTAACTGGTCTCAAAAATGGTGGGTCGTGTGGGATTCGAACCTACGACCAATTGGTTAAAAGCCAACTGCTCTACCAACTGAGCTAACGACCCAAATATGGTCGGGGTAGGGGGATTCGAACTCCCGACATCCTGCTCCCAAAGCAGGCGCGCTACCGGACTGCGCTATACCCCGATATTGAAATTGGCTCCGTGACCAGGACTCGAACCTGGGACCCAATGATTAACAGTCATTTGCTCTACCGACTGAGCTATCACGGAACTACATATTTCAAAGTACTACGTTGTTGCTGACTACCTTCTCTTCGACTTGTTCGTATCGCTACGTTCATGTCTCTGAGGCGCGCTATTCTACAATCTTAAAAACCCCTGTCAACCCTTTAAATTGCTTTTAAGACAATGATTTGCGCTTGTTTCTGATTTCTTCTTGGGGAGAAGAAACCCGTGGGCTGACGTTGCTGCGGGGCGCACTTTACAAGCCTTTGCCTTACAGTTCAACGCCCTATCGAAAAAAAAAGGCCCCGCAATGCGGGGCCTTCTCTTATTACCCAACAGACTGGGATCAGTGGAAGACGATTTCGTCGTTTTCCACCGTCGCCTCGACGCTGGTGCCAGGCATGAAGCTGCCGGACAGGATCAGCTGGGCCAGCGGGTTCTCGATCCAGCGCTGAATCGCACGCTTCAAAGGCCGTGCGCCATACACCGGGTCGTAACCGACCGCGATCAGCTTGTCCAACGCCTCGCTGCTCAATACCAGGTCCAGCTCGCGCTCTGCCAGGCGACTACGCAGGCGGCCCAACTGGATCTCAGTGATGCCCGCGATCTGATCCCGTGCCAGAGGCTCGAAAATCACCACTTCGTCGACCCGGTTGATGAACTCCGGACGGAAGTGGCTGGTCAGCGCATCCATCACGGCAGCGCGCTGGCCTTCACGATCACCCACCAACTCCTGGATCTGTGCCGAGCCCAGGTTGGACGTCATCACGATCACCGTGTTGCGGAAGTCCACGGTACGCCCGTGGCTGTCCGTCAGACGGCCATCTTCCAGCACTTGCAGCAGAATGTTGAACACATCCGGATGCGCCTTCTCGACCTCATCCAGCAGGATCACCGAGTAAGGCTTACGCCGCACGGCTTCGGTCAGGTAACCGCCCTCTTCGTAGCCCACATAGCCTGGTGGTGCGCCGATCAAGCGAGCCACCGAGTGTTTCTCCATGAATTCGGACATATCGATCCGCACCATGGCCTCTTCAGTATCAAAGAGGAACTCGGCCAAGGCCTTGCACAGCTCGGTCTTACCCACGCCGGTCGGGCCGAGGAACATGAACGAGCCGCTCGGACGGTTCGGGTCGGACAAGCCGGCCCGCGAACGCCGTACCGCGTTGGATACCGCCACCACGGCCTCCTCCTGGCCGATCACGCGCTGGTGCAACAGGCTTTCCATCTTCAGCAGCTTGTCACGCTCGCCTTCGAGCATTTTCGACACGGGAATGCCGGTCCACTTCGAGACGACTTCGGCGATTTCTTCCTCGGTCACCTTGCTGCGCAGCAACTGGTTCTCAGGCTTGCCGTGCTGGTCGACCATCTGCAGGCTGCGCTCCAGGTCCGGGATCACCCCGTACTGCAACTCGGCCATGCGGTTCAGGTCACCTTTACGGCGCGCGGCTTCCAGCTCCTGGCGGGACTGCTCGATCTTTTGCTGAATCTGCGCAGAACCTTGCACTTCGGCTTTTTCCGAAGTCCAGATTTCTTCCAGGTCCGAATACTCGCGTTCCAGACGGACGATTTCTTCCTGAAGTTTTTCCAGGCGTTTCTTCGCCGCGTCGTCTTCTTCTTTCTTCAGGGCCTGGGACTCAACCTTCAGTTGAATCAGGCGACGATCCAGGCGGTCGAGCACTTCCGGCTTGGAGTCGATCTCCATGCGGATGCGGCTGGCCGCTTCGTCGATCAAATCGATGGCCTTGTCGGGCAACTGACGGTCAGTGATATAGCGATGGCTCAATTTGGCCGCCGCAATGATCGCGCCGTCGGTGATCGCCACCTTATGGTGGACCTCATAACGCTCTTTCAGGCCACGCAGGATCGCGATGGTGTCTTCTTCGCTCGGTTCTTCCACCAGTACTTTCTGGAAGCGACGCTCAAGGGCCGCGTCCTTTTCAATGTACTGGCGATATTCGTTGAGCGTCGTGGCACCGACACAATGCAACTCGCCCCGCGCCAAGGCTGGCTTGAGCATGTTGCCCGCATCCATCGAGCCTTCGCCTTTACCGGCGCCGACCATGGTGTGCAGTTCGTCGATAAACAGAATGATCTGTCCTTCCTGCTTCGACAGTTCATTGAGCAGGGATTTCAGGCGCTCTTCGAACTCGCCACGGAACTTGGCACCGGCAATCAGCGACCCCATGTCCAGGGACAGCAAGCGCTTGCCTTTGAGGCCGTCCGGCACTTCACCATTGATGATGCGCTGGGCCAGGCCCTCGGCAATCGCGGTTTTACCCACGCCAGGCTCACCGATCAGCACCGGGTTGTTCTTGGTGCGACGTTGCAGGACCTGGATGGTGCGACGGATTTCATCGTCACGGCCGATCACCGGGTCAAGCTTGCCTTCTTCGGCACGCTTGGTCAGGTCGACGGTGTATTTATCCAGGGCTTGGCGCGACTCCTCATGGTTGGGGTCGTTCACCGCGTCGCCGCCGCGCAGGTTGTTGATGGCGTTTTCCAGGGCTTTCTTGCTCACGCCCTGGCCCAGCAACAATTTGCCGAGCTTGCTGTTCTCGTCCATGGCGGCGAGCAGCACCAGTTCGCTGGAAATGAACTGGTCACCCTTCTGCTGGGCCAGACGGTCTGCCTGGTTAAGCAGGCGCGCCAGGTCCTGGGACATATTCACGTCGCCAGTCGGATTTTGGATTTTCGGCAGTTGGTCGAGCTCTTTGCTCAACTCCTTGCGTAGGCTGTTGACGTCGAAGCCCACCTGCATCAGCAAGGGCTTGATAGAACCACCTTGCTGCTCCAGGAGCGCCTGCATCAAGTGTGCAGGCTCAATGGCTGGGTGGTCGAGGCCCACCGCCAGGGATTGAGAGTCAGATAACGCCAACTGCAATTTGCTGGTTAAACGATCTATACGCATTAGTCACCTTCCTTTTGAGCAGGCCGGAGCTATAAAACATTCCTGAATGAAGAAACCTGCCAGATACCCTTATAGATGGGGTGGATTCTGGGAGTTTCAAGCTTCGGACAGTTGACGCAGATCAGAGGAGTCTAGCGTTCCAGCCAGATAAGGGAGGCAAACCGACCGGTGCGTGGGCTACGGCGATAAGAAAAGAAGTGCGGGTCGGTCACGGTGCAGAATCCGCCACCATAAACAGCAGTGACACCCCGTGCAGCCAGACGCAAACGGGCCAGCTGATAGATGTCGGCCATGAACTTGCCGGGATTGCGGCTGGGCACAAAGGCTTCAGCGCTGATCGGCTGTTGCTGCATGAAGGCTTCACGCACTTCCGGGCCGACTTCAAAGGCTTGCGGACCAATCGCCGGGCCGAGCCAGACCAGCACTTCGTCGGGTTCGACATCCAGGCTTTCGAATGCCGCTTCCAACACGCCCGCCGCCAGGCCTCGCCAACCAGCATGGGCTGCGGCGACGCGAGTGCCAGCACGGTTGCAGAACAGTGCGGGCAGGCAGTCGGCAGTCATTGAGGTGCAAGCGATGCCAGGGGTGCTGGTCCAACTGCCATCAGCTTCAGCGGTGCGGCCTGGGTCAGCTTCGACCACAGTCACACCATGAACCTGACGCAGCCAGGCCGGCTGGATATCAAAGGCATCACTTAAACGACGGCGATTCTCAAGGACAGCCTCCAGGCTGTCCTCGACGTGATCGCCCAGATTGAGGCTGTCGAACGGCGCCAGGCTGACGCCGCCCGCACGGGTGGTGACGCAGGCTTTCACCTGAGCCGGCGCAGGCCAGTCAGGAATCAGCCAGTCACTCATCCGATAAACGCCTCGCGATCCTGCTTGAGCAGCGACAACAACCAGACCAGATCGTCCGGCAGAGGCGATTCCCAGCTCATCCGCTTACCACTCGTCGGATGGTCCAGTTCCAGGAAGCGCGCATGCAGTGCCTGGCGTGGGAAGGTTTTCAACGATTCAACCATGGTCTGGCTGGCCGCAGGCGGAATACGGAAACGACCACCGTAGGCCGGATCGCCGACCAACGGGAAGTTGATGTGCGCCATGTGCACGCGAATCTGGTGCGTACGACCGGTTTCCAGCTTGACCCGCACGTGGGTGTGGGAACGGAAACGCTCCAGCACACGGTAGTGGCTGACGGCCTGCTTGCCGCCTTCCATCACCGCCATACGTTGGCGCTGCTGGCCGTGGCGACCGATGGGAGCGTTGATCTTGCCACCCGCCACCACCACGCCGATCACGATGCACTCGTAGATCCGGCTGACGCTGCGGCTTTGCAATTGTGTGACCAACTGCGTCTGCGCCTGAATGGTCTTGGCCACCACCATCAAGCCGGTGGTGTCCTTGTCCAGACGGTGCACGATGCCGCAGCGCGGGACATTGATGATGTCCGGCACGTGGTGCAGCAGGGCATTGAGCAAGGTGCCATCAGCGTGCCCGGCTGCCGGGTGAACCACCAGGCCTGCGGGTTTGTTGATGACCAGGATGTCGTCGTCTTCATAGACGATATCCAGCTCGATGTCCTGGGCGACCCATTCTCCCTGGGCTTCCTGCTCGGCAGTCAGCTCAAGAATCGCACCGCCATGGACTATGTCTCGCGGGCGGATAACCGCTCCATCCACAGTCAGGCGGCCGTCTTTGATCCAGGCGGAAAGGCGCGAGCGCGAGTGCTCAGCGAATAATTGTGCGGCGACTTGATCGAGGCGTTGGCCGCCCAATTCGGACGGCACCTCTGCGCGAAGTTCAATTTTATCGGACATGCTCAGACTAGGCGTGGCACAGCCTTTGGTTTCGGCTGCGCGCTTGTGGTTAAATACGGCGTCTTTTGCCCCGAGGCTTTCAACGGGGCGCTCATCATAACAGGACGGCCCCGCCCAAGACAGCGGCCGTCATAGGGACGCAAGCCGCCATGCAAGTGAAACACCTGCTGCTGATCGCCATCCTCGCCATGACTGCTGCTTGCTCGTCAACAAAGGAAGTCGTCGACGAAAACCTGAGCGAAGTCGAGTTGTACCAACTGGCTCAGAAAGACTTGGACAATAATAGCTTCACCAGCGCCACAGCGAAGCTGAAGGCACTGGAGTCGCGCTATCCGTTCGGGCGCTACGCCGACCAGGCCCAGCTCGAGCTGATCTACGCCAACTACAAGAACGCCGAGCCGGAAGCTGCCAAGTCCGCCGCCGAGCGTTTCATCCGCCTGCATCCGCAGCACCCGAACGTCGACTACGCCTACTACATGAAGGGCCTGACCTCGTTCGACCAGGACGTCGGCCTGCTGGCGCGCTTCCTGCCGCTGGACATGACCAAGCGTGACCCGGGCGCTGCCCGCGACTCCTACAACGAGTTCGCCCAGCTGACCAGCCGCTACCCCAACAGCCGCTACGCGCCGGACGCCAAGCAGCGCATGATCTACCTGCGCAACCTGCTGGCTTCCTACGAGATCCACGTGGCCCACTACTACCTGACCCGTCAGGCCTACGTAGCCGCCGCCAACCGTGGTCGTTATGTCGTAGAGAACTTCCAGGAAACCCCTTCGGTGGGTGACGGCCTGGCCGTGATGACCGAGGCTTACCAGCGTCTGCACCTGGACGAGCTGGCCAGCACCAGCCTGGAAACCCTGAAGCTCAACTACCCGGATCACCCAAGCCTGAAAGACGGCCAGTTCGTGCCTCAGGTTGCTGAAGCCGACAACCGTTCGTGGCTGAGCAAGTACACCCTGGGCCTGATCGAGTCCCGTCCACCGCTGCCGCCTGGCGAAACTCGTGCCAACCAGGACGTGATCAAGCAGTACCAGGACGCCAAGGACGCCATTCCTTCGGAGCTCAAGCCGCATGACGAGAACGGCGACGTGATCAAAGAAGAAGAGCCTGAGGCCCTGGGCAACAACCAGGATCGTTCGTGGTTCAGCTACATGACCTTCGGTGTGTTTGACTGATAGCACCCAGCGTCATCAAGAAGGAGCCTTTCGAGGCTCCTTTTTTGTGGGTGATATTTATTGCGCTGTGCGCCTGGCACGTCCTTGGCTAAACTGGCGCATTCCTTGTCGAGAAACTGCCCATCATGCTCCGTCTATTGTTCTGGATTGCCGTCATTGCCGCCGCAGTATGGTTCTGGCGCAAATTCAAAAGCCCGGCCGCCAAGCAGCATCGCGCCAGCGAGCCTGACGCAGCCTTGATGGTGCGCTGCGCCCACTGCGGCGTGCACCTGCCACAGGATCGCGCCTTGAGCTCGCGCCAGGAGTGGTATTGCACCCAGGCGCATCTGGAACAAGGACCGAAGTCTATCCAGCGTTGATCCGACCTTCGGGCGCATAAGGCGCGGGGTCGATGATCGGCGTACGCGCCAGCAGCAGGTCGGTAAACAACTGGCAGGACGCCGGCGCCAGCACCAGGCCCATTGCGGTAATGCCCGCAGTTGAGCCACAAGCCGCTGAAGCCCGGCACTGGGCCGATGTAAGGAATGCCTTCCGGCGAACCGGGGCGCAATCCGGCCCAGTGCCCAACCACCTCGGCGCCCGCCAGGGCGGGAATCAACTCCACCGCGGATGCCTTGAGGCTTTGCAGCGCTGTTTCGGTGGGGGTCTTGTCGAAACCTTCATGCTCCAGGGTACTGCCGATCAAGATGTGCCCGTCACGCCGCGGGATCGCATAACGCCCCTTGGCCAGGACCATGCTCGACAGGAAATCCGAAGCGCATTTGTACAGGATCATCTGGCCCTTGACCGGCTCGACCGGCAGCGACAGGCCCAACGTACCCAGCAATTCACCGCTCCAGGCGCCAGCCGCCAATACGACCTGATCGCCGAAGATCGGCCCATTGGCGGTGTTCACCCCCACGACATTGCCCGCATCCAGAACAAACCCTGTCACTTCAGATTGCTCGTGAACGGTCACGCCGGGCAACGCCAGCAGCGCCGCCTTGAGGGATTTGACCAGGCGCGGATTGCGCACATTGGCGACGTCAGCCATGTAGATCGCGCTGGAGTACCCGCCGCCCAGCACTGGGACGGCATCATGGGCAGCCGAGACATCCACTTTGCTCAAGGGGCGTCCTTCTCGCGCAGCCCAGGCCAGGGCTTCGGCTTCGTCGTCCAGGTCCAGCCAGTAAAGGCCGGTGGTATGCACCTCTGGATCAACCCCCGTCTGGGCGAACAGGCGCTGCGCCAGCTGTGGATAAAAGTCCTGGGACCAATGCGCGAGTGCAGTGACAGCCGGGCTGTAGCGCCACGGATACAGCGGCGAGACAATACCGCCGCCCGCCCAGGAGGACTCCTGTCCCAACCCCGCGCGCTCCAGCAGCACCACGGCTTGCCCTTGGGTCGCCAGGTTGAATGCCGTCAACAAGCCGATGACCCCGCCACCGACAATCACTACCTGCTGTTGCTCTGCCATCATTTGATCCAGCCGATAAATAGGAACACGCGCACCTGGCGCCCAGTCGTCCAGCACCCTCATCATTGCCCCCAGCACAGCTTGCGCGACATGTCCGGGGCGGCGCCCGGATTGGTCCGCGCACCGGCGCTGGTCAGGCTGAAGTCGCCGCAAAGGTCGCCGGTCATCACCGAGCCGACGCCAGGCGTAGCCACCAACTGGAAATCCTGAGGGTTCAATGCAGCGGTGATTCTATAGCGATCATTGCCCTCGCTGACGCCGCTTGCATCAATAAAAGTGCCGCTCCTCGTATAAAACCGCTCCAGGTGCTGAGCCTGGTCGGTCAACAACGCGACGATTTCCGCGCGATAGACCTTTTTCATATGGCTGGTGTAGCCGGGGTAAGCAATCCCGGCCAGCACCGCAATGATCACGACGGCGATCAGTAACTCGATCAGGGTAAAGCCCTGGCTGTCCATGCCCATTTCAACGCTCCTTATTGAAGTTGCCGCCAGGCCACCCGCTGAAAACGCGAGCCGCCCTCCTCTTCTACCCGCGCATAGACGCTCTCCAGCACCGTGCGCAATTGGCCGCTTAATCCGACGGCCGTCACTCGATATACGTCGGCCACGGTTTGTGGTGGTACATGCGCCAGCCCCACCGCAGGTCCCAGGGATTGAATGCCGTATAGACCGCCGTCCAGTGCAGTCCAAGTGATACCCGAGACAGGGTCCAGCCCAGCCCCAACTACCGAATAGGCGGCGGCCGGCGGTGCACAGGTGACAATCGACCGGCACGGCAGCAGTGTCGCAAATGACCGCTGCACGCTCGACTCTCCGCGTCGCAAGCCGCTCTCGGCGCTTTGCAGTGACTGATTGCGGTGCCAGAGGCTAGCGGTGACCTTTTGCTGGGTGACCGCGCCTTGCATGGATGACAGACCGATCAGCGACAAAAGCAGCAACAACACCAGGCTGATCAGCAGCACCATGCCGGCCTGCCGCAGGCGAATAGGTTCTTTAAGCTTCATGGCGGCGCTACCCCAGACGGTTTCGCAGCGCCGCCACGACGCTGTAGGTTTGATCTTTCACGCGTCCGGCGGGATCTTGCAGCGTCATCAGGATGCGCACGCTGCGTATCAAGCCCAGGTCCGCCGGGCTCGCGTCGTAACGCGCCACCTCCGTCGACGAGGGTTTGGCAGCCACGCCATAGCTGATATCGAAAGCCTGCACGTTATCCACCAGCACGGCCTTGGCGGGGGCCGCAGGCGTGCTGACTTTCAATTGACCGGCTTCGAAGGTGTAGGTGATCTGGCGCAGCGCAAAGCGAAGTTGTCCGGGGGCAGGCGCAGGAGAACTACCTGCGTAGGCCTGGGCGGTGCCCGTGCAGTCGGACAATACGGTCCAGTCAGCCTTGCCATTCTCGTTACCAACATCTGCCGTGACTAGCGTCAGCGACTTGGCCCCCGCCTCGATCTTCCAACTGACAGGCTGATCGAAGGCCGGCGGGGCATTGTCGATAAACGCCGTGGCCAAACAGCCAAACATCCCTGCCTGGCGAATATCCTGGGTCATCTTGCCCAGCACGAAGCGTGCGTCATCCTGCAGCAACATCGCAGCCTGCTGGCTGGCGTGGGTGGCTCTGGAACCGATCAGCACCTGAGTCCCCCCCAACACCAATACCAAGCCCGTGGCCAACGCCAGCAGCAATTCCACCAGGCTGAATCCCCCAACACGACGCCTCATTGCGCCCCCCTCGATTCATCGCTGACGCGACTGGTCAGGGTGAATGTTTCCCGAGCTCCCGGCCTGTTCGTGCCCCGGCTATCGTCCCAACTGATGCTGACCGTCACCTCACCCGCACTGACCGACACCGAGCCTTTGGCGCTCGCCCCGGCAAAGCCGAGGATATTGGCCTCGAAATCATGCAGGTCCAGATCGCGCACGCTGGCAGACGCACTGCTGGCCGGCGCACGTTCGGCCCGGCCCCAGGAGTAGTCGACAGCGGAATTGGCGCGGATTCGGTCAAGCATGTCGTAGGCAATGAAACTGGCCTGGCTGGTCATTCGGGAACTGTCTGTGTACTTGAGCGCATTGAGCTGGATCACTGCCGCGCCCAGCAGGCCGATGGCGAGAACCAGCACGGCAACCAGCACCTCGATCAGCGTCATGCCGATTTGGCGTCGAGAAAAATCCTGGGGAAAACCGCTGTTGGGGCAGGCAAGCATTACCGTCGTCATCCGTGTCGAGGTCCGAAAAAAGCAGGAAAAATCTGCTGTGCGGCCCAAGACTAGCGCCGGTTTTTCGCTCGCGCTGCTCCCGGAACAAAGGGAAATACTTTGGACATGAAGGCCATCATTCAGCGTAACGCACGGGGCGCTATACCTAGGACTGCACCTGAATCCAAGGAGGGACGATACATGCGCCAACAAGGTTTCACCCTGATCGAACTGCTGCTCGGACTGATCGTGAGCGGCATCCTGGCCAGCCTGGCAACCCCGAATTTCAAGGGATTGATGGAATCACAGCAGAGACACAGCGCCGCACAGTCCTTGACCGCAGGCCTGCGCTACGCGCGCTCTGAAGCCATCGCCCGTAACCAGCCGGTGGTCATTCATGCACGGGAAGAAGACTGGAGCCAGGGCTGGCGGGTCACTGTGGATGTGAGCGGACGCGGCCACCTGGATGACGACAACCCCGTGCTGCGGGAGCATCAGGATAACGGTCGTGGGCCAATAGTCGGCAATGGGCCGGTCAAGAGCCAGGTGCGCTTCAGCGGATTGGGCGAACCGGTGTTTTCAGGGGGAGGTTTTCGCGCGGGCACTGTGCATGTATGCGAGATGGATCAAGCGCAGAGCCTGTATCAGGTCGTACTGGCGCCCAGCGGGCGCATCAGCCTGCGCAGCGAGCGTGCCGAGCAGGCGTTGTGCCGGAGTGACTCCGGCACACAGGCACTCAGAGCAGCGAGCGAACCCGCAGTTCCTTGGGCATAGAGAAGGTGATGTTCTCTTCGCGCCCAGCCAGTTCGTCGGCACCGGTGGCACCCCAGGCATGCAGTTGCTGGATAACGCCGCGCACCAGCACTTCCGGGGCCGAAGCGCCCGCCGTGATACCGATACGCTCGACGCCATCGAACCAGCTACGCTGCATGTCTTCGGCGCCGTCGATCAGGTACGCCGGAGTTGCCATACGTTCCGCCAACTCACGCAAGCGGTTGGAGTTGGAGCTGTTGGGGCTGCCAACGACCAAAACCACATCGCATTCATCGGCCAATTGCTTGACCGCGTCCTGTCGGTTTTGAGTGGCGTAGCAGATGTCATCCTTACGTGGCCCGCCAATGGCCGGGAAGCGGCTGCGCAGCGCGTCGATCACGCGGCTGGTGTCGTCCATCGACAGGGTGGTCTGGGTCACGAATGCCAGGCGCTCGGGGTTGTGTACCTGCAGGTTGGCGACGTCTTTTTCGTCCTCCACCAGGTAAATCGCCCCGCCATTGCTGGCGTCGTACTGGCCCATGGTGCCTTCGACTTCCGGGTGGCCGGCATGACCGATCAGGATGCACTCTCGACCGTCGCGGCTGTAGCGCGCGACTTCGATATGCACCTTGGTCACCAGCGGGCAGGTGGCATCAAAAACTTTGAGGCCTCGGCCTGCCGCTTCGGTACGCACAGCCTGGGAAACACCGTGGGCGCTGAAGATGACAATGACGTCGTCCGGCACCTGGTCCAGCTCTTCGACAAAGATGGCGCCACGCGCGCGCAGGTCTTCGACCACGAATTTGTTGTGGACGACTTCATGACGCACGTAAATCGGCGGCCCGAAGACTTCCAGGGCGCGGTTGACGATTTCGATCGCCCGGTCCACGCCGGCGCAGAAGCCACGGGGGTTGGCGAGTTTGATTTGCATGCTGTGCCTCGTGTCTTGCCCTGTAGGAGCGAGCCTCTTGTGGCGAGGGAGCTTGCTCCCGCTGGGCTGCGCAGCAGCCCCAAAACAGTCCAGACATATCTCTATGATCAGTTTGGGAGCGCTACGCACTCCAGCGGGAGCAAGCTCCCTCGCCACAACAAGCCCCGTCCCACAATAGGCCGGAATCTTCTGTTAGATCGCTTTAACGTCGATGATTTCAACATCAAAGGTCAAGGTTTTACCGGCCAACGGGTGGTTGAAGTCGATGGTCACTTGCGCGTCATCGAAGGTTTTCACCACGCCAGGCAGTTCGGTATTCGCCGCATCATTGAAGATCACCAACAGGCCTTCCGACAGGTCCATGTCCTGGAACTGCGAACGCGGGATGATCTGCACGTTTTGCGGGTTGGGCTGGCCAAAGGCGTTTTCCGGCAGGATCTGCAGGGTGCGCTTGTCGCCGGCCTTGAAGCCGAACAGGGCCGCTTCGAAACCCGGCAGCAGGTTGCCATCGCCAACCTTGAAGGTGGCCGGGGCTTTGTCGAACGTGCTGTCGACCGTATCGCCATTCTCCAGGCGCAGTGCGAAATGCAAGGTGACTTCCGTGTTCTGGCCGATGCGTTGCTCAGCCAATACCTGATCAGTCATTAACGGTCTCTCCGGTTTTCTTACTTTTGAACATGTCCAACGCCAGCATGATTGCACCAACGGTGATGGCGCTGTCGGCAAAGTTGAACGCCGGGAAGTACCAGCGGTTCTGCCAATGCACCAGGATAAAGTCGATCACATGGCCAAGGGCGATGCGGTCGTACAGGTTGCCCAGCGCGCCGCCCAACACCAGGGCCAAGGCGACCGCCAGCCAGGTGTCATCGCGACCAAGACGCTTGAGCCACACCACCAGCACCGCACTGACCACCACGGCGATCAGGGCAAATAGCCAGCGCTGCCAGCCACCGCCATCAGCCAAAAAGCTGAAAGCGGCGCCGGTGTTGTAGGCCAGGGTCCAGCTGAAGTAATCCGGGATCACCACGATCTGCTGGAACATCTGCAGGGAGCCTTCGAAATGAGCCTTGCTGACCTGGTCGATGACCAGGACCAGCAGACTCAGTACGAGCCAGCCCAGACGTCCGAAACGGCTGGCATCAGGCATAGTGGCGAACCTCACCAGCACCCGAGATGTTGTCGACGCAGCGACCACAGATTTCCGGATGCTCAGGGTTCACGCCGACGTCTTCACGGCAGTGCCAGCAACGGGCGCACTTAGGGAAGGCCGACTTGACCACTTTGAGCTTGAGGCCCGGCACTTCGGTGGCGACCGCGTCCGCCGGGGCCTGGGCGAATGGCGCCAGGCTCGCGGTGGAGGTGATCAGCACGAAGCGCAGCTCGTTGCTCAGCTTGGCCAGGTCGGCGGTCAAGCCGTCTTCGGCGAACAGGGTGACTTCGGCTTGCAGGTTGCCACCGACGGCCTTGGCCGCACGTTGCACTTCCAGCTCCTTGTTCACCGCAACCTTCACGGCCATCACGCCTTCCCAGTACTCGCGACCCAGTTCGAAGTCGGCCGGCAATTCGGTCAGGCCTTCGTACCAGGTGTTGAGCATCACGGACTCGTTACGCTCGCCCGGCAGGTATTCCCACAGTTCGTCGGCGGTGAAGGCCAGGATCGGTGCGATCCAGCGCACCAGCGCTTCGGAGATGTGATACAGCGCGGTCTGCGCCGAGCGGCGAGCCTTGCTGTTGGCGCCGGTGGTGTACTGGCGGTCCTTGATGATGTCGAGGTAAAAACCACCCAGCTCCTGCACGCAGAAGTTGTGAATCTTCGAGTACACGTTCCAGAAGCGGTATTCGCCGTAGTTTTCCTGCAACTCGCGTTGCAGCAACAAGGTACGGTCCACGGCCCAACGGTCGAGGGCAAGCATGTCCTCGGCCGGCAGGATGTCGGTGGCCGGGTTGAAACCGGTCAGGTTCGACAGCAGGAAGCGTGCGGTATTACGGATGCGGCGGTAGGCATCGGCGCTGCGGGCCAGGATCTGGTCCGATACGGCGATTTCGCCCGAATAGTCGGTCGACGCAACCCACAGGCGCATGATGTCGGCGCCCAGGGTGTCGTTGATCTTTTTCGGCTCGATCACGTTCTTCAGCGACTTGGACATCTTGCGGCCCGTCTCGTCGACGGTGAAGCCGTGGGTCAGCAGTTCGCGGTACGGCGCGTGGTTGTCGATGGCGCAACCGGTCAGCAACGACGAGTGGAACCAGCCACGGTGTTGGTCGGAGCCTTCCAGGTACAGGTCGGCACGCGGGCCGGTCTCGTGACCCATCGGGTGCGAGCCGCGCAGCACGTGCCAGTGGGTAGTACCCGAATCGAACCACACGTCGAGGGTGTCGCTGATCTTGTCGTACTGCGGCGCTTCGTCGCCCAACAGTTCGGCGGCGTCCAGCTTGAACCAGGCCTCGATGCCTTCCTGTTCAACGCGCTGGGCCACTTGTTCCATCAGTTCGACGGTACGTGGGTGCAGCTCGCCGCTTTCCTTGTTCAGGAAGAACGGGATCGGCACGCCCCAGTTACGCTGACGGGAGATGCACCAGTCCGGACGGTTGGCGATCATCGAGTGCAGGCGCGCCTGGCCCCAGGCCGGGACGAACTTAGTGTCCTCGATGGCTTTGAGCGAGCGCACACGCAGGGTGTCGCCGCTGGTGGGCTCTTTGTCCATACCGATGAACCACTGCGCGGTGGCGCGGTAGATCAGCGGGGTCTTGTGGCGCCAGCAGTGCATGTAGCTGTGCTGGATGGTGGCGGTTTGCATCAGCGCACCGACCTCACGCAGCTTTTCGATGATCGGCTGATCGGCCTTGAAGATGAACTGACCGCCGAAGAACTCCAGCGACGGTACATACACGCCGTTGCTTTGCACCGGGTTGATGATGTCGTCGTTGACCAGGCCGTACTTCTTACAGATCACAAAGTCGTCTACGCCATAGGCAGGCGAGCAGTGAACGATACCGGTGCCCGAACCCAGCTCAACGTAGTCAGCCAGGTACACCGGCGACAGGCGGTCATAGAACGGGTGGCGGAAGTTGATCAGCTCCAGCGCGCTGCCGGTGGTGGTCGCGATGACCGAACCTTGCAGCTCGTAGCGGGCCAGGCAGGCCTCGACCATTTCCTCGGCCAGCACCAGCAGGCGATCACCGACGTCCACCAGGGCATAGGTGAACTCCGGGTGCACGTTCAGCGCCTGGTTGGCCGGGATGGTCCACGGGGTGGTGGTCCAAATCACGATGGCGGCCGGCTTGGCCAGGGAAGAGAGGCCAAAGGCCTCGGCCAGCTTGGCGTCGTCGGCGATCGGGAAGGCCACGTCGATGGTCGAGGACTTCTTGTCTTCGTACTCGACTTCCGCTTCAGCCAGGGCCGAACCGCAGTCGAAGCACCAGTTCACAGGCTTGAGGCCCTTGAACACGAAACCGCCCTTGACGATCTCGGCCAAGGCACGGATTTCCCCGGCCTCGTTCTTGAAGTTCATGGTCTTGTAGGGGTTGTCCCACTCGCCCAGCACACCCAGGCGGATGAATTCGGACTTCTGCCCTTCGATTTGTTCGGTGGCGTAGGCACGGCACAGTTCGCGGGTTTTATCCGCGCCCAGGTTCTTGCCGTAGGTCACTTCGACTTTGTGTTCGATCGGCAGGCCGTGGCAGTCCCAACCCGGCACGTACGGCGCGTCGAAGCCCGACAGGGTTTTCGAGCGCAGGATCATGTCCTTGAGAATCTTGTTCAGCGCATGACCGATGTGAATCGTGCCGTTGGCATAAGGAGGGCCGTCGTGCAGGACGAATTTCGGACGATCCTTGCCAATTTCGCGCAACTTTCCGTACAGGCCAATACTGTCCCAGCGCTGCAGGATCTGCGGTTCGCGCTGTGGCAGGCCGGCCTTCATTGGGAAGGCGGTGTCCGGAAGGTTTAGCGTGGCTTTATAGTCGGTCATTTAAGGCTCTTCGGTTAGCGATGGGCGCTAGGTGCGGCTAGTGCACGGGCGGCGGCGACATCCGCATTGATCGCCGTTTTCAACGCCTCAAGGGAGGCGAAACGCTGCTCTTCACGCAGCTTCTGGTGGAAAACCACCGTCAAACGCCGGTCATACAGATCACCGGCAAAATCCAGCAGGTGTACTTCCAGGTGGGCCTTGCCATCACCTGCAACCGTGGGCCTGACGCCTATGTTGGCGACTCCGGGCCACGATTGGCCGTCGATGTCGACGCTCACCAGGTAGACCCCGGTCAGCGGCACACGACGGCGCTTGAGTTGCACGTTGGCGGTTGGCGTGCCCAATTGGCGCGCCAGCTTCTGGCCGTGCAGGACCCGCCCGGCAATGCGGAACGGGCGACCGAGCAAACGCTCGGCCAAGGCGAAGTCGGCAGCAGCCAGGGCGTTACGCACCTGGGTACTGCTCACGCGCAGGCCGTCCAGTTCGACGGTTTGCGCGGCTTCGACGGTAAAACCCTGGTTGACGCCCGCGTGTTGCAGGAAATCGAAATCCCCGACACGGTCGCAACCGAAGCGGAAATCGTCACCGACCTCCAAATGCTGCACGCCCAGGCCATCGACCAGGATACGGTCGACGAACTCGGCAGCGCTCAGGCTTTGCAAACGCTGGTTGAAGGCCAGGCAGAGGACACGGTCCACGCCCTCTTCAGCCAGCAATTGCAGCTTGTCCCGCAGGCGGGCCAGGCGGGCTGGCGCGGTTTCGGGGGTGAAGTATTCCCGCGGCTGTGGCTCGAAAATCACCACGCAGCTGGGCACGCCCAACTCGACCGCGCGTTCGCGCAGCCGAGCCAGGATAGCCTGGTGGCCACGGTGAACACCGTCAAAGTTGCCAATAGTGGCGACGCAGCCCCGATGCTCGGGGCGCAGGTTGTGGAGACCTCGAACCAGCTGCATAACGCGCTTCTTGCTCATAAAGTGGTCGATTATAACCACACCCGGCCCCGGACGACAGGCAACAGCACAGGCCAAATGGATCGAATCGATAAAACAACGGTTTTATCGCGGCAAACTCTCTAACCCAGGGACTTGCGATTGAAATCCCGCAGGCGGAAGCCCTGCAGCAGCAACATCCCGAAGTACACCACCACGCCCGCGACGACCAACACGCCAAGACGCATGAAGCGCTCCAGCATTTGGCCTTCATCCCACGCCGGCATGAAGTGCATCAGGCCCAGCAGCACGGCCGACATCATGGCCACCGCCACCAGCAACTTGAGGGCAAACAGGCCCCAGCCTGGCTGCGGCTGGAACATCTGCTGCTTACGCAATTGGTAAAACAACAGCCCGGCGTTGATGCACGCACCCGCACTGATCGCCAGGGCCAGGCCGGCGTGGGCCAGCGGGCCGATAAACACCAGGTTGAGCAGTTGCGTGACGATCAGCGTGAATATCGCGATTTTCACCGGCGTACGGATGTTCTGCTGGGCATAGAAGCCGGGAGCCAGCACTTTGATCACGATAATGCCAAGCAGGCCGACGGAATAGGCGACCAGCGCGTGCTGGGTCATCAAGGCGTCATGGGCATCGAACTGGCCGTATTGAAACAGCGACACGGTCAACGGCTCGGCCAGGATCCCCAGCGCCAGGGCACATGGCAGCACCAATACAAAGCACAGGCGCAGGCCCCAGTCGAGAATGCGTGAATACTCCTGGCGATCCTTGCTGGCATAGGTGCGCGCCAGGGTCGGCAGCAGAATCGTGCCCAACGCCACGCCCAGCACGCCGGACGGCAACTCCATCAGACGGTCGGCGTAGTACATCCACGACACCGAGCCGGACACCAGCAGCGAGGCGAACGCCGTATTGATGATCAGGGAAATCTGGCTGACCGACACACCGAGGATCGCCGGCAGCATATTGCGCATCACGCGCCATACGCCGGTGTCCTTGAGGTTCAGGCGCGGCAGCACAAGCATGCCGATCTTTTTCAAGTGCGGCAGTTGGTAGAGCAATTGCGCCAGGCCGCCGGCCAGTACGGCCCAGCCCAGGGCCATCACCGGTGGATCGAAGTAAGGCGTGAGGAACAGCGCGAAGATGATCATGCTGACGTTCAGCAGGGTCGGCACGAAGGCCGGCACTGAGAAACGGTTCCAAGTGTTGAGGATCGCACCAGCCAAGGAAGACAGGGAGATCAGCAATATATAAGGAAAGGTCACCCGCAGCAGGTCGGTGGTCAGCGCAAATTTTTCCGGGGTATTGGCAAAACCAGGCGCCGTGGCCCAGATCACCCAGGGCGCGGCGAGCATGCCGAGGACGGTTACCAGCATCAAAACAAGGGTCAACAGGCCTGAGACGTAGGCAATAAAGGTGCGGGTGGCTTCTTCGCCCTGCTGGGTCTTGTATTCGGCCAGGATCGGCACGAAGGCCTGGGAAAACGCGCCTTCGGCAAAGATCCGCCGCAGCAGGTTGGGCAGTTTGAAGGCAATAAAGAACGCATCCGTGGCCATGCTGGCGCCAAAAATGCGCGCCAGCAGGGTGTCACGCACAAACCCCAAAACCCGGGAGATCATCGTGATAGAGCTGACGGCAGCCAACGATTTGAGCAGATTCATTGAAAGAGTTTGCGCCTTTAGATAAAGAGCAGGCGAACAAAGCGCCTGTTTATGCGATACTGCGCGCCTGCAACAGCACAGAGCCAAAGCTCGCGAGTTTACAGGTCAAGCGCCGGAAATAAATCACCCGCCTCTTCAGATCGACCACTCAGCAGTTCGCATCAGCCGCCCTTGACAACCCATCAAGTCATCGGCATGATTCGCGGCCTATTTTGTTTGCTATTTCCTAAAAAGTCTTTCGAGGAGCTCGACGGTGGCCAACACACCTTCCGCCAAAAAACGTGCAAAACAGGCTGAGAAGCGTCGCAGCCACAACGCCAGCCTGCGTTCCATGGTTCGTACCTACATCAAGAATGTAGTTAAAGCCATCGACACCAAAGACGCTGAAAAAGCTCAAGCAGCTTACGTTCTGGCTGTGCCAGTTATCGACCGCATGGCCGATAAAGGCATCATCCACAAGAACAAGGCCGCTCGTCATAAGAGCCGTCTGAATGGCCACATCAAGGCTCTGAGCGTCGCTGCTGCAGCCTAAGTGGTAACAACTGCCGCGTAACCCAGGTTACGCAACAGTTAAGAAATGCCCCGGACCGAAAGGTGTGGGGCATTTTTGTTTGTGCCTGTGGCGAGGGAGCTTGCTCCCGCTGGACTGCGTAGCAGTCCTAGTCTTTTCAAAGAGCGGGGGCCGCTTCGCGCCCCAGCGGGAGCAAGCTCCCTCGCCACAAAAGAGCCGCGCCTGAGTCACTTTTTGGGCACAAAAAAAACGCCCCGAACCAGTCGGGGCGTTTTTGCTAGCAACTGATTACTACATCAATCAGTGCTGGTGACCGCCTTCACCGTGGACGTGGCCGTGGGCCACCTCTTCCTGGGAAGCGTCGCGGATAGCAACGATCTTCACTTGGAAGTTCAGGCGCTGGCCAGCCAGAGGGTGGTTGCCGTCGACGGTCACGTCGTCGCCGTCCAGATCACGGATGGTCACGATCTGCATTTGGCCGTCTGGCGCGGAAGCGTGGAACTGCATGCCCACTTCCAGTTCGTCAACGCCTTCGAACATGCTGCGGCTCAGGGTGCTGACCAGTTCGGCCGAGTACTCGCCGTAGGCATCTTCAGGTTCTACGGCAACGGTCAGCTCATCACCGACGTTCTTGCCTTCCAGAGCCTTTTCCAGGCCTGGGATGATGTTACCTGCGCCTTGCAGGTAGACCAGCGGCGCGCCGCCGGCGGAGCTGTCGATGACCTCACCAGCGTCGTTGGTCAGGGTATAGTCGATGGAGACAGCCTTGTTAGCGGCGATCGTCATGGGGCGAGACCTTTTGCATAAGAATGAAGAACGGACAAGTCTAAACAAGGATTTGCCCGAAAGCGAACAGAACCCGGACAGACGGGACCGATCAACGGCATCCTTCATCATCGGGTTCCATCAGGATGACGACCAGCACTGGGTTGCGGAGCTGTCCTGTGGCCACACCCAGCACCTGCGCCACCAGCCACCCTGGCAGTCCCGCGCCTGGGTACTCGACCCCGCGCAACGCCTTGAAAAAATAGGCCAGCCCTTTGCCTGCGGCTGGTGTGCGCAAGCACACGAATAACGATAACCTTGGCGCCTGATTCCCGGTAGACGTTCAACCATAGAGCCTCACCGAAGCCATGCACCTTCAGAGAATTCGCATGCAGACTTTTTTTATCGCGCCCACCGATTTTGGTGTGGGTCTGACCTCCATCAGCCTGGGGCTGGTGCGTACCCTTGAGCGGGCCGGGCTGAAAGTCGGGTTCTTCAAGCCGATTGCCCAACCACACCCCGGCGATACCGGCCCCGAGCGTTCCACCGAACTGGTGGCGCGCACCCATGGCCTCAAGCCGCCACAGCCCCTGGGCCTGGCCCACGTGGAGCGCATGCTCGGCGACGGCCAGCTCGACGAACTGCTCGAAGAAATCATCACGCTGTACCAACAAGCCGCCGTGGGCAAGGACGTACTGATCGTCGAAGGCATGGTGCCGACCCGCAGCGCCAGCTATGCGGCGCGGGTCAACCTGCACCTGGCCAAGAGCCTGGATGCGGAAGTGATCCTGGTCTCGGCCCCGGAAAACGAAGTGCTCACCGAACTCTCCGGGCGCGTGGAATTGCAGGCCCAACTGTTCGGCGGGCCGAAAGACCCGAAAGTGCTCGGCGTGATCCTCAACAAGGTGCGCACCGACGAAAGCATGGAAGCCTTCGCGGCGCGCCTCAAAGAGCATTCGCCCCTGTTGCGCAGCGGTGATTTCCGCCTGCTCGGCTGCATTCCCTATCAACCGGAACTCAACGCCCCGCGCACACGTGACGTGGCCGACCTGATGGGCGCGCAGATCCTCAACGCCGGCGACTACGAAACCCGGCGCATGACCAAAATCATCATCTGCGCCCGCACCATGCGTAACACCGTGGAGCTGCTCAAGCCCGGCGTATTGGTGGTGACCCCCGGCGACCGCGACGACATCATCCTCGCCGTCAGCCTCGCCGCGATCAACGGCGTGCCCCTGGCCGGCCTGCTGCTGACCAGCGACACCCTGCCCGACCCGCGCATCATGGAGTTATGCCGTGGCGCGTTCCAGGCCGGGCTGCCGGTGTTGTCGGTGAGCACCGGTTCCTACGACACGGCGAACCAGCTCAACAGCCTCAACAAGGAAATCCCGATTGATGATCGCGAACGTGCGGAGATCATCACCGACTTCGTCGCCAGCCATCTGGATGCGCGCTGGTTGCATCAGCGTTGCGGCACGCCACGGGAGATGCGCCTGTCGCCGGCGGTGTTCCGCTATCAGTTGATCCAGCGCGCCCAGGCCGCCAACAAACGCATTGTATTGCCCGAAGGCAGCGAACCACTGACCGTGCAAGCCGCCGCGATCTGCCAGGCGCGGGGCATTGCGCGCTGCGTGTTGCTGGCCAAGCCGGCGGACGTGGAAGCGGTCGCCCGCGCCCAGGGCATCGAATTGCCCGAAGGCCTGGAGATTCTCGACCCGGACCTGATCCGCCAGCGCTACGTCGAGCCGATGGTCGCGCTGCGCAAGAGCAAGAGCCTCAACGCGCCGATGGCCGAGCAGCAGCTGGAAGACACCGTGGTGATCGCCACCATGATGCTCGCGCTGGACGAAGTGGACGGCCTGGTGTCCGGCGTCATCCACTCCACCGCCAATACCATCCGCCCTGCCCTGCAGCTGATTAAAACGGCGCCGGGCTGCACGCTGGTGTCGTCGGTGTTCTTCATGCTGTTCCCCGAGCAGGTGCTGGTGTACGGCGACTGCGTGATGAACCCGCACCCAAGCGCCGCCGAATTGGCGGAGATCGCGTTGCAAAGTGCCGACTCGGCGGCGGCATTCGGCATCACGCCGCGCGTGGCGATGATCAGCTATTCCAGCGGCGACTCGGCCAGCGGCGAGGAAGTGGAAAAAGTCCGCGAAGCCACCCTGCTCGCCCACGAACAGCAAAGCTCGTTGTTGATCGACGGGCCGCTGCAATACGACGCCGCCGCCAACGAAAACGTTGCCCGGCAACTGGCGCCCAACAGCCAGGTCGCCGGCAAGGCCACCGTATTTGTGTTCCCCGACCTCAACACCGGCAACACCACCCACAAGGCCGTGCAGCGCAGCGCCGATTGCGTGAGCCTGGGGCCGATGCTTCAAGGCCTGCGCAAACCGGTCAACGACCTGCCGCGCGGCGCCCAGGTAGACGACATCGTGTACACCATCGCGCTCACTGCGATCCAAGCCGCCAACCGACCTATGGATATCTAAATGCTGGATTTTCTACCTGCCGCCGTGCGCGGGGTGATTGCGTCGCTGTTGTTGGCGCTGAACACGATCCTGTTGTGTTCGTTCCTGTTTATCGTGGCGCTGTTCAAGGCGTTGCCGTTTGCCAAGCGCTTCAGCGAATGGCTGATGAACCACACCCATGAAGCCTGGGTGACCAACAACAAGGGCTGGATGAACCTGGTGCGGCGCACGCGCTGGCACCTCACCGGCCTGGAGGGGCTGGACTATCAGCACTCGTACCTGGTGACCAGCAACCACCAGAGCTGGGTCGACATCATGGTGCTGCAATACGTGCTGAACCGGCGGGTTCGTCCGCTGAAGTTCTTCCTGAAACAGGAGCTGATATGGGTGCCGGTGATTGGCCTGGCATGGTGGGCTCTGGGCTTTCCGTTCATGAAGCGCTACACCAAGGCCTACCTGGAAAAACACCCGGAAAAGAAAGGCAAGGACCTGGAAACCACCCGCAAGACCTGTGCGAAGTTTCGCGACAACCCGGTGGGCATTTTCAACTTTGCCGAAGGCACGCGGTTTACCCCGGGCAAGCATGCACAGCAAAAGTCGCCGTTCCGTTATCTGCTCAAGCCTAAAGCCGGTGGCATTGCGTTTGTGCTGGATGCGATGGGTGAGCAGTTGAAGTCATTGGTCAATGTGACCATTCACTACCCCGCCGGTCGCCCTGGGTATTGGGATTTGCTGTGCGGGAATGTGCAGGACGTTGTGGTGCAGTTTGAAGAAGTGCAGATCCCGGCCGCGTTCATTGGCAAGAATTATGAGCAGGATGGGGAGTACCGGACGGCGTTCCAGGGTTGGATCAACCGGTTGTGGGAAGACAAGGACGCATTACTGGAAAAGCTGCATACCCAGTACCCTCGATAATTCATGAAAAAGCCCGCCATCGATCACTCGATGGCGGGCTTTTTTGTGGCTGCGATCTTTAGATCGCGCCGCGCTGACGCAACAGCTCTAGCACTTGCTTGACGCTTTCTTCCAACGACAAGGCCTGGGTGTCGATCACCAGGTCGGCATTCAACGGCACGTCGTACGGGAAGGATTCGCCAGGGATGTTATCCCCACCCGCCGCGTACAGGCCCTGCGGATCACGCTCGGCGCACACCAACGGCGACGCTTGCACGTAGACGGTCAGCAAACGATCACTGCCAATCAGCGCCTTGGCCTGTTCGCGGCCTTCGGCATCCGGCGCCACGAACGCGGCCAGGGTCAGCAGGCCCGCCTCGTTGAACTGACGCGCTACGTGAGCGGCACGACGCCAGTTCTCGGTACGCCCAGCCCGGTCCTGCGGCAAGCCTTTGTTCAGGTCGTGACGCAGGTTCTGGCCATCCAGCACGAACACCGCACGGCCCATGTCGAAGAGCTTGCGCTCAACCGCGTAGGCCAAGGTGCTCTTGCCGGCGCCCGACAGGCCACTGAACAACACGGTGGCCGGTTGCTGGCCAAAGCGCAGTGCGCGTTCTTCGGTGGCGACGTGAGCCAGCTTGCCGTGTTGCGCCGAGCTGCCGTGGGTGACCGGCGGCGCGATGATCATGCCCGCTGCCACGGTGCCGTTGGTCAAACGGTCGATGACAATGAACGCGCCGGTGGTGCGGTTGCTGTCGTAACCGTCCAGGGCGATGGCGGCGTCGAGGCTGACCTTGACCCGGCCAATTTCGTTCAGTTGCAGCGAACTCGCCGGACCTTCGGCCAGGGTGTTCACATCCACGCGGTGCACGATGCTGGTGATGGAACCCGGCACGTAGCTGGTGGCGCGCTTGATGTCGTATTTCTTGCCCGGCAGCATCGGCTCTTCGGCCATCCACACCAGCATGGCGTCGAAGGCATCGGTCACTTGCGGCACGTTGTCGGCGTGTACCAGCAGGTCGCCACGGGAGATATCGATCTCATCTTCCATGGTCAGGGTCACGGCTTGGCCTGGGCCGGCGTGTTCCAACTCACCTTCAAAGGTGACGATGGATTTGACGCGGCTGCTCTTGCCCGACGGCAGCACCACGACTTCGTCGCCCTTGTGCACGATGCCGCTGGCCAGGGTGCCGGCGAAACCACGGAAGTTCAGGTTCGGACGGTTCACGTACTGCACCGGGAAACGCAGGTCGGTGTAGTTGCGGTCGTTGGCGATCTCGACGGTTTCGAGGATCTCCATCAGCGACTGCCCGGTGTACCAAGGCGAACGCTCGCTCTTGTTCACCACGTTGTCGCCCTTGAGCGCCGACATTGGCACGAACGCCAGGGTGCTCGGCTTGAACGCGATACCGTCGGCGAACTTCAGGTAATCGGCCTTGATCTGCTCGAATACGCTCTGGTCGAAGCCGTTGATGTCCATCTTATTGACGGCCACCACGATGTGCTTGATGCCCAGCAACGAGGCGATGAAGCTGTGGCGACGGGTCTGGGTCTGCACGCCATAACGTGCGTCAATCAGGATGATCGCCAGGTCACAGGTGGAGGCACCGGTGGCCATGTTGCGGGTGTACTGCTCATGGCCGGGGGTGTCGGCGATGATGAATTTGCGCTTGGCGGTGGAGAAGTAGCGGTAGGCGACATCGATGGTGATGCCTTGCTCACGCTCGGGCCTGCAGGCCGTCGACCAGCAGTGCCAGGTCGATATCGTCGCCGGTGGTGCCGGACTTCTTCGAGTCGCGGGTGATGGCTTCCAGATGATCTTCGTAGATCATCTTGGAGTCGTGCAGCAGGCGCCCGATCAGGGTGCTCTTGCCGTCGTCGACGTTGCCGCAGGTCAGGAAGCGCAACATTTCCTTGCGCTCGTGCTGGCCCAGGTAGGCGAGGATGTCCTCGCTGATCAAATCAGATTGATGCGACATGACAGCCCCTTAGAAATAGCCTTGACGTTTTTTATCTTCCATCGAGCCTGCACCATCGTGGTCGATGACACGGCCCTGGCGCTCGGAAGTTCGCGTCAGGAGCATTTCCTGAATGATGTCCGTCAGCGTCTCGGCTTCGGACTCCACCGCGCCCGTCAACGGGTAGCAGCCAAGGGTACGGAAACGTACTTTCTTTTTGACGATTCGGGCTTTGTCTTCGTCGGACAGGTGCTCGAGGATGCGGTCGTCGTCGATCATGATCAACGTGCCGTTCTTCTCGATCACTTCACGCTCGGCGGCGAAGTACAGCGGCACGATCGGGATGCCTTCGAGGTAGATGTACTGCCAGATGTCCAGCTCGGTCCAGTTGGACAGCGGGAACACACGGATCGACTCGCCCTTGTTGACGTTGCCGTTGTAGACGTTCCACAGCTCGGGCCGCTGGTTTTTCGGGTCCCAGCGGTGCTTGCTGTCGCGGAACGAATACACGCGCTCTTTGGCGCGGGATTTCTCTTCATCGCGACGGGCACCGCCGAAAGCGGCGTCGAAACCATGTTTGTCCAACGCCTGCTTGAGGCCTTCGGTCTTCATGATGTCGGTGTGCTTGGCGCTGCCGTGGGTGAAGGGGTTGATACCCTGCGCCACGCCGTCCGGGTTCACGTGGGTGATCAAGTCCAGGCCCAGCTCCTCGACCATCTTGTCGCGGAACTTGTACATCTCCTGGAATTTCCAGCGGGTGTCGACGTGCATCACCGGGAACGGCAGTTTGCCCGGGAAGAAGGCCTTGCGTGCCAGATGCAGCATCACGGCGGAGTCTTTACCGATCGAGTAGAGCATCACCGGGTTGTCGAACTCGGCGGCGACCTCGCGGATGATGTGGATGCTTTCCGCCTCCAGCTGTTTCAGATGCGTCAGTTTGTCGACCATGGTTACTCACGGAAAAACGATCTTATGGACGGCCAGCGGGCCGTGTTCGAGCGGGGCATGCTAGCACAGCACCTGCTTCTATTCAGGGAGCCAGCTAGATCGAAACGGTATATGAATATGCCCCCAGGTTTGGCCCTCAAATCGGGTTGGGGCAGTCGATGAACAGATGCTCCAGGGCAAAGCGCCGCGCCAGGTAATCACCCAGGGCCTGTACGCCGTAGCGCTCGGTGGCGTGGTGGCCGGCGGCGATGAAGCTGATGTCGTTTTCGCGGGCGCTGTGGAAGGTCTGCTCGGAGGCTTCGCCGCTCAGGTACAGGTCGACGCCAGCGGCAATCGCCTGGTCGATGTAGCCCTGGCCACCGCCGGTGCACCAGCCGACGCGGCGGATCATGTCGCTGCCTTCGATCAGCAGCGGTTCGCGGCCCATGACTTCCTGCACGCGGCGCGCGAAATCACGGGGCGACAAGGGCTCGGCGAGGGAGCCGACCAGGCCGACGATCTTGGGGTTGCTCGGGTCCAACGGGCCTTCGACGGTGATGTCGAGTTGACGGGCAAGTTGCACGTTGTTGCCGACGTCGGGGTGCAGGTCCAGCGGCAGGTGGTAGGCCAACAGGCTGATGTCGTGCTTGAGCAGGGTCTTGAGGCGACGCTGCTTCATGCCGGTGATGCAGGGGTTTTCGCCTTTCCAGAAATAGCCGTGGTGTACCAGGATCAAATCGGCCTGGGCTTCGACGGCCGCGTCCAGCAGGGCTTGGCTTGCCGTCACGCCACTGACGATGCGCATCACTTGCGGGCGGCCCTCGACCTGCAGGCCATTGGGGCAATAATCGGCAATTTTGGCGCTGCCGAGGTAGCGGTCCGCTTCCTCGACGAGGGTGGTAAGGGGGACGGCCATAAAAGACTCCTAAATATCCCGTTCGCAGGCGTCACAGCCTCGTATAATGCGCGACATTATGGGCGCTCTCTCGCCCCCTGCAACCTGTCAGGACTTACTTGATGCTCAAGGCGCTGCGTTTTTTTGGATGGCCATTGTTGGCTGGCGTGCTGATCGCGATGCTGATTATTCAGCGTTACCCCGAGCTGGTGGGCCTGCCCAGCCTGGATGTGAACCTGCAACAGGCACCGCAGACCAGCGCGGTGGTGCAAGGCCCGGTGACTTATGCCGACGCGGTGACCATCGCCGCCCCGGCGGTGGTCAACCTGTACACGACCAAGGTCATCAACAAACCGGCGCACCCGCTGTTTGAAGACCCGCAGTTCCGCCGCTACTTCGGCGACAACGGGCCCAAGCAGCGGCGCATGGAATCCAGCCTGGGTTCGGGCGTGATCATGAGCCCAGAAGGCTACATCCTCACCAACAACCATGTGACCACCGGCGCCGACCAGATCGTGGTGGCCCTGCGTGACGGCCGCGAAACCCTGGCCCGCGTGGTGGGCAGCGACCCGGAAACCGACCTCGCGGTACTCAAGATCGACCTGAAAAGCCTGCCGTCCATCACCCTCGGCCGTTCCGATGGCTTGCGCGTCGGTGACGTGGCATTGGCCATCGGCAACCCGTTCGGTGTGGGCCAGACCGTGACCATGGGCATTATCAGTGCCACCGGGCGTAATCAGTTAGGCCTTAATAGCTACGAAGATTTCATCCAGACCGATGCGGCGATCAACCCGGGCAACTCCGGCGGTGCGCTGGTGGATGCCAATGGCAACCTGACCGGTATCAACACGGCGATTTTCTCCAAGTCCGGCGGCTCACAGGGCATCGGTTTTGCGATCCCCGTGAAGCTGGCGATGGAAGTGATGAAGTCGATCATCGAGCACGGGCAGGTGATCCGTGGCTGGCTGGGGATTGAAGTGCAACCGTTGACCAAGGAACTGGCCGAGTCCTTCGGCTTGACCGGACGCCCAGGCATCGTGGTCGCCGGGATCTTCCGCGATGGCCCGGCGCAGAAAGCCGGCCTGCAACTAGGGGATGTGATCCTCAGCATCAATGGTGAACCGGCGGGTGATGGCCGTAAGTCGATGAACCAGGTGGCGCGGATCAAGCCGACCGACAAGGTGGCGATCCAGGTGATGCGCAACGGCAAGGAGATCAAGTTGCTGGCGGAAATCGGTTTGCGTCCACCGCCGGCACCGATCAAAGAAGAGGAATAAAGCGCCTCGTCCAGGTGCCCATTCGCGGGCACCTGTAAGTTGATGTTTCAAGGCAAGCCACTCTCATTTGGCATGTTATATTGTTTCAATATCGCTATTGGAACGCTCTATCATGCCGTCTCGAAGAATCGCCCCCTTGGCTGGCCTGGCCTTGGGTTTGCTGCTCGACCCCGCCTATGCCGAAGACAACACCCTGGAACTCGACACCATCAGCGTCACCACCGACGCCTATGAGTCCGCCGCCGGCCCCGTCAAAGGCTATCGCGCCAACCGCTCGGCCAGCGCGACAAAGACCGACACCGCGATTCGTGACATCCCGCAATCCATCAGCGTAATTCCCGCCACGGTGCTCAAGGACCTGGGCAGCACCAACGTAGAACGCGCCCTGGAGTTTGCCGGCGGCGTGTCCAAGCAGAACAACTTCGGTGGCCTGACCCTCTACGAATACAGCGTGCGCGGCTTCACCACGTCGGAGTTCTATCAGGATGGTTTCAGCGCCAACCGTGGCTACCCCAGCACACCGGACGCGGCGAACATCGAACGCATCGAAGTGCTCAAGGGCCCCGCCGCCAGTTTGTACGGCCGCGGTGATCCCGGCGGCACCGTAAACATCGTCACCAAGAAGCCCCAGCCTGAAGCCTTCACCACCCTGCAAACCAGCGCCGGCAGTTGGGACCGTTATCGCACCGCCGTGGACGTCAACACCCCGCTGGACAGCGAAGGTAAGGTACTGACACGGGTCAACCTGGCAGTGGAAGACAACCACAGCTTCCGCGACCAGGTGCAGAGCAAGCGGGTATTCGTCGCGCCTTCGTTCAGTTGGCAGTTGGACCCGGACACCAGCCTGCTGGTGGAAAGCGAATTCGTGCGCCACAGCTCCACCTTCGACCGTGGCATCGTCGACGCCCCCGGTATATCCCGCTCCACCTTCCTCGGCGAACCCAACGACGGCGACATCGACAACCACAACAACCGCATTCAGGCGACCCTCGAACATCACCTCAACGACGCCTGGAAACTGCGCCTGGCCAGCCACTACAAGCAAGGCAGCCTGTGGGGCGACGCCTCGGAAAACCGCGCGCTGAACGCCGACGGCCACACCGTCAACCGCCGCTACCGCGAACGCTCGACGGGTTGGCACGACAGCATTACCCAGCTGGAGCTGCGCGGCCTGTTCGACATCGGCAGCTGGCAACACGAACTGCTGGTCGGCACCGAATACGAGGACTACCGCAAGAAGGAGCGCGTGACCGCTATCGCCGGCAGCCCGTACGCCATCGATATCTACCGCCCGGTCTACGGCCAGCCCAAACCCAACGGCGCGCGCTCCGGCACCGACTTCTTCGAACAGACCAAAAGCCACGCGCTGAACCTGCAGGACCAGATCATCTTCACCGACCGCCTGCGCGGCATGCTCGGTGCGCGCTTCGAGCATTTCGAACAGAGCATCGACGACTTCACCCGCAACCACGCCAAGAGCCAGCAGACCCACGACGCTTTTACCCAACGCGCCGGCCTGCTCTATCAGCTCACACCGCAGGTCGGGGTGTTTGCCAACGCCTCCACATCGTTCAAGCCCAACAGCGGCCTGGACGCCAACAACAAATCCTTCAAGCCCGAAGAAGGCGTGGGTTATGAAGTGGGGATCAAGAGCGAGCTGTTCGACGACCGCCTCAGCGCCACCCTCGCCGCCTTCCATATCGAAAAGGAAAACGTGCTGACCCTGGACCCGGCCACCAACCTCAACCGCGCCGTGGGCAAGGCGCGCAGCCAGGGTTTTGACCTGCAACTGACTGGGCAAGTGACCGATGCCGTACGGGTGATTGGCGCGTTTGCCTACATCGACGCTGAAGTAACCAAAGGCGAAAAAGCCATTCCGGCCGGCAGCCGCATCCTTGGCGTGGCCAAGCGCAGCGGCAGTCTTTTGGGCGTGTATGAGTTCCAGGATGGCGCATTGCGCGGCTCGGACCTGGGCGCGGCGTTCACGTATGTGGGCGATCGTTCCGGTGAGGCCGGCACGAATTTCGAGCTGCCGGCCTATCACACGGTCGATCTGCTGGCGCATTACAAGGCCACGGAGAACGTCACCGTGGGCCTGAACCTCAACAACCTGTTTGATGAGAAGTACTTCGAGCGGTCCTACAGCAACTATTGGATCAACCCCGGTGAGCCGCGCAATCTAACAGTCAGTTTGACGCTGAGCCTATAGGGAGCCCGGCGCTCTTTCACATAAGGTATTGAGCGCCTTCGCCCACTGCGGGTCATCATTCAGACACGGCACCAGCACCAATTCCTCCCCCCCGGCCTCGCGGAACTGCTCCAACCCGCGATCGCCGATTTCCTCCAGCGTTTCGATGCAATCAGCAACGAACGCAGGGCACATCACCAGCAGCTTTTTCACACCTTGCTGGGCCAGGGTTTCCAGGCGAGCTTCGGTGTAGGGTTCGATCCATTTGGCCCGGCCCAGGCGCGATTGAAAGGCCACTGACCATTTATCCTCCGGCAGACCCATGCGCGCGGCAAAGTCCCGCGCGACGCTGAAGCACTGCCCGCGATAGCAGGTGGCGCGCACTTCGGGGGACGCGTTCACGCAGCAATCGGTGGCGCCATCGAAGGTATGCCCAGGGTTGAGTTTTTGCAGATGGCGTTCCGGCAGGCCGTGGAAGCTGAACAGCAGATGATCGTAGTCCTGCTGCAAATGCGGCTTGGCACTGGCCACCAGGGCGTCGAGGTATTCGGGTTGATCGTAGAACGGTTGCAGGGTGGCGAATTGCAGGTCGAGTTTTTTCTCTCGCACCACACGCCGTGCTTCTTCCACCACCGTGGTCACGGTGCTGTCAGCGAACTGCGGGTAAAGCGGCGCCAGGGTAACCTTGCGAATGCCCTGGGCGGCGAGACGTGTCAGCACAGTTTCAATGGACGGCTCGCCATAGCGCATCGCCAACTCCACCGGGCCTTGGGTCCACTGCGAAGTCATCCGCTGCTGCAAACGACGACTGAGTACCACCAACGGCGAGCCCTCATCCCACCAGATGGACGCGTAGGCGTGGGCCGACTGCTCGGGGCGCTTGATCAGGATCAGCGACACCAGCAAGCGCCGCACCGGCCACGGCAGGTCGATCACATAAGGGTCCATCAGGAACTGATTGAGGTAACTGCGCACATCGGCCACCGAGGTGGACTTTGGCGAGCCCAGGTTGACCAGTAACAACGCGTGATCCGTCATGCAACATCCTATCTCTAGAGGCGGCTGGACAAGTCGTCCAAGGCCGCGCGCAACTCAGTGAACTGGAAAGTGAAACCGGCGGCCAGCAAGCGTTCGGGCACCGCCTTCTGCCCACCCAGCAACAGGCCAGACAACTCGCCCAGGCCCACCTTCAATGCAAAGGCCGGCATCGGCATGAACGCCGGACGGTGCAGCACCTGGCCCAGGGTTTTCGCAAATTCGCGATTGCGCACCGGGTGTGGCGCGCAGGCATTATAAGGACCACGGGCATCCGGCTTGTGCAGAAGAAAATCAATCAGGGCGATTTGATCCTGGATATGCACCCACGGCATCCACTGCCGACCATCGCCGATAGGCCCGCCCAGCGCCAGTTTGAAGGGCAGCAACAGCCGCGACAAAAAGCCGCCCTCGGCCGACAGCACCAGGCCGGTCCGCACCAACACGACACGAATGCCCAAGGCTTCGGCGCGCTGGGCGGTTTCTTCCCAGGCGATACACAACTGGCTGGGGAAATCGTCCTGCACCGGGCCGCTGGCTTCGGTCAATTCCCGCTCGCCGCCGTCGCCGTACCAGCCAACCGCTGAACCGGAAATCAACACCGCTGGTTTTTGCTCCAGACCTTCAAGCCATGCCAGCAAGTTTTCAGTCAGACTGATGCGGCTGCTCCACAAGAACGCCTTGCGCTTGTGGGTCCAGGGGCGATCAGCAATGGGCGCGCCGGCCAGGTTAATGACCGCATCCACCGGGCCGATCACCTGTTGCAGGTGTTCGACGCCTGCGACTTGAGCGCCGCATCGCTTGGCAACCTGTTCCGGCTGACGACTCCACACCGTCAGCCGATGCCCCTGCGCAAGCCAGTGTTGGCAGAGTTGGCGGCCGATCAGGCCAGTACCGCCGGTCAGCAAAATGTGCATGGGATCTTCCTCATGTAACGTTCGCCGCCCCGCACTGGTCTATTTTATAAGCAGCGGGCGTAACGTTGGATTAAGCCTCTGCTTTAACAATAGGTCACGCCGTAAGAACAGGTAAGCCAAAACTTATACCAAAAAACAATATTGTACAGCTATTGGTGTCGGCGTAGTCTGTACCCAACGGTAAAACGAGGCCTCCCATGACTGTTCCCATCGCGATCATCGGCACCGGCATCGCCGGTCTCTCCGCCGCCCGAGCGTTACGAGACGCGGGGCACGTTGTACAACTCTTCGATAAAAGCCGCGGCAGTGGTGGCCGCATGTCCAGCAAGCGCAGCGATGCCGGCTCCCTGGACATGGGCGCACAATACTTCACCGCACGCGACCGGCGCTTCGTCAACGAAGTGCAACGCTGGCAAAGCAATGGCTGGGCCGAGCAATGGAAACCCCAGCTGTACAATTTCAAGTCCGGCCAGCTGACGCCCTCCCCCGATGAACAGATCCGCTGGGTCGGCACGCCGCGCATGAGTGCGATCACCCGCGCCCTGCTCGACGACCTGCCAGTGGCGTTCGGTTGCCGCATCACCGAGGTATTCCAGGGCAAGCAACACTGGAACCTGCTGGATGCCGACGGCGAAAACCACGGCCCGTTCAGCCACGTGATCATCGCCACCCCAGCGCCGCAGGCCACCGCCCTGCTGGCCGCCGCGCCCAAGCTGGCCAGTGCCGCCGCCGGCGTGAAAATGGACCCTACCTGGGCCATCGCCCTGGCGTTCGACAAGCCCCTGGATACGCCGATGGAGGGCTGTTTCGTGCAAGACAGCCCCCTCGATTGGCTTGCGCGTAACCGCAGCAAACCGGGACGTGACACCCACCTCGACACGTGGGTACTGCACGCCACCAGCACGTGGAGCAAGGCCCACCTGGACCTGCCCAAGGAGGCGGTAATCGAGCACCTGCACGGCGCCTTCGCCGAATTGCTGCACAGCGCCATGCCCGCGCCGTCGTTCAGCCTGGCGCACCGCTGGCTCTATGCGCGACCGTCCAGCAGCCACGAATTCGGCGTGCTCGCCGATGCCGACCTGGGCTTGTACGTGTGTGGCGACTGGTGCCTGTCGGGCCGGGTCGAAGGGGCCTGGCTCAGTGGCCAGGAAGCCGCGCGACGCTTGATCGAACACCTGCAATGAACCGCATCAATCCGGCTAAATTGCTGCTGTCGAAATGGACAGCAGCTCATCCTCGCAACAAAGAAAAACACTTTTTGGTCACCGAACTGTTTCGGGATGAAGAAGGCGTGGTGCTGGAAATCGAACTGCAAGCCGTCATGACCCGACGCGCCGAACGCTTCGCCTGGCAAACCCTGCAAAATGCCGACGCCTGGAAAATCGGCTGGAAATAATTGCCCTGCGAAAAACTTGTACAAAAAATTTGACTTGTACAGCATCGAATCTATGATGGGATTTAGTTGTACAAGATTTAAGCCTTGTACAGGAATCTTGCAGAGGTTCGTTTATGTCCAGCCCCACCAAACCAAAGATCGCCATCAGCGCCTGCCTCCTGGGCGAGAACGTGCGCTTCAACGGCGGCCATAAACAATCCCTGCTGTGCAGCCAGACCCTTGCCGACTATTTCGACTTCGTGCCGCTGTGCCCCGAGGTCGCCATCGGCCTGGGCATTCCCCGCGAACCGATCCGCCTGGTGGGTGACCCGGCCCACCCGCAAGCTGTCGGCACGGTGCACCGCGAACTGAACGTCACCCAGCCGCTGGACGATTACGGCCAGCAGATGGCGTCAGAACACACCGACCTGTGCGGTTACATTTTCATGCAAAAGTCACCCTCGTGCGGCCTGGAGCGGGTCAAGGTCTACCGCGACAACGGCACCCCAGTCGACGGTGGTGGGCGCGGCATCTACGCCCAAGCCTTTTGCGCGCGTCACCCCAATCTGCCGGTGGAAGAAGACGGTCGATTGAATGACCCGGTGCTGCGGGAAAACTTCCTGACCCGCGTTTTCGTCTACGCCGATTGGCAACAGCTGTTGGCTGAAGGGCTGACCCGCCACCGCCTACTGGCCTTCCATTCACGCTACAAATACCTGTTGATGGCCCACAGCCCGGCGCACTACAAAAGCCTCGGCCACCTGCTGGGCAGCATGACCAAAGAGACCCACCTCGATGAATTGGCCGCCTGTTACTTCAGCGACCTGATGACAGGCCTGAGCCAATGCGCCACCCGCGGCACCCACACCAATGTGCTGCAACACATCAGCGGTTACCTCAAACAAGTCATCAGTGCCGACGACAAGCAGGAAATGCAGACCGTCATCGGCCAGTACCGCCAAGGCATCGTGCCGCTGGTGGTGCCACTGACCCTGCTCAAGCACCACTTTCGCCAACACCCGGACTGCTACATCGCGCAGCAGGCCTACCTGCAACCGCACCCGGAAAACCTCAGCCTGCGAAATGCGATCTAGCCCATGAAAGCTGCCCTGCAAGACGAACCCGGCGAAGACATCGCCCAAGCCCTCGAAGACGGCTGGCTGCCGATCCGCGAGGTGGCGCGCCAGACCGGCGTCAACGCCGTGACCCTGCGCGCCTGGGAACGCCGCTATGGCCTGATCGTGCCCCAGCGCACGCCCAAGGGCCATCGGTTGTTCAGCGCCGAACATGTGCAACGTATCCACACCATCCTCACCTGGCTCAATCGCGGCGTGCCGGTGAGCCAGGTCAAAGGCCTGATCGACTCAGCCCTCAGCGTTCCCGATGCCGTGGAAAACGAATGGCACACCTTGCGCCAGACCCTGGTGCAGGCCATCAGCGAATTGGCCGAGCGCCGGGTGGATGACGCCTTCAACCAAGCCATGGCGCTATACCCGCCGCGCACGCTGTGCGAGCAACTGCTGCTGCCATTGCTGCAGGAGTTGGAACAACGCTGGCAAGGCCAGTTCGGCGCACAGATGGAGCGGGTGTTTTTCCTGTCCTGGCTGCGTAGCAAGTTTGGTGCGCGCATCTATCACAACAATCGCCAGCTGCATGGCGCGCCGCTGCTGCTGGTGAATCAATCCGACCTGCCCTTGGAGCCGCACCTGTGGCTCAGCGCCTGGCTCGCCAGCAGCGCCGATTGCCCGGTGGAAGTGTTCGACTGGCCGCTGCCTGCCGGCGAACTGGCGCTGGCAGTGGAGCACCTGCAACCGCGCGCCGTGCTGCTGTATTCGAGCAAGGCGCTCCACCTGTCGGTTTTCGCAAAACTTTTGAGTGGCGTCAGTTGCCCAAAATTGATGGTCGGACCAACGGTATGCATCCACCAGGCCGAGTTGACCGTATTAACCCAGGACATCCCTGATTTGTTCGTCGCCGAAGAGCTGTTGTCGGCCCACCAGCTATTGATCCAGCGTGGACTCGTTTAAATGCATTTGATCTGGCTGCGCACCGACCTGCGCCTACACGACAACACCGCCCTGGCCGCCGCGAGCCAGCGAGGACCGATTGCCGCCGTGTACCTGATCACGCCGCAGCAATGGCTCGCCCACGACGATGCGCCGTGCAAAGTCGACTTTTGGCTACGTAACCTGCAAGACCTGAGCAAGACGCTGGGCGCGCGGAACATCCCCCTGCTGATTCGCACTGCGGCCACCTGGGATAAGGCGCCCGACGTATTGAGCAAACTGTGCCGTGAACTGTCGGTTGAGTCGGTCCACGTCAACGAGGAATACGGCATCCACGAAAGTCGTCGGGACGCTGCGGTGTCCAAGGCCTTGGAAGCCGATGGCGTGACGTTCCACAGCTACCTTGATCAACTGTTCTTCCAACCCGGCAGCGTGTTGACCAAGACGGGCACGTATTTCCAGGTGTTCAGCCAGTTCCGCAAGGTTTGCTACACCCGCCTGCACAGCGCTCTGCCGCGCATGGTCGCAGCACCAAAAGCCCAGGCACCGATCAAGCTCAAAAGCGATCCCGTGCCGAACACGGTCGATGGTTTCGAACCACCCAGCGAAGCACTGCGCGCCCTCTGGCCTGCCGGTGAAGACGAAGCCCGGCGTCGCCTCGACGCCTTCGCCGACCAGCAAATCAGCTACTACAAGGACGAGCGCGACTTCCCCGCCAAGCCCGGCACCAGCCAGCTCTCTGCCTACCTCGCGGCGGGCGTGGTTTCGCCGCGCCAGTGCCTGCATGCCGCGCTGCAAACCAACGGCGGCGAGTTCGAAAGTGGCGACATGGGCGCCATCACCTGGATCAACGAACTGCTCTGGCGAGAGTTTTACAAACATATCCTGGTGGGTTACCCACGGGTCTCACGCCATCGCGCGTTCCGCCCCGAGACCGAAGCCGTGGCCTGGCGCAACGCGCCCAAGGACCTGGCCGCCTGGCAGGAAGCGCGTACCGGCTTGCCGATCATCGACGCCGCCATGCGCCAACTGCTGGAAACCGGCTGGATGCACAACCGCCTGCGCATGGTGGTGGCGATGTTCCTGACCAAGAACCTACTGATCGACTGGCGCGAAGGCGAGCGTTTCTTCATGCGCCACTTGATCGATGGCGACCTAGCTGCCAACAACGGCGGCTGGCAGTGGAGCTCGTCCACCGGCACTGATTCGGCGCCGTACTTCCGGATATTCAGCCCGTTGAGTCAGTCGGAGAAATTCGACAGCGAGGGCATTTTCATCAAGCACTGGCTGCCGGAATTGGCCGCGCTGAATAAAAAAGAAGTGCACAACCCCGAAGCCGTCGGCGGCTTGTTCGGCGTGGCCGACTACCCGCGTTCGATTGTCGACCTGAAGAAATCCCGCGAACGCGCCCTGGCCGCCTTCCGCAGCCTACCTTCGCGCCATGCTGTCGGGGGCGAACATGAGTGATTTCCTGCGCCGATTCGCCCAGGCGTTCGCCACGCTCGACAAGCACAACCTGCATTTGCTCGACAACCTGTACAGCCCGGACATCGCCTTTGCCGACCCGCTGCACGAAGTCCACGGCCTGCCCGCCCTGCACCGCTACTTCGCAGAGCTGTACAGCAACGTCAGCCAACTGCGCTTCGACTTCCACGGCTTCGACCAGGTGGCCGAAGGCGAAGGTTACCTGCGCTGGAAAATGAGTTTCTGCCACCCGCGCCTGGCGGGCGGCAAGGTCATCCGCGTGGAAGGCTGCTCGCACTTGATGTGGCGTGACAAGGTGTACCGCCATCGAGATTACTTCGATGCCGGCGCCCTGCTGTACGAACACTTGCCCGTACTGGGCAGCGTCATCAGTTGGCTGAAAAGGAGAATGGGATGAGCAGCACAGTGCCCCGTCGTTATTGGCTGACCGGCGCCAGCAGTGGCATCGGGGCCGCGCTGGCCGTGGAGTTGCTCAACAGCGGCGCCCATGTAGCGCTGAGTTCCCGAACCAAAGGGCCTCTGGAAGCGCTCGCGCAACGTTATCCCGGCCAAGTGCTGGTAGTAGCGGGCGATCTGACCAACAGCCAGACCGTGCGCGAGATCGGTGAACATATTGGCGTGGTCTGGGGTTCGCTGGACACCGTAATCCTCAATGCAGGCACCTGTGAGTACGTAGACGCACAGCAGTTTGATTCATCGATCATCGAGCACGTGGTGCGCACTAACCTGCTGGCCAGCAGTTATTGCATCGAAGCCGCGCTGCCACTGTTGCGCGCAGGGCACACGCCACATCTGGTGGGAGTCGCCAGCGCCGTGACCTACCTGCCGATGCCCCGCGCCGAAGCCTACGGTGCGTCGAAGGCCGGCCTGCGCTACCTGTTCGAATCCTTGCGCATCAGCCTGTCGCCGGAAAATATCGACGTTACAGTGATCAGCCCGGGGTTTGTCGACACGCCGCTCACCGAACGCAATGACTTCCCCATGCCACTCAGTTGGCCGGCGGACAAGGCTGCGAAGCATATCTTCAACAAGCTGGAAAAGCGTCCTCTGGAGATTGCCTTTCCCGCGCTGTTCATTGCCGCCCTCTGGCCGCTGTCGAAACTGCCGAATCGCGCGCAGTTGGTCATCGGCAAGCGCATGCTACGCAGCCCACCGCCGAAGAAGGACGACCTGTGAAGATCGCTATCATCGGCAGCGGTATCGCGGGGCTGACCAGTGCCTACCTGCTCAGCCGCCAGCATGAGGTCACGCTGTTCGAAGCGGGCGACCGCATCGGCGGGCATACCCACACGGTCAACGTGACTGTCGAGGGTAAAAGCTATGCGGTGGATACGGGCTTCATCGTATTCAACGACTGGACCTACCCCAACTTCATTCGCCTGCTTGGGCAGATCGGGGTGACGTTCAAACCTACCGAGATGAGCTTTTCGGTGTGCGACGAAAACACTCGGTTCGAATACAACGGCAATAACCTCAACAGCTTGTTTGCCCAGCGTCGCAATATTTTGTCGCCGGGGTTCTGGGGCATGCTGCGTGACATCTTGCGCTTCAATCGCGAGGCGCCGCTCGACCTGCAGGAACAGCGCATCAGCGCCGAGATGACCCTGGGCGACTACCTCGACGCCAACGGTTATGGCGAGCGGTTTATCCGCCATTACATCGTACCGATGGGCGCGGCGATCTGGTCGATGTCCCTGGCCGACATGATGGGTTTCCCCTTGCAGTTCTTCGTGCGTTTCTTCAAGAACCACGGTTTGCTGTCAGTGAGCAACCGCCCGCAATGGTGCGTGATCGAGGGGGGCTCCAGCCGTTACATCGAACCGCTGACCCGCAGCTTTCGTGAACAGATCCGCCTCAATTGCCCTGTGCATAACGTCGAGCGCAGCGACGACGGCGTGGTTATCCACAGCCTGGCCGGTAGTGAGGCATTCGATCGCGTGGTCTTCGCCTGTCACAGCGACCAAGCCCTGGCGTTATTGGCCGACCCGAGCCAGGCCGAACAAGACATCCTCGGTGCCCTGCCCTACGCCGACAACGACGTGGTGCTGCACACCGATACCCGTCTGCTGCCCGACCGCAAACTGGCCTGGGCCAGCTGGAACTACCGGCTGAGCGGCACGGCGCAGAAGCAGGCGGCCGTGACCTATGACATGAACATCCTGCAAGGCATCGACAGCGCCACCACCTTTTGCGTCAGCCTCAACCAGACGCCGATGATCAACCCGCTGAAGGTGCTCGCCCGCTACACCTACGCCCACCCGCAATACAGTCTGGCGGCGGTGGCCGCTCAAGGGCGTCGGGAAGAAATTTCGGGCGTACGCAATACCTTTTATTGCGGCGCCTATTGGGCCAGCGGCTTCCACGAAGACGGCGTGGTCAGCGCGCTGCACGTGGCCCAAGCCTTTGGGGAAACCCTGTGAACAGCGCCCTGTACAGCGGCTGGATTGCCCATCGCCGGTTTGCGCCCAAGGCCCATGCCTTTCGCTACCGCATCGGCTTGCTGTACCTGGATTTGAGCGAAGAACACGAAGTGCTTGGCCTTTCGCCCCTGGCCGGACGTAGCCGCCTGGCGCCCTTCGGTTTTCGCCAGCAGGACTACCTGCGTGAATTGACGCGCACCGGCATGAGTTTGAGCGATGCGGTGCGCCAGGAAGTCGGCAAGGCGCTGGGGCGCACACCCCAGGGCGTTATCTGCCTACTGACCCAGGCCCGCAGTTGGGGCCTGGCTTTTAATCCCGTGAGTTTCTTCTACTGCTTCGAGAGCGACGGACGTCTGGCCGCGATCCTGTGTGAAGTGACCAACACCCCATGGCGCGAGCGTTATCACTACGTGCTGCCGGCCCAGGCCCTGGCTGCGGAGGAGCACCAACACTTCGCCGTGGCCAAGGCCTTCCATGTCTCGCCATTCTTGCCGCGCGACCTGGAATACCGCATGAGCTTCAGCCCGCCCGCCGCCAGACTCGGCGTGCACATGGCCGATTGGCAAGGCGAACTGAAAGTCTTCGATGCGACCTTGAGCCTGCAAAAAGAGACGCTCAACCGCGCGAGCCTGCACCGCTACCTGTGGCGCTTTCCCTGGATGACCGCCAAGACCTGCCTCGCGATCTATTGGCAGGCCCTGCGCCTGTTGCTCAAACGCACACCGATTTTTTCCCACCGGGCCGCCGATGGCGCCTCTCGCACTGCAGTCGGGTACACCAAGGATCGCCGCCATGAAATCCCCTAGCTTATCGGTCAAGACCCATCGCCTGAACGTCAACGGCATGACCGCCGCGCTGCTGCGCAAGGCCGTGCTGCGTCAACTCAGCCAATTGCGCCATGGCCAGTTGGTGGTGATCGAGGACGGCGAGCGGCAAGTCTTCGGCGCACGCGAAGCGCACCTGCTGGGCGAAATCCAGATCCTTGATTCGGCCGTGTGGGGCCTGGTGGCAGCCAACGGTTCTATCGGCGCCGGTGAGGCATTTATCCACGGTTACTGGAGCAGCCCGGACCTCACAGCAGTGGTTCGCGTGATGGTCAGCAACCTCGATGTGCTCGACGCAATGGAAGGCGGCCTCGCTCGCCTGGCCCGTCCGTTCACCCAGGGCCTGCACTGGCTCAATCGCAATACACGCAAGGGCTCGCAGAAAAATATCGCCGCCCACTACGACCTGGGCAATGACCTGTTCGAAGAATTCCTCGACCCGACCATGATGTACTCGGCGGCGCAATTCCTGACCGCCGACGACACTTTGGAGCAGGCGCAACTGAACAAGCTGGAGCGCATCTGCCAGAAGCTGGCGCTCAAACCGAGCGACCACCTGCTGGAGATCGGCACCGGCTGGGGCAGCATGGCGCTGTATGCCGCGCAGCATTATGACTGCAAGGTCACCACCACGACCTTGTCCAAGGAGCAGTTCGCCTACACCGAAAAACGCATCGCAGCCCTGGGCTTGCAGGACCAGGTCACGCTGCTGTTGCAGGATTACCGCGACCTTACTGGCCAGTACGACAAACTGGTGTCCATCGAGATGATCGAGGCGGTGGGCCATCGCTTTCTGCCGACCTACTTCAAACAGTGCGCGCACCTGCTCAAGAGCGACGGCCTGATGCTGCTGCAAGCCATCACCATTCGTGACCAACGCTACGAACAGGCGAAAACCAACGTCGACTTTATCCAGCGCTACATTTTCCCCGGCGGCGCTCTGCCTTGCGTGCAAAAGATGCTGCAGATCGTCAGCCGCGACACCGACATGAACCTGCTGCACATGGAAGATTTCGGCCTGCACTACGCGCGAACCTTGCGCCTGTGGCATGAGAACTTTCGCCGCGCACACGGCCGCCTTGCAGAACTGGGCTACGACGAATACTTCCTGCGGCTGTGGGAGTTCTACCTGTGCTACTGCGAAGGTGGCTTTATGGAGCGCACCATCGGCACCGCGCAATTGCTGCTGGCCAAGCCGTCCGCGATCAACCCGCCGCTGCTCGGGCGCTTCAGTGCTTAAGACGCTGGCCAACGCCGTGCTGTTTCAGTGCGGTTGGTTTGCGTGTGTGCTGGGTGGCGACAGTTTGTGGCTTCTCGTTGGGCTGGCTGCGCTGGCGATTCACCTGCTGTGGATAAGTTCGTGGGCTGAGGACGGCAGGTTGATCCTGGGCGTGACCTTATTGGGCACGTTGATAGATACGTTGTTACGCACCGTGGGGTTTTTCCAGTTCAGCGAGCCTGGGCCGTTGATTCCGCTGTGGTTGATAATGCTCTGGGCGTTATTGGCGACCACACTGCGTCATTGCCTGGCCTGGAGCACTCAGCCTTGGTGGCGTGCCGCTTTACTGGGCAGCGTGGGCGGCCCGATGTCTTACTACGCCGGTAGTCAACTTGCCGGGGTGAACTTCGGTTATTCCTTGGGTGCAAGCCTGGTCGCATTGGCACTGCTGTGGGCTTTGCTCTTTATCCTGCTCGCAAACGCTGCCACAAAAAACTGAAGTCGGTCGGCTTTTACTTGCAGCTTGCCGCTCAAAGCTTGAAGCTGCCGCCATGTCCAACATCCCCCACACCCAAATCACCGAACCCGCCGTCACCTGCTCGACGTGCGCGGCCTGCTGCTGCCAGCTGGAAGTCATGCTGATCACCGACACCGGTGTGCCGGAACGCTATATCGATACCGATGACTGGGGCGGCGAAGTGATGTTGCGTCTGGACGACGGCTGGTGCGCGGCGCTGGATCGGGACACGATGATGTGCACGATCTACGAGCGACGGCCGCTGATCTGCCGGGAGTTCGAGATGGGGGCGCCGGAGTGCCTGACCGAGCGCGAAGGGATCGCAACGGCCTACCGCTGATCCCTTGGCTTTTGTAGTGAGCGGGCTTGCCCCGCGCGAGGCAAGCTCGCTCACCACAGTTCTTTTGGAGGGTTACAGCGGTAGGGTGTAGTGCACCGAGTAACTTTCTACCCCATCGTTGTTGCTGCTGATGCCCGCGTTGGAATAATGCGTGGCACGAATGCCCACTTCATGTCCGCCCGCAAAGCGCAGGCCGAAACCCAAGCGGTCTTCGAACTGGAAAGCCTGGCCGATGTTGTTGTCTTCCACTTTGGTGCGCGAGAACACCGCCACGCCAATCCCCGCTTCGATGTACGGTTTGACCCTCTCCCCGGCAAACTCATACACAAACACCGGCGAGAACGACAGGCTGCTGACGCTGGCGCGCTTGTCACCGTCCCAATAGGTGTAGGCGCCGCTCCAGTAGCCGGTCAGTCGACCGGTATCGCTCTGCCACCAGCTTTTGTCCCAGTCCGATGTCAGCCCCAGCCGATAGGTCATGGTCGAATCGCTGGTGCTCCCCACACCGAACTCCAGGCCAGCGGCCTGCGCCGAAACAGAGTGCCCCACTACAGCGGCCGCAATCGCGGCCAAACAGAACAAGCGCTTCATAAGAAACATCCTTTCCAAACGAAGTTATATGGTTTTGTACAGGCTATCTCGCTATAGAAGCTGGCGTGTAGTCAGAAGTTCCAGCTTATAACGCCGGTATTTCACGAATTTTTCACGAAGCGAAGCTTCGCACATCGCCCGGATATTTCCATAGTGTCGGTAGGATATTTCTTAGGTGATACACATCGCCGCTGGTCCAGAACTGCGCGGGTTCAGGGTTGCCGTCGGCCAGCAGGTCGCGCTCGTCCAGCAGACGCTTGAGCTGGCGGGCTACGGCGGCGCCGGTATCGATGAGGGTGATGCTGGGGGGCAGCATCTGCGCCAGGAGTGGCTTAAGGAAGGGGTAGTGGGTGCAGCCGAGGATGATGGTGTCGCAGCCGGCGCTGAGCAGCGGTTCGATGTAACCCTGCAACATCTGGCGCAGGGCTGGGCTGTTCAGGTCACCGCTTTCAATCAGCTCGACCAAGCCCGGGCACGGCTGGGTCACGACCTTCACATCGGTGGCGAAGCGGTCGAGCAAGGCGGCGAACTTGGCACTTTGCAGCGTGCCGGTGGTGGCAAGCACGCCGACGACGCCACTGCGGGTAGCGGCAGCTGCGGGCTTGACGGCGGGCTCCATGCCTACCAACGGCCAATCGGGAAAATCCAGGCGCAAGTCGGCAACGGCGGCGACCGTGGCGGTATTACAGGCAATCACGAACGCCTTGGCGCCCTGCTCCCGGAAAAACGCCGCCACCCGCCGCGAACGCTCAAGGATAAATGCCGGGCTTTTCTCACCGTAGGGGATGTGCCCACAATCGGCCACATACAGCAGTGATTCGTGGGGCAGCAGTTGCTGGATTTCGTCCAGCACGGTCAACCCGCCGATACCGGAATCGAACACACCGATTGGCGCGCCCTTAACCATGTTGCTTCCCGCACACGCTGCAACCGGGGTCACGCTTGACGCGCAACTCGCGAAAACGCGTGGTCAAGGCATCGATCAGCAACAAACGGCCCACCAGGGGCTCACCGAAACCGGCCAGCAGTTTCAAGGCTTCCAACGCTTGCAGGCTACCGACCAGCCCCACCAGCGGGCCGACCACGCCGGCTTCGCTGCAGGTGAGTTCGGTATCGCTACCGTGCCCATATAAACAGTGGTAGCACGGGCTCTCGGCGCGGCGCGGATCGAACACCGACAGTTGCCCTTCAAGGCGAATGGCGGCACCGCTGATCAACGGTTTGCCGGCCGCGACGCAAGCCGCGTTGACCGCTTCGCGGGTGGAGAAATTGTCACTGCAATCAAGCACCACGTCCACCGCTTCGACCGCTGCTGCCAGTGAATCGGCATCCAGCGCGGCGCGGTGGGCAATCAACGTGATTTCGGGGTTGAAGGCCGTCAGGCGGCGCAGGGCCGAATCGACTTTGGTCTGCCCGACGCTGTCGGTGTCATGGATGATCTGGCGTTGCAGGTTGGTCAGGTCGACGGTGTCGAAGTCCGCCAGATGCAATTCGCCCACGCCCGCCGCCGCCAGGTACAGCGCAACGGGCGCGCCCAGGCCACCGAGGCCGACGATCAAGGCTCGGCCATTTTTCAGGCGTATTTGGCCGTCGATGTCGACATGCTGCAACAGAATCTGTCGGCTATAGCGCAACAGCTCCTGATCGGTCAGCACGGCCGGCGTCCCAGGGTGATGCGCTCGTGGCCGCCGAGGTCGATGCGGCTGTGCACGTCTTCGAAACCTTCACTCAGCAGCAGGTCGCGCACAGCCGGGGCCTGATCGTAACCATGCTCCAACAGTAGGCGGCCGCCCGCATTCAGATGAGCGGGGGCCTGTTTGATGATCAGGCGCAGGTCGTCCAAGCCATCATGGCCAGCCACTAGCGCGCTGGCCGGCTCAAAGCGCACATCGCCCGCTACCAGGTGCGGATCGTTGGCGGCGATGTACGGCGGGTTGCTGATGATCAGGTCATAGGCATGACCTTGCAGCGCACTGAACCAATGGCTGTTCAACACAGTGGCGTTATTAAGGTGCAATCGCTGACGGTTGCGCTCGGCCAGGGCCACGGCTTCCAACACACGGTCGACGGCGGTGACTTGCCAGGCCGGGCGTTCGCTGGCCAAGGCCAAGGCGATGGCGCCACTGCCAGTGCCCAGGTCAAGGACCTTGGCGGGCGTGGCCGGTAACAACTCCAAGGCGGCTTCCACCAGCAACTCAGTGTCCGGGCGCGGGATCAGCGTGTGGGGCGCGACCTCCAGGTCCAGCTTCCAGAAACCTTGCTGGCCCAGGATATACGCCACCGGCTCACCGCTGCGACGGCGTTGCAGGTAGCCGGCAAACGTCAGCGCGTGTTCGCTGCTGACGATTTTCTCGGGCCAGGTGTGTAGGTAGCTGCGGGACTTACCCAGGGCCGCCGCCAGCAACAATTCGGCATCCAGGCGCGCGGTAGGCGAGTCAGGCAGGTCGGCGGCGCGCAGCAGGCTGGCGATGATGGTCATTTATTCACCTATCGCCGCTAATTGGTCGGCCTGGTATTCGGCAAGCAACGGCTCGATCACGGCGTCCACGCCACCGGCGAGAATCTCGTCCAGGGAGTAAAGCGTGAGGTTGACCCGGTGGTCGGTGACCCGGCCCTGGGCAAAGTTGTAGGTACGGATGCGCTCGGAGCGGTCGCCCGAGCCCACCAACAGCTTGCGTTCGCTGGCAATCGCGTTGGCGGCGGCGCTGGTCTGCTGGTCGTTGAGTTTGGCCGACAGCCAGGACATGGCCCGTGCACGGTTCTTGTGCTGGGAGCGTTCTTCCTGGCATTCCACCACGATGCCCGACGGCAAGTGAGTGATGCGGATGGCGGAGTCGGTCTTGTTGACGTGCTGACCGCCAGCGCCCGACGAGCGGTAGGTGTCGACGCGCAAGTCGGCCGGGTTGATCTCGATGGCTTCCTGCTCATCCGGCTCGGGCAGCACGGCCACGGTGCACGCCGAGGTGTGGATTCGGCCCTGGGACTCGGTCGCCGGCACACGTTGTACGCGGTGTGCGCCGGACTCGAACTTAAGCTTGCCGTAGACGTTGTCGCCTTCAACCCGCGCGATGACTTCTTTATAGCCGCCGTGCTCGCCTTCGTTCTCGGAGAGGATTTCTACCCGCCAACCGCGACGCTCGGCATACCGCGAATACATGCGGAACAGGTCGCCGGAGAAAATCGCCGCCTCGTCACCGCCGGTGCCGGCACGGATTTCAAGGAATACGTTGCGTCCGTCATTCGGGTCTTTGGGCAGCAGCATGCGTTGCAGGTCGCCTTCCAGCGCAGCCAGCTTGTCCTTGGCTTCGCGGACTTCTTCCACGGCCATTTCGCGCATGTCCGGGTCGCTATCCTTGAGCAGTGCCTGGGCGCCTTCGAGGTCGGCCTGGGTTTTAAGCCACTGCCCATAGGTGGTCACAATTGGCTCAACTTCCGCGTACTCCTTGGAATACGTACGGAATTTGGCCTGATCAGAGATGACTTCGCCATCACCAAGCAAGGCGGTCAGTTCTTCGAAACGGTCCTGGAGCACGTCCAGTTTATTGAGCAGTGACGCTTTCATTGCGGTTTTTTATCCGAAGAGCTATCTGACGCGCCCTCACCGAGGGCAAAGAGTTCCTGGGCCATGGCCAGCGCATCGAGGCGGCCTTCGGCGGTAAGCTTTTTTAATTGTACGCTGGGCGCATGGAGTAATTTGTTGGTGAGACCGCGCGCCAGTTGCATCAGCACTTCTTCGGCGCTGCTGCCGTTGGCCAGCAAACGCTGGGCCTTGATCAGCTCTTCGTCGCGCAGGCGTTCGCCTTGCTGACGATACGCCTTGAGCACATCCACCGCCGCCAATTCACGCAGGCGCACCATGAAGTCTTCGGCGCCGGTGCTGACCATCTCTTCGGCCGCCTGGGCGGCGCCCTGGCGGCTCTTGAGGTTTTCGGCGACCACTTCGTGCAGATCGTCGACGCTATAGAGGTAAACGTCGTCCAACTCGCCGACTTCGGGTTCGATATCCCGTGGAACGGCAATATCCACCATGAAGATGGGCTTGTGCTTGCGCAGCTTCAAGGCGCTCTCGACCGCGCCCTTGCCCAGGATCGGCAACTGGCTGGCGGTCGAGCTGATGACGATATCGCTGCGCACCAGCTCGGCCGGGATATCCGCCAGCAACACGGCATGCGCACCGAACTGCTCGGCAAGGATGCTCGCCCGCTCCAGGGTACGGTTGGCGACCACAATGCGCTTCACGCCCAGGTCATGCAGGTGGCGGGCGACCAGGGTGATGGTCTCGCCGGCGCCGATCAGCAGGGCCTGGCTGCGCTGCAAGTCACTGAAAATCTGTTTGGCCAGGCTGACGGCAGCAAACGCCACGGATACCGGGTTTTCACCGATGGCGGTATCAGTGCGTACCTGCTTGGCGGAATTGAAGGTGGCCTGGAACAAACGACCCAATAACGGGCCAACAGTACCGGCCTCGCGCGCCACGGCATAGGCGGACTTCATCTGGCCAAGAATCTGCGGTTCGCCCAACACCAGCGAATCGAGACCGGACGCCACACGCATCATGTGACGAACTGCCGCATCCTCTTCGTGCACGTAAGCGCTCGCGCGCAGGTCGTCGAGATCCAAATGGTGGTAATCGGCGAGCCAGCGCAGTACGACATCCGCTGAAAGATGTTCCTGCTCTATATAAAGCTCGCTGCGATTGCAGGTCGAAAGGATCGCAGCTTCGCGACTGTCGGTGAGCCGGCAGAGCTGCTGCAGGGCCTCAACCAACTGCTCTGGCGTAAACGCCACGCGCTCGCGCACGTCTACGGAGGCAGTCTTGTGGTTAATACCGAGTGCGAGGAAGGCCATTCAATATCGCTGATGATGTCGGGAAGCCGACAATTGTCCTACTTCGAAAGATTCAGAACAACCACCGTAAGCTATTGTCCTAATGCCTTGTGTCTATAAAGGCACCCATTGAGACTCGGTTATGTTTGGCCGAAGGCTTGTGTCATGATGATCCGACCGCAGGTTAGTCGTCCTTTTCCTATATGAATAGATCTTCCGCGTTGCTCCTTGCTTTTGTCTTCCTCAGCGGCTGCCAGGCCATGGCACCCGTGTCGCCGGACGGTACGCCGCCGGTGGAAGACAGCACCCCCGCCCCTGAAAAGCCCAAGGTTTATTCCTCGTTCACTGAAGAAACGGTGTTCAGCCTGCTGAGCGCGGAGCTGGCCGGCCAGCGCAATCGTTTCGACATTGCCCTGGATAACTACGTGACCCAGGCCATCAACACTCAGGATCCGGGGATTTCCGAGCGCGCGTTCCGCATCGCCGAGTACCTGGGCGCCGACCAGGCTGCGCTGGACACGTCGCTGATCTGGGCCAAAAACGCACCGGACGACCTGGAAGCCCAACGCGCGGCGGCCGTTCAACTGGCACGCGCCGGGCGCTATGACGACTCCATGGTCTATATGGAGAAGGTCCTGCAGGGCAAGGGCGACACCCATTTCGACTTCCTCGCGCTGTCGGCGGCCGACACGGACCAGGACACGCGCAACGGTTTGATGAAGAGCTTCGACCGCCTGCTGCAAAAACATCCGAAGAACAGCCAACTGATTTTCGGCAAGGCCTTGCTGCTGCAACAGGATGACGAAGCCGACGCCGCGCTGAAACTGCTGGAGCAGAATCCGCCGGAAGAAGGCGAAATCGCCCCGATCCTGTTGCGTGCGCGCCTGCTGCAGAACCTCAATCGCGGCAAGGAAGCGATTCCACTGCTGGAAAAAAGCATCAAGAAGTATCCGGAAGACAAACGCCTGCGCCTGACCTACGCGCGCATGCTGGTGGAGCAGGACCGCATGGAGGACGCCAAAGTGCAGTTCGCCAGCTTGGTCCAGCAATACCCGGACGATGACGAATTGCGCTATTCCCTGGCACTGGTGTGCCTGGAAGCCAAGGCCTGGGACGAGGCCAAGGGCTACCTGGAAGAGTTGATCCAGCGCGAGAGCCACGTGGATTCGGCGCACCTGAACCTTGGCCGCATCGCCGAGGAGCGCAACGATCCACAGGCCGCCCTGCTCGAATACGCCCAGGTTGGCCCCGGCAATGATTACCTGCCAGCCCAGTTGCGCCAGGCCGATATCCTGATGAGCAACGGCCGCACCGACGAGGCGGAAAAACGCCTGGCTGCGGCCCGCGATGCCGAGCCGGACTATGCGATCCAGCTGTACCTGATTCAGGCTGAGACCTTGTCGGCCAACAATCAGGGCGAGCGCGCCTGGAAACTGCTGCAACAAGCCTTGTTGCAATTCCCCGACGATTTGAACCTGCTGTATACCCGCGCCATGCAGGCGGAAAAACGCAATGACCTGGCACAAATGGAAAAAGACCTGCGCCTGATCATCAAGCGCGACCCCGATAACGCCATGGCCCTCAACGCCTTGGGTTACACCTTGTCCGACCGCACCACGCGTTATGACGAAGCCAAGGTGTTGATCGAACAAGCCCACAAGCTCAACCCGGAAGACCCGGCCGTACTCGACAGCCTGGGCTGGGTGAATTACCGCCTGGGCAACCTGGACGAAGCCGAACGCTTGCTGCGCCAGGCGCTGGAGCGCTTCCCCGACCAGGAAGTTGCCGCTCACCTGGGCGAAGTGCTGTGGGCCAATGGCAAACAGCGCGAAGCACGCCAGATCTGGGAAAAATTCCTCAAGGAACAACCCGAAAGCCCCATCCTGCGCGGCACCATCCTGCGCCTGACCGGATCCGAGACCCTTTAAGCTTATGTTCTTGCGCCACATTGTCGTTTTCAGCTTCATCGCCCTGCTCGCCGGTTGCGCGGGTTTCGGCGCCCGTGAATCCGTTGTAGGCCAGGGCAACCCGGCGCAATGGAAGCAGCATAAAGATCAGCTCAGCAGCATCGACGGCTGGCAGATCGAAGGCAAAGTCGGGGTTCGCGCGCCGAAGGATTCCGGCAGCGGCACCTTGTTCTGGCTGCAACGCCAGGACTACTACGATATCCGCCTGTCCGGCCCGCTGGGGCGTGGCGCAGCGCGCCTGACCGGTCGACCAGGGCAAGTCAGCCTCGAGGTGGCCAATCAGGGGCGCTATGAAGCGACTTCGCCGGAAACGCTGCTGGAAGAACAAATTGGCTGGAAGCTGCCGGTGTCTCACCTGGTCTGGTGGGTACGCGGCCTGCCCGCGCCTGACAGCAAGAGCCGCCTGAGCCTCAATGGCGACAGCCGCCTGGCCACACTGGAGCAGGATGGCTGGCAGGTGGAATATTTGAGCTACGTAGAGCAAAGCGGTTATTCGCTGCCCGAGCGCATCAAACTGCATGGCCCCGACCTTGACGTCACGCTGGTGATCAAGGACTGGCAACCGCGCAAGCTGGGGCAATAACGTGACGGCACAAACACTGACACTGCCCTCCCCGGCCAAACTCAATTTGATGCTGCACATTCTCGGTCGCCGTGAAGACGGTTATCACGAGTTGCAGACGCTGTTTCAATTTCTTGACTACGGCGATGAGCTGACCTTCGCCGTGCGCGACGATGGCGTGATCAAGCTGCATACCGAATTCGAAGGCGTGCCTCACGACAGCAACCTGATCGTGAAGGCGGCGAAAAAACTTCAGGAACAATCCGGATGCGGGCTAGGTATCGATATCTGGATCGATAAAATTTTGCCCATGGGCGGTGGAATCGGCGGCGGCAGCTCGAATGCCGCAACCACATTGCTGGGTCTGAATCACTTGTGGCAACTGGGTTGGGACGATGATCGCCTGGCCGCGCTGGGCCTGACACTGGGCGCCGACGTCCCGGTTTTCGTGCGTGGGCACGCGGCTTTCGCCGAGGGCGTTGGGGAGAAACTCAGCCCGGAATACCCCGAAGAGCCATGGTATGTCGTGCTTGTGCCGCAAGTATCTGTAAGTACAGCAGAAATTTTTTCAGATCCGTTGTTGACACGTAACTCTTCTCCCATTAAAGTGCGCCCCGTTCCCAAGGGAAACAGTCGAAATGACTGCTTACCGGTTGTAGCAAGGCGTTATCCAGAGGTACGTAACGCTTTGAATTTGTTAGGTAAATTTACCGAAGCAAAATTAACCGGAACTGGAAGTTGTGTGTTTGGGGGCTTCCCAAGCAAAGCTGAAGCTGATAAAGTCTCGGCCCTTCTTACAGAGACCCTTACAGGGTTTGTAGCAAAGGGAAGCAACGTTTCGATGTTGCATCGCAAGCTGCAAAGTCTGCTCTAAAGGAACCGAGTGTTAGGCACTCGTTGCAACAGATACAGGGGCGTCGCCAAGCGGTAAGGCAGCAGGTTTTGATCCTGCCATGCGTTGGTTCGAATCCAGCCGCCCCTGCCATTTTCTATACTCATCCAGGTTACCCTCAGCCTCTAGGTACTGCGCGTGTCCAAGATGATGGTCTTTACGGGGAATGCTAACCCCGATCTGGCTCGGCGTGTCGTACGTCAGCTGCATATCCCTCTCGGTGACATCTCTGTCGGTAAGTTTTCCGACGGTGAAATTACAGCCGAGATCAATGAAAACGTCCGCGGTAAAGACGTCTTCATTATTCAGCCGACTTGCGCTCCGACCAACGATAACCTGATGGAACTCGTCGTGATGGCTGATGCCTTCCGCCGCTCCTCAGCGACTCGAATCACAGCTGTAATCCCTTACTTTGGTTATGCCCGTCAGGATCGCCGTCCGCGTTCCGCACGTGTGGCTATCAGCGCGAAAGTCGTCGCTGACATGCTGACCGTGGTAGGTATCGACCGTGTTCTCACGGTTGACCTGCACGCTGACCAAATCCAGGGGTTCTTCGATATTCCGGTAGATAACATCTACGGCTCCCCCGTATTGGTGGATGACATCGAAGACCAGCGCTTTGAAAACCTGATGATCGTGTCCCCGGACATTGGTGGTGTCGTGCGTGCACGGGCTGTTGCCAAATCCCTGGGCGTGGACCTCGGGATCATCGACAAACGCCGTGAGAAAGCCAATCACTCTGAAGTGATGCATATCATCGGTGATGTCGAAGGGCGTACCTGTATTCTGGTTGATGACATGGTCGACACCGCCGGCACCCTGTGCCACGCGGCGAAAGCCTTGAAAGAGCACGGTGCGGCTAAAGTCTTCGCCTACTGCACACACCCTGTGCTGTCGGGCCGAGCGATCGAGAACATCGAGAACTCCGTGCTGGACGAACTGGTGGTGACTAACACCATCCCGTTGTCCGCCGCTGCTCAAGCCTGTGCGCGTATCCGTCAACTGGATATCGCACCGGTCGTTGCCGAGGCGGTCCGCCGCATCAGCAATGAAGAATCGATCAGCGCGATGTTCCGCTAAGGGTCACACCTTCGGCACATCCCACTGACGAAAAGCGCCCCGCCCCGACATTCTGTTGGGGCGGGGCTTTTTTGCCCATGTCGAGTACGGCGCTGGTCGCAAACGCCCCTCGATGATGGCTATTTTGGAGATACAAAATGACTGACTTTACTCTGAACGCTCAAGCGCGTACTGACCTGGGGAAAGGTGCGAGCCGCCGCCTGCGTCACGCCGCCAACATCCCAGCCGTTGTATACGGTGGTAACAAGCCTGCTGAATCCGTGACCATCCTGGCCAAGGAAATCGCCAAGCTGTTCGAAAACGAAGCTGCCTACAGCCACGTTATCGAGCTGAACGTCGACGGCGCCAAGCAGAACGTCATCGTTAAAGCGATGCAGCGTCACCCGTCCAAGCAGTTCATCATGCACGCTGACTTCGTTCGCGTTGTAGCTGGCCAGAAACTGACCGCTATCGTGCCTGTGCACTTTGTTGGTGAAGACGCTCCGGTCAAGAAAGGCGGCGAGATCTCGCACGTCCTGAACGAAATCGAAGTGACCTGCCTGCCGAAAGACCTGCCTGAGTTCATCGAAGTCGACCTGTCGGCTCTGGAAATCGGCGCTATCGTTCACCTGTCCGACCTCAAAGCCCCTAAAGGCGTTGAGTTTGTTGCACTGGCTCACGGTGATGACAAAGCGGTTGCCAACGTTCACGCTCCACGCGTTGCTCCAGAAGCTGAAGAAGGCGCTGCAGAGTAATTCACTCTGTATTGCCGGAGCTTGAGGAAACATCGCGGACCGGAACGTAGCGAGAAAGCGGGCGATAACGCGGCGTTTACTCTTGAGTAAATAGCTTCTGTCGTCCACTTTCGCCGCACACTTGGTTGCGGTGATGTTATCCACAACTCCAAAGGAAGGGCCCCTGTCGTGACTGCCATTAAACTGATCGTTGGCCTGGGAAATCCAGGCGCCGAATACGAACAGACCCGGCATAACGCGGGGGCCCTTTTTGTTGAGCGCATCGCCCACGCGCAAGGTGTGAACCTGGTGGCTGATCGCAAATATTTTGGCCTGACCGGGCGCTTTTCGCACCAAGGTCAGGATGTTCGTCTGCTGATTCCCACCACCTACATGAACCGCAGCGGCCAGGCTGTCGCGGCGCTTGCGGGCTTCTTCCGGATCAAACCCGAGGAAATCCTGGTGGCCCATGACGAACTGGACCTGCCACCCGGTGTTGCCAAGCTCAAGCTGGGCGGCGGGCATGGCGGGCACAATGGCCTGCGCGACATCATTGCGCAGCTGGGCAATCAGAATAATTTCTACCGTCTGCGGCTCGGCATTGGCCACCCAGGCGTTGCCAGTATGGTTTCAAATTTCGTCCTGGGTCGTGCGCCACGCGCCGAACAGGAAAAACTCGATGCCAGCATCGACTTTGCCCTCGGCGTGCTGCCGGATATCTTCGCCGGTGAATGGAACCGCGCGATGAAAAACCTGCACAGCCAGAAGGCCTGACTCTTACCGAGGGGAAACACCATGGGATTCAATTGCGGCATCGTCGGCCTGCCCAACGTCGGCAAATCCACCCTGTTCAACGCTCTGACCAAGTCCGGTATTGCAGCGGAGAACTTCCCCTTCTGCACCATCGAGCCTAACAGCGGTATCGTGGCCATGCCGGACCCGCGCCTGGCGGCATTGGCGGCCATCGTCAATCCGAAGCGCATCTTGCCGACCACCATGGAATTCGTCGACATCGCTGGCCTGGTTGCCGGCGCCTCGAAAGGTGAAGGCCTGGGCAACAAGTTCCTGGCCAACATCCGTGAAACCGATGCCATCGCCCACGTGGTCCGCTGCTTTGAAGACGAGAACGTGATTCACGTCTCCAACAGCGTCGACCCCAAGCGCGACATCGAGATCATCGACCTGGAACTGATCTTTGCCGACCTCGACAGCTGCGAGAAACAACTGCAGAAAGTCGCACGCAACGCCAAGGGTGGTGACAAGGACGCCGTGGTCCAGAAAGGCCTGCTGGAGCAGTTGATCGCTCACTTCACCGAAGGCAAGCCTGCGCGCAGCTTGATGAAGAACATGAGCACCGACGAAAAAGCGGTGATCAAGGGCTTCCACCTGCTGACTACCAAGCCCGTAATGTACATCGCCAACGTTGCCGAAGACGGCTTCGAGAACAACCCGCTGCTCGACGTAGTCAAGGCCATCGCCGACGAAGAAGGCGCGATCGTAGTACCGGTATGCAACAAGATCGAAGCAGAAATTGCCGAACTGGATGACGGCGAAGAAAAAGACATGTTCCTCGAGGCCCTGGGCCTGGAAGAGCCTGGCCTGAACCGTGTGATCCGCGCTGGCTATGAAATGCTGCACCTGCAGACTTACTTCACCGCCGGTGTCGAAGAAGTCCGCGCCTGGACCGTCAAGGTCGGTGCTACCGCACCGCAGGCTGCTGGCGTGATCCACACCGACTTCGAAAAAGGCTTTATCCGCGCTGAAGTGATCGCCTACAACGACTTCATCCAATTCAAGGGTGAAGCCGGTGCCAAGGAAGCGGGTAAGTGGCGTTTGGAAGGTAAGGAATACATTGTTAAAGATGGCGATGTGATGCACTTCCGTTTTAACGTGTAAGCGTTAACTGCGGTTTATATCGCAAATAAAAAAGCCGATGCATTGCATCGGCTTTTTTGTGGGCGCTGTTTATCTGCACTTAACAATACGCACGCCAAGCATTAGAGTTTTTCAGACTTCCCCTACTTACATTCCCAAGTCTTGTGACGAGAAATTAAATCCAAGTCAAAACCAAACTTATCCTACACAATATTGGCGACCAACACGATCAACAACAAGTGACAACACTTATAGAATTCTATCTACTGAACCGAGCCTACACACCAATAGCGAAGCAATAACGATTATGGAGCAATCATGCAATGTCGGCCTCTGACACCCTGGACAATAAAGCGAATGTTTCACTGCTTGAAGGCCCCGACATTGAAGAAATACTGAGCAGCACTGCCTCGCTCAATATTGATATTTTGCTGCTGGGAGAAACGGGAACCGGCAAGGACACCTTAGCGCAGCGAATCCATCGTTTATCCGGGCGACGGGGGAGCTTCATCGCGGTGAATTGCGCAGCGATTCCGGAAAGCCTCGCAGAAAGCCAGCTGTTCGGCGTCAACAGCGGCGCCTTCACGGGAGCCATGCAATCACGGGCGGGATTCGTCGAGGCGGCTCATTTAGGCACGTTGTATTTGGATGAAATCGACAGCATGCCATTGAACCTGCAGGCGAAGCTGTTACGTGTGCTGGAGTCGCGTGGTGTTGAGCGCCTGGGCTCGACTCGCTTCATCGCGGTAGACATGCGCGTCATCGCGTCGGCACAGCACTCGCTGCACCTGATGGTCGAGAACGGCACCTTCAGGCGCGATCTTTACTTTCGCCTGAGTGTCGTGAACATCCAACTTCCGGCACTCCGGAACCGGCGTGAACATATCATTCCCCTGTTCCTGAAAATGATTCGCGAGGAAGCCGATCAGTTCAAATGTAGTGCACCGCCGCCGCCTGGCGAACTGTTGCAACAACTGCTGTGCCACGCGTGGCTGGGCAATGTACGCGAGTTGCGCTCCACCGCCAAACGGTTCGTATTGGGGTTGCCACCGCTTTTGATCCCCATGATTGACCAGGCTGATAGGCAGACGAACCTGAAAACACGCCTGCAACAAATTGAAAAAACACTGATTGAACAATCGTTACTTCATCATCAGCACTGTGTAGATAACGTGGCAATGGAATTGGGGGTTCCCAAGCGTACGTTATATTACAGGATGAAACAGCTGGAAATATCACTGGATAGATCGCGCCATTGCTAAAAGCATATACCCGCCCTACAACGGCCCGATCGACTTCACTCAGCGCCTCAGCACTTAAGCAACAAATAAACATATCAGGCGACTCAGCCACACGCCTTGAAACATTTAGGAAAACAGCTGCACGGAACCCCTTCGCCTTACACACCACATATCTAGTGCCAAGATTATATTGTGTGAAAATTTGACGCACTAACATGATCAACAGCACATCACATGCACGTGGAAATCAACAACTGGAGTATATCTATGAGCTCAATCAACGGTTACGCCCCGCCCTCTCCATATTTTGGTCAGGGAGGCTTCGGTGGCCCCTCGAGTGGAGGCGGCGCAGATGCAGGCGATGCGTCGCAGCTAAACGAAGAAAGTAAAGCCAAAAACCTTGCCGCAGCTAAGCAGCAAGTCGATAAAAAATTCATGAACGACCTTCTCCAAGTTGCTAAGACCTGATAATCGATACCTCTCGGGCAATTCCGCCCGAGAGGTCGCCCTCTACCTCAACCGGCAGTGAGCGCTCACTTCTATTCGCGAAAGTCTTTTGTAGATGTTTCATATAATAGGCACCTTATGAAAATCATAGAATACGTTGGCTCTAGCAAAAACCCAGGCCTCACCTCTGCCGATATGGCAGACGATGTGTCGACATGCAGCAGAGACTCCTGTTTTTTTGCATCACAACTCGAACACTCAACAACGGCCCCCCTCCCCCGCTCCAGCCTTGTTTTACCCCCCGCAGCGGCCGACGCCATTAGCCCTCTATCAACGTCAAGAAAAAGTATGGTGCATCTGCTGAAATCAACCAGCAAAGAACTAGATATTGCTCAATTTCGTAAGTTCCCAGGCTTATTGGCCAACATCCAAGTCACCTCCCAACTGCTAGCAAAATGCCTTGCCAAGACCACTCAAGGCATTGATAAAGTGTCTAACTTACAGTAGTTATCATGAAAAACTTTTTCCTTCTCACATTATTATTGGCAGCCGCAATCATGCTGAACGGCTGTGGCGATCGTGTCGAACTTCACCGGCAACTCTCTGAGCAAGAAGCGAATGAAGTCATAGCAGAATTGGCAGATAAACATATCCGCGCGCAAAAGATCCCGGCCAAAGATGGTGTGGTCGTGACGGTCAACGCAAGCGACATCGGACGCGCCGTACGCACATTGGAAGCCGCAGGCTTGCCCAGGGTGGCGAGGACCACACTGGGCGCTACGTTTCGCAAGGAAGGCGTTATCTCCACGCCACTGGAAGAACGGGCGCGCTACATCTATGCCTTGTCCCAAGAGCTCGAGGCTACGCTGTCCAACATTGATGGTGTCATCGTTGCCCGTGTGCACGTGGTACTGCCAGAACGCATCGCACCAGGTGAGCCGGTCCAGCCCGCGTCTGCATCGGTATTCATAAAACACGATCCACGCCTGGATCCCGATAACATCCGAGCGCGCGTTCGCAGGATGGTGGCTAGCAGCATTCCAGGAATGGCTACGGCAATCGACAACCCGCAAAAACTCAGCGTGATATTCGTACCTGCGACCGTCTACCAGGAACAGCAACGCCTAGTGTATTTGGGACCTTTCTTGGTACCTGGCGAGGATCTTGGCTTTTGGCGGAACTGCGTAATCGTGTTTCTGCTCGGCGTGGTGGCAGCTGTGGTTGCCGCACTCTTTCTGCACCGTCGGCGTCAGCGCCCTCCACACGACTCGTCTCTGCTTAACGGATCTATCGGCCCTGCACATGACGCATAGCACCGAATACCCCATGAGTGAATACCTGGCCTGGGTTCAATGGTGGGCATTCCCTTGGCGGTATGCCGATGAAGAATGGAAGGACGGTTTGCACGGTGCGATTAACGCGCTTTCTCGGAGCAGAGGATCAGTACCGGGTGTATTCATGGGTGTGAATGCCTGCTTACCTCCTGCCCTCCAACCCACTGTGCTGCGACTAGCCCTCGCATCCAATGAACAACTCGACTTGGCGCTGACGCTCGCACACGACACGCTCAATCCTCAGGTGGCATCCCTTTTGAGTGAAAGTCATCACCAGTGGTGCAGTCGGCTATCCAAGACACTACCGCCTGCAATGCTGTCACTTGATGCCGACCCATTACAACTGCTGCATAACTGGCTCGAACCTGCTATCTGGCAACGACTCCGATTGCGCTTTCCCCGTCAGAGGGTAGATGCGGTGGAAAAGAGTCATGCCTGCCTCGAGAGCGCGAGCAGCCGATTAGGCACGCTCTGGCAAGCAGTCATTTGGCGTGTCAACGCCTCTCCAAGCCACTCTCTAGCCCCAGACTCATACGGGTAAGGAGGTCAATGATGTTATGCCGGTATGTGATTGAGTTGTCCAAGGACAAGAGTGGATTGCCACGCCCCCTGATCCCACGGGAAGAACTTGAAAATTGGAAGCAAGCAGAGCAACTCTTGAAGCACGCCAATGAACAAGCCGACGAATTGCTGAGCTTGACAGAAAAAAGATGTGAGCTATTGAGGGAGGAGGCGTCGCTGGTCGTCTGGCAACGCGCTGATGCTCAGCTCAAACGCTGGGAGCATGACCGTCAAACCATGTGTGACAACCTCGAGCAATACGCAAGTTCGATCACCAATGAGGCGATTCGGTGTTTGCTGGACGAAACGCCAGCGCCCACTAGGCTGGCGGCTCTTTTGAAACAATTGCTGACGAATCATGTCCACGAAATCAGCGCGATCCTACTCTGCCACCCAGATGATTTTGATGAAATAAAACGCCACCTCGTTGATGAGAAGACAACCATTTGGAAACTCCAAGCAGACGAAGCAATACTTCCTAAGACACTGGTATTGAAGACGGATGAGGGGGACTTTCGTATTAGCTGGAGTTCCATGCGCGCTACTTTTTTCAAACACAGTAAAGAGTTCAGGATCGACATCTGACTCCACATATCCAGCACACTCAAAAACAAGATCGGCCCGGTCAATAAAAACACCCACAATAGAATCTCAAAGGAATTCTTATGACGCTTCCTAAGGCCCTTTCATACCAAGCATTCAAAATCGCCGACTCCGTGTATAAAAAACTTGATGCTTTCCCGGAAGGCGGTATGGAAAATGAACAGGACGCAGAACTATTCCTTAAGTTATCAATGCAAGCAACGGCGACCAATTCAATGTTCACTGAGAACCTGCGAATTGAGCAATTGTCTTTGAAAACAACTATTGAAAGTTTTCAATAACATGAAAGCGCTTATCCGTGACTGGTTAATCCATCACGAACAACAACAACTCACCGTGTTCGAAAGTGACGACACCATTATTTTGAAACGTCAAGAAACCTTCATTTTATTGGAGGTTCAGTTGACCGCGCGCCCCTTAGATAATACGACATTGCAACGCTGGCTGCGCCTAGGTGCAGCCAGCCTGAACTTCTTCCAAGGCACTCTGGTTCGAAACGCCGAGAGTGGCGAGCTTTGGCTGATGCAAACCTTGCGCAACGGTCCGAGCGAGACGGAGGTATCTGCCTGCCTTGAAACCCTGCTCAACCAACGCGACACCTGGCGCTCCACGTTCACTCGCCTTGCTCGCACACCCCAGCACCTCAAGCCCACCTCACTACGTTCACTGTCGTACTAACCAGAGAACTTCTATGAAGAATAAGACCCACAAGCGGCGCAGTTTGCGCCCAACTTCGCCTGATGCTTCGTCCCGACGAACACTTGGGTACAGCATCGCCCTGCTTTCCTGTCTGCTGGTCCCAATAGAACATGCAGTGGCGGCCATCCCCAGCGAGTGGAAAAACACCGCCTACGCCTACGAGGCCGAGCACAAACCGCTACGGGACGTACTCGACGACTTCGCCCAGACCTTTGGCACACAACTGCAAATCGAAGGTCTGCTGGAAGGCGACGTCAACGGCAAGATCCGCGCAAATACCCCACAGTCCATGCTGGATAGACTCGGGGTTGAACACCGGTTTCAGTGGTATCTCTACAACAACACCCTATTCATCAGCACGCTGGACCAGCAGGAATCCGCGCGCCTGGAAGTCTCCTCGGAAACTATTTCAGACCTCAAGCAAGCGCTGACCGATATCGGCCTGCTTGATAGCCGTTTCGGCTGGGGCGAATTGCCCGAAGACGGTGTCGTATTGGTCTCCGGCCCCAAAACCTACATCGAACAGATCAAGCAGTTCAGCAGCAAACGCCGCTCGGCGGACGAAAAGCAGAGCGTTCTCAGCTTCCCGCTCAAATTTGCCAACGCGGCAGACCGCACCGTGGATTACCGAGGTGAAAAACTCGTCGTTCCCGGCGTAGCGAGCATTTTGCGGGGACTCTTGGAACCCCGTTCCGCCTCAACGCTTTCGGGGATGAGCCAACCCACCTCATCCCAGCCATCCCCTCTGACACTCAACGCGCCTCGGCTGGGCAACCCGTTGCTGGGCCAAATGCTCGGTGCAAATGGCAACACAGGGCAGTTGGACGCCGGCCCCACAATGACCAAGCGGGCGCCGACATCCAACAGCCGCATCCGCGTCGAAGCCGATGTGCGCAATAATGCCGTGCTGATCTATGACCTGCCGGAGCGCCAGGCCATGTACCGCGAGTTGATCACCCAACTTGACGTCGCACGCAAACTGATCGAAATCGATGCGATCATTCTCGATATCGAACGGACGCAATTGCGTGAATTCGGGGTGAACTGGGGTTTCCAGAACAGTCGCTTCCGCGGCGGCGTCAACATGGCGCCTGGCACCTCGTCGCAGGTGTCGATTGAAAACCGCGATCGTTTCTACGCCGATATCCGCGCGCTGGAGGCCAAGGGACTGGCAACCATGGTCTCCAATCCTTCTGTGCTCACCCTGGAAAACCAACCGGCGGTGATCGACTTCAACCGCACCCAATACATCACCCCCGGTAGAGATTACGCAACCATTTTACCCGTCACGGTGGGCACCAGCCTCCAAGTGGTTCCCCGGGTAACGACGGGCCGAGGCGTTCACCAGATCCATTTGGCCATCGATATCGAAGACGGTAATTTCGACGAAACCAATCCCGAGCGAGACCCCAATCACCCCGACGTTCGCCGGGGCAAGGTCAGCACCCAGGCCGTGATGCAGGAGAAGCGTTCGCTGGTAGTGGGTGGCTTCCATGTCACCGACAGTTCCGACCAGCAAAAGAAGATCCCGCTGCTGGGGGATATTCCGTTGCTGGGCAAGGCGCTGTTTTCCTCGACAGAACGCCACAACAATCGACGTGAGCGCTTGTTCATCCTCACACCCCGCGTGATCGGGGACCAGGACGACCCGTCGCGCTACTTGCCACAGGACGATCAGGCCGAGTTGCAAGCGGCCCTCACACCGTTGGCCAGACGCTACTCACCGCATCAGCCGGTGATCAAACGCAGTGACATCATCACCACGCTGGCGCGCTTGGTCAGTGGAGAAGTCCCCAAGTCTTTCAGTGCGGCACCAATGCCTCTGGCGCTGAACACCTTGTGCAGCACCCGTGATTTGCTGGCGCTCAATAGCGAGCGCAGCCAGTGGTACGCCGGCCCGGAATACAACGTGGCGGTTGTGGTGTTGCGCAACCAGTTCAAACGTAATGTGCGTATCGATGAAAAGGAATGCAGCAACTCGCAGACCCTGGCGGTCACTGTCTGGCCGCGCGCCTGGCTCAAGCCGGGTGAAGAAGCCGAGGTATTTATCGCCATGCGCCCGGTGGTGAAGGATGAACACCTCAGTGTGCCCCGCCCCTCCTTGATCACTCCAGCTCAGAAGGCCACACCATGATGAACCGACTGTTGTGCGTCACCTTGATCGGCGCCGCGATGCTCTTCACCGGCTGTACGCCGACGTGCAAAGGTGATTCATGCTCACGCCCGCAATCGAGCCAAGACAAAATGGTGATCTGGTGGCCGCCGCAGATGCGCGTCGAGCCCGCCCCCTCCGGTGAGCGGGCGGATTACCAAACGGTATCACTGGAACGCTGAGGCCTCCGGAAATGCCCGACGACCCACGGCAGGTATTTTTCGACAACCTGGTGAGTGGCGCACCCGCTCACCTGCCCCTGGCGCCCGGCATCAAGGTTTGCGCACAACGCGCCGGCCAGCGACCAGGGTTGGCCCTGTGCATCGCGCGTGAGGCTTTGCAGGCCGGGCAATTGCAACGGGTGCTAGAGCGACGCTTTGAGCAGGCAGTCGCGTTCGATGGCTGCTTTATCTACCTCGACCCTCAGCATGCCCTGGTGATCTGGCATGCATTGCCGGCAACCACCAGCACGCTCGACAGAATCCTCAGCCGGATGCTGTCGCTGGCCACCCTGCAAGCCTTGGACACGTGATCAGCGTCGCTCAAGCTCGGGAAGCTCCAGGGTTTCGCGCTTGGCCTCATCATCGAGCTCACGCAGGGTCCGGTAAATCAGCGCCACGGCCTGCAAGGTTTCGCGTGGGATACCAGCGCCCAGTTTTTTCGTATAGAGCGTGCGCGCCAGCCAGACACACTGGATCACCGGCACGTCGGCCGCCTTGGCGCGGCGGATCAATGTGCGGGCTTCATCATCCGTACCTTTGCTCACCAACATCGGCAGTGGTGTCTTACCCGGACGGTAATACAGCGCGACGGCATAGTGCGTCGGGTTGACCACCAGCATGTCGGACTCCTCGAGCTTGGGCAGCTTGACCTTTGGTTCTTCCTGAGCCAACTGGTACGCCAACGAACGGCGTTGCCCTTTCACATGGGGGTCGCCCTCCATGTCCTTGTACTCTTTGACGACTTCCACTTGGGTCATACGCATGCGCTTGGCAAAAAAGTGCTTGGACAGGATCATGTCGACAAGCGCCAGCACCAGCAGCATGCCCAGGCACACGTGCAGCAGATGACGGAACAGCGCGATCAACGCCACGATGTAGCTTTGCAGGTCACTGGTGGCCAGGTTGATCAGCGTGCCCACTGCGGGCCAGATCACCACATACAGAATCAAACTGATAAGGAAGGCTTTCGCCACGCTCATCAGCAGGTTCATCAACTGCTGGGCAGAGAACATCTGCTTGACCTGACTGACGGGGTTGAGGCGATTGAAATCCATCTTCAAGGCCTCCGGCGCAAACAGCAGTCCGAACTGCATCCAACTGCTGATCAGCTTCGTGGTAATCGCGACCCCGGCCATCAACAGGGCAAATGAAAAGAACACCCGCAGCGCGTCGAACAGCACCTCCTCCAGCGCACGCGTGAAGGGCTGGTTCAGCCGTGACATCGGCAACAGCATCAATTGCTGGAAGCGTTGCAGGCTGGTCTCGGCGGTGGCCAAGGCAATTTCACTGATCGCTGTCAGCGCCAGCAGCTTTGCGACATCCTGGCTCTGGGCGACCTGGCCTTTCTTGCGTTGGTCACGCAGTTTCTTGGCGGACGCCGGGTGCTTTTTTTCGCCTGAGTCACTCATGGCACTGCGACCTTGAGCAAAACGCCCAATGAATGTTTAAGGTCGCCCAGCAGGCTTATACGCCCGACGATCAGATCCTGCAGCAGCGCAAAGTACAACAACAGGATGCCAATGCCCGCCAGGCTCTTGACCGGTGGCGCCAGGGTACTTACCTGTAACTGCTGGCTGTAGACCCCCAACAGTGCGATGCCGAACTCCAGCAACAGCAACACCGCAATAAAGGGGGCGGCATAGAGCATCATGTGGGTGAACGTATCCCCCAGCAGGCCGATAAACACATCAAAGCCGTTCGCCGCAGGCAGCGGAAACCACAGGGTGGGTGGCCAGATCAGGTAGCTGTCCCAGATCACCTGGGTTAATGCTCCCAACCCGAGACTGGTTATGAGCAGAAAGATCGCCAGTTGCTTGAACAAATGCCCAATCGGCGTCGCATCCGGCCCCAGCGAAGGGTTGAGTTGACCACCGGCCAAGGCGCCGCGTTGGTTATCCAGCAGCGCTCCCACAGACTCGAACATCCAGAACGGCATTGCCAGCAACACACCCAGTAAAATACCCAGCGCTACCTCCTTGAGCAGCAACGCAACCAGCATGATTGCGGAGTAATCCTGGCTGGCTAATGCGGCATGAATTCCCGGTGCGGGCATCAATGCCATCACCATCACCAGGGTATGTCGCGGCATGCCCCGGATGTGTTGAAAACAGAACGCCGCCACCAGGATGCCGCAGGGGTAGATACGCGCCATGCCGATCAGCAGGCTGGGCAGGTATTCGAGATAGAGCAGCATGGGCAGGGCCTCAGTTCAGGGCCGAACGGCCGATCATTTCGAAGGTGAGGTTGATCAACTGGATCAACTCCACGCCAATCCAGCGGCCAGTCATGATCAGCGTGATACCCACGGCCACCAGCTTGATACCAAAGGGCAATGTCTGGTCCTGTACCTGCATCAATGCCTGCACGAGAGAGGTCAACACCCCCACCACCACCGCCACGATCAACGGCGGCGCCGACAGCACCACCACCAGCAACATGCCCTGCTTGAACAGCACGATAGGTTCCATACGGCACTCAGAGGTAGGAGAGGAACAGACTGTCGAGCAACCGGGACCAGCCGGACACCATCACGAACAACAGCAATTTCAGCGGCAGGGAAATAGTCATCGGCGAGACCATTTGCATGCCCAGCGACAGGAGCAGGTTGGAGACAATCAGGTCGATTACGATGAAGGGGATATAGATCAGAAAGCCGATCTCGAACCCCGCCTGCAGCTGCGACAACACGAAGGCCGGGATCACCAGGATCAAGTCTTCGCGCCGCACCTGCTCGGCCATCTGCGCAGGCCACAAGCGCTTGGAGTTCTCCAACAGGTGCGTCAGCACATCCGGGTCGATGTTGCGCAGCATGAAGGCACGTAGCGGTTTGATCGCCTCACTGCCTGTCTGCAGAAGCATTTGCACGTTGCTCAAGTCCAAGGGTGAGGCTTTGACGTGTTCGGCGATTTCATACCCCACCGGGGCCATGATGAATAGCGTGGCCGCCAGCGCGATGCCATTGATGGCCATGCTGGGCGGCACCTGCTGCACACCGATGGCGTTGCGGGTGATCATCAGCACAATCACAATTTTCAGGAACGCAGTGCAGACGATCAACAGCATGGGCATCAATGACAATGCCGCCAGGAAGACCGCGAGAACTAAGGGATCCAGCCCTTGAAGGATCATCCGGCGAACATCACGCGGGACAACTGCAAGCCCAGGCGCCCGTCGACTTCCACCAACTGTCCCAGGCCGATCGGCCGGTCGCCGTAATAGAGACCCGCCATGCCGGGCGCATAACCGGCGACACCCAGTACGGCACCGGGGGCGAGGCTGCGCAACTCGCCCAGGGTGAGGTTCAGTGTTCCGCAGCGTATGTTCAACGCCATGCTCAACTCGTCGAAAGGTTCATGACCGAATACGTCCACAACGGGTTCATCTTCGTCATACCCCGAGTAGTCGGGAGCGATAAATTCTTCATCCATGGAGGTACCCTCAATCGAAGTCAGTGTCAGACACAACGCGCCTGCGTCATCGTCAATACGCCCATGCAGCCGCTGCCTGCCAACCTGTACGTGGCCAGCGCCCTGGGCCTGGAAAAAATTCTGTTCTGGTATCAGCACATCCCCAGCCCGCAGGCCACGTACCTGTGCAATCGGTAATTGCAGGCGTCCAAGGGTCACGGCAATTGCCAGTTGAAACGACGCAGGCAACGGCGCGGCGTTGCTGCGCCACGACCCGGCATCACACAACGCGAGGAAGCTCTCGGCCGTCAGCCACAGATAGCCCATTGCCCGGGAGGCCCCCAGCGTCACGCTGAGTCGGCAACCAAACCCCTTGGGGCGCTCGACATCCAGCAGTCGCACATGGCCCATCAGTGTTTGCACCTGCGGGCTCAGGTGGTGTTGGAACAACGCCCAGAACCAGGAGTCCGGATCGTTGCCCGTCTTGGCCAAGGTCACCGGGCATTCGCCCAGCAGACTGAGCAAGGGACCAGCCTCGGCCAGCGCCAGCACCCCGCGTGCCGTTTCGAAGCACAATGACTGGCCCGCAGTGGGCGCACGACCCGGTTCGAGCCATAACTCACCACGCTGCCCCGCGACGTCGAAGGGCAAGCGCAAGCCGCGCCCGAGACGACGGCGTGCGGCAACTATGTCGCCACTGACCCGAGGCAGCGGCACTGCCGGAATCATCATGCAGCCCCGATAGAGGGAAGCAGCAGGCTGACCGTTTGCCCCAACAATTGTGTAAAGCGGTCCTCAACCTGTTGCCGCACGCCATTCAGCCAGCGCGCCGTCGCATCATCTTGTGCGTCCAGGTCGATACTCCAGGCGTTCTGTTCACGGCGCACACTGGCGTTGATCCGCCCCAGGCGAGGCAAGTACAACACCGCCTGCAGCGGCCACTGCGACGCGGCCTGCAGGCGAGGTACCAGTTGCTCGGCCAGCGCCTCGATCATCGCCGCAGCGCCCGACGCCTTGGTTCCCGATAGCTGAGGCCCTGCCCCAGAGTCCTCCCCCTCATCCGCCCACAACTGGGAAAACAATCGCGTCAGCTCTGCAGGCAGGACGCCCACCATTGCGGGCTCTCGCTCCTCTCGTCTGTCACGCGGGCGTGGACGCTCGGCGGGTTTATCTGAAACCTGGGTCATGTCGGCTCCTGCGCCAGTAAAAGAGATAACTCCTGAAGTTTTTCCACCTGTCGCAGGCAGGCGGTGACCTGCATTTGGGCTCTGCCGACGCAGGTCTGTCGTTCTTCCTGCTGGCCCTGCAAGGCTTCCAATTGCCCCATGCCCCGCCGGGTATTGGCCGATAAGGAACGTTCCTGCGCGCCCCAGGACTTCAGCGCCTGCAGGTTCAATACCTGGCCCTGGTGCTCACTGAGCAACTGGGCGCTTCGTTCAGCCTCATCACGCCGGATCTGCTCAAGTGCAGCCTCGGCCTGGCGGATATTGGCAAGCAGGGCCTGCTGGGCCCGCCTCGCCTCACGCAAGGCACGCTCAGCCCGGTCTGCCCGGTGCCGGCGCAGGCGGCGCAGGCGGCGCAGTGTCTCGACTTCGCCGAGCAGCCCATCAGAATGGGACATAGGCCGTCAGCTCCTTGAGTTGCTCAAGCGTCGTCGCCATCGGCGCAGGCTCGCGCAAGTCCTGGCGCAGGAAATTATCCACCGCCTGGCGACTGTCCACCGCCAGGTCGGTCAAGGCATCGCTGCCGGGCTGGTATTCCCCCAGCTTGAGCATCAGTTCGATCTGCTGATAGGCCGACAACAAGCGTCGCAACGCCGTGCCCGCCTGGATATCCACAGGCTCGGCGACGTTGCTCAGGATCCGCGAGAGGCTCGCCAGCACATCCACGGCGGGATAGTGCCCACGCTCCGCCAACTTGCGAGACAACACGATGTGGCCGTCGAGCAACGAGCGCACTTCATCGGCCACTGGATCGTTCATGGAGTCCTGCTCGATCAACACGGTGTAGATCGCCGTGATCACCCCCTCACGGGTCAACCCGGCGCGCTCTACAAGGCGCGGCAGCAGGCTGTACACAGAAGGCGGCAGGCCACCGCGGCCGAGAGGTTCGCCGGCAGCCAGGCCGATCTCGCGTTGGGCCCTGGCGAATCGGGTGAGGGAGTCGATCAGCAGCAGCACTCGCTTGCCCTCACGCCGAAAACCCTCAGCCAATGCCGTGGCCGTAAAGGCTGCACGGGCTCGCTCCATGCTGGAACGGTCGGACGTGGCGCACACCAGTACGGCCTTGGAACGCAGTTGCTCATCGAGTTCATGATCGAGGAATTCACGCAGTTCCCGACCCCGCTCGCCGATCAGGCCGAACACGATGACATCGCACTCCACGTTACGAGCGATCTCGGCCAACAAGGTGGTCTTGCCGCAACCGGCCCCGGCGAACAGGCCCACGCGCTGGCCTTCACCCAGCGTCAACAGGCCATCGATCGAACGCACGCCGGTGGCCAACGCGCGGTTGATGCGCGGTCGATCAGTCGGCAACGGCGCCTCACACAACACGGCGCTGGAGTCCGGCGAGTCAGCCTCGACAAACGCACTCGGACCTTCTCCCGTGATCGGTCGCCCGAAGCCGTCCAGCACCTGGCCCAGCAAAGCCTCGCTGACCTGCACCCGATGCGAGACCCCAAGACGCTCCACCCCCGCGCCCACCTGCACGCCTTCCAGATTGCCCAGGGCGCTGAGCACCGCGTCCTGCTGATCAAAACCGATGATTTCGGCCAGCATGTAGTCGCCCTGCTTTTTCTCGACCCGACACAGATCACCAATACGCGCTTGAGGCAGCCGACACTGCAACAACATGCCATTGACGCGCTGGATGCGCCCCCGCATGGTCACCGGTGCGAAGGTGGCCAGCGATTGGACCTGGCGTTGCTGCCAGGCTTCCAGGCGTGCTTGCAGTTCCGCACTCACCAGCGCACCTCATAGCGCTGTACGCCATCGAACACCACCTTGCTGTTGTCGATCAGCACCAGGCGCAGGCCGTCGACTTCATCCCCGACAAACAGGCGGCTGCCCTCCTCCAGGACCACGTGACCATTGGGCCCGCCCACGATCTGCACAATCTTGAACGGCAACGTCCCATCGCGTGCGCGCACACGGCTGATCACCGGCACGGCGCTGTCGAACTGCTCGCCAAAACGGCTGAGCATGCGTGCGACCAGCTCAACATCATCCTGTGAGACGTCCCCACTGAGCGCGACCTGCCCATTGATCACTTGCAAACTGACGCGCTGGTTCAATTCACGTTCGCCGAGCATCTTCAACAACTGCTGGCGGACCTCAAACGGTGAGGCCAGTTCGTGCTTTTGCACCACAGGCGGCATCAGCGAGGCCTGGGCCTCAGGCTTCCCGGTGGACGCCATGCCCACCACAATGAAGATCACCGTCACCACCAGCACCAGCGTAATCAGACGCTTCTGCTGAGCGTGCGAAATGGCCGACAACTTAAGCACCGGCACCGGCTCACTGACCCGTGGCGACACCTCCGGTGCAGGGGCTGCAGCCTGGGGCCAGGGCTCATCGGCCAACGTGACGCACAACCGTACGTTGCCCACCAAAAACGTGGCGTTCAGCGCCAGATGCGCAATCTGCGCCAGCGCCTGACCCTCTGCATCCTCCAGCAACCCGGCCTCAGCCTGCACCGACCAGTTCGAGTCGATGAGTCGCAGCCGGGCATGCTGCTCGGCGACGCCTGGATCGCTTAGCACCAGGTCAGCATCGGCGTGGGCACCGATGCTCCACTGCTCTCCGAACAAGGGCAGCGCAGCCCCCTGATGCCGCCCATCAAGCACTCGCAATTCAAACATCAGCGAGCCCTCCAGGCCTGACATAGCCAAGTCTTCATGCCACTGCACCACGCATCAACTCGTCCTGGGCCAGGTCGAAGCGCCCCAGCACCTTGACCTTGGAAGAGCTGCCCAGCTCAGCGAAGGACAGCACCGGCACGTGGTTGAACTCCTCCAGCAACAGCGTGCGCAGCGGGCTGCGCAAGTCCTGTGCGACCAGCATCACGCTCTTGAGTTTGGGGCGAACGGGAAAGGCTTGATTGAGCAGGCTGACCAACGCCGCGCTGTGTGCGTCATCGAGGGCGAAGAACACCCCGGTCTGGGTCTGGCGCAGCGCCTCACGCAGGATGTTTTCAGTGTGCGGCGACAGCAACCAGGCATGCAGGCCGTCAGCTTCGCTGTACTGGTGGTAGATCTGTGCCTTGAGCGCAATGCGCGCGTAGTCGGCGAGCGCGTCCGGCTCGCGTTCATGCTGGCCGTACTCGATCAGCGACTCAACGATCAGCCGTACGGCGCGCAACGGCACACCCTCGCTGGCCAGGCGTTGCAGTACTGCCGAAAAACGCGACAGTGGCATGATCCGCTGCAGTTCCTGGACCAGTTCCGGTTGGTTGTGCTCCAGCCAACTGAGGATCGACTTGCTCTCCTGGATCCCCAGGAACTGCGGCCCGCTGAGCATCATCGCCTGCTTCATGCGCTCAACGATCAGGCTCGCCGAGGTGAAGCGCTCCAACTGCGGATCATCGAGCAGCGGATCATCCGGCGCCAACCAGAGCCAATCCTGTTCATCGCGTTCCACCAACCCTGGAATGGCATGTGCTGGCTCAACCGTCAGCGCTTTACGCTCCACCGCCACATGGCTGACCACAGATGCCTTGACCATGGGCACTTCGTGGACACAGAAGCGCATTTCATCGTCGTCCAGTGAGTCGTCGAGTTCCACCTCGAACGGTGGCAGCGTCAAGCCGATATTGGCGACCAGTGCATTTCGGGCCTGGCGGATCGAGTGAACAAGATCCGTCACCTCAGGCGTCCCCCGTAGCACCGGGGAGAATTGCAGCAAGTAGGGCCTCGACGGATCAAACCCACGCAAGTCCTCACGCCCGTTCTCTTCAGGACGCACCGTTTCGGCGGTTTCTGCAGCAGGTTGCTCCTGCCGTTGACGCTGGCGCATCAGGTAGTACCCCAGGCTGCCAGTGACCAGCGCGATGAGGATAAACACTCCAGTGGGCATGCCGGGTACCGCGGCAAAGGCGAGCATACCCACCGAGGCGATCATCCAACTCTTGGGCTCGCTGGTCATTTGCCGGGCAATTTCGGCGCCCATGTTGCTGGCGCCCTTGCGTCCGTCCGGCGCCACACGGGTGATGATCATGCCGGCGGTGAGGGAAATAAGCAGCGCCGGGATCTGTGCGATCAGGCCGTCGCCGATGGTCAATACCGAGTACAGCGAAATGGACTCGGAAGCACTCAAGCCGTGCTGAAACATGCCGGTGGAAAAACCACCCAGCAAGTTCACCACAACGATGATCAGGCCCGCGATGGCGTCGCCTTTGACGAACTTCATGGCCCCGTCCATGGCCCCGAACAGTTGGCTCTCTCGGGACAATTGCTCCCGTTTGTCCCGCGCTTGCATGCCGTCAATCAAGCCAGCCCGCAAGTCGCTGTCGATGGACATCTGCTTGCCGGGCATCGCATCCAGGCTGAAACGCGCGGCCACTTCGGCCACCCGCTCCGAGCCCTTGGTGATGACCAGGAAGTTGACCAGGGTCAGGATCAGGAAGATCACCATCCCCACGGCGAGGTTGCCACCAACCACAAAGTTGCCGAAGGCCTCGACGATGTCTCCGGCGTCCTGCTCCAGCAGGATCAGGCGTGTCGTGGCAATCGACAGAGACAGGCGAAACATGGTGGTCAACAGCAGGATCGACGGGAACGAAGAGAACGCCAGGGGGCCTGGCAGGTACAACGCCAACACGATCAACAGGCATGAGATGCAGATGTTGAGCGCGATCAGGATGTCCACCAGCCAAGTGGGCAGCGGTACGATAAAAATGAACACGATGGCCATCACCACCACGGCGCCCAGCACTTCTGCGCGTTGCGCGACCTTGAGCAGAAAACCGTTGATGGCCGAAAGCGCTGTCACGCCATGACCCCCAGCTCACCGGGAAAACGCGCGGGGCCACGCGTCATCCGGTCCAGCTCACCGATCACCGCCAGAAAGCCACGCAAGGTTTCTTCGCGTACCCGACCGTCGAGCCATATCGCCAAAGGCAATTGCTGGAATAACGGGTAAAGGGAATTCAGGGCCACTAATTGCTGGAGTTTCGACGCGCTCCCTAAATCGCTGCCTAACCGTAGGATTTCGCTAGCCGAAATGCCACTCCCGGCAACCACCAGCAGGCGCTGGAGCAGGCTCAAGGCGTCGTGATCACTACCCAGGCGGTGCAGCAGCGCGTGACAACCGGACAACACCCCGCTGAGCCGCATACAGCTCTGCAGGCCCTGCAGCAAAGTGAGCAACAGAGGTGAGGGTCTCATTGGCCTCTCGGCAGCAATATCATTCGCCAAAACCTTTTGCATCACCTTGATCCCACTGGTGAACGCTTCACCACCGTACAGACCCAACAGGGACTGCATCATCGTCGCCAACGATTGGCGCGCGACCACATTGGAGTAATAGAGCGTTCGCAGCACGCCCAACTCCTTTGGGTCTACCTCGCCTTTCTGCAGCGCGGCAGCGACTTTCAGGCCTACTTGGATCTCTCCTTCGAAGCGAACCTCCAGCCTGGCCATTGCATCGCGTGCCAAGACCGCTTCGGACGGACGCGACTCAGTCTCAGCCTGGTCCCGCACATGTTTGAGCACCAAAAACGCGCGTGCGGGATCGCCCTCAAAGATCTCCAGCAACTTCCCAACGTCTGCCCGCTGCCGCAATGCTTCCCGGACCATCAGCGACACCAATGCCAGCGTCTTCTTGACCGGATGGCCCAACTGACGATACAGGGCGTCGAGATGCTTGATCTCAAGCACGCGCAGGTTCAACTTCCGCTCGCCCAGCGGTCGGCTGTTGGCGTCCACTTCCTGATTGAACAAAAGCGCAAGTTCGTCCACGCCGTTTGTCGGGGCTGGCGTGGAGGTCTGGTTGACAGCGGGCTCATCCGGGCGCTGGACCGTTTGCACATCGGGGGAGGATTCGACTTTCATGGACAGACCTGAACAGGAAGAGTGTTTCCCTGTGTGGCAAGGCCAGCGCAAATGGTTCCAAAAAGTCAGATCACACGAAAAGTTTGAAAAGACTTGCACAGACCTTCAAGGCTCTATGCAAAGGGCTGCACGAAAAAATACATTTCAAAAAAAATTATCGATATAAATCAGAAAGTTATGAAAATTATTTTCTTGGCATAGCCAGTGCAAAAGGGGTTCCCGTCGACACCTTTTCGACTGCGTCTACACCAAGGAAACATTCATGAATATCCCTATTGAAGCTTTAGCGCACCTCGTTGGCAGCTCGCCTCAATTCATGCTTCACCTGACAGACGACCAGCAAAAAAAACTGCGGCGCTTCATTCATAAGCGCGTACTCAACCCGGAAGATGCGGATGATCTTCTGCAATTGACTTACCTGGAAGCCTGGCGCAACCGAGAGCGTTTCAGCGGTAATGCCACGCTCAGTACGTGGATGTGCGGTATCGCGCAAAACCTGATCCGCAATCACTTCAGGCGCTTGTACGCCAAGCCCGTGCATTGCGAGTTTGATGAGTCGCTCTGGCACGGCCAGGAGGACAACCACAATCTGGATTGGGAGTTTGAGGTCAACCGTCGCCTGGAAAAAACCCTGAGCGCTATCGATCATCTGCCGACGGAAATGCGCAAGACGCTGTACGCCTCACTGGAAACCGACGGCAGCTATCAGGACACCGCCGACGCGCTGGACATTCCTATCGGCACCGTGCGCTCACGCCTGTCACGGGCCCGCGAGCAGCTCAAACGCGCCACGCACAGTCCGAAACTCCCTTAGCATCAGTGCACGCGTTGAGCGGCAGGGATATCTGCTCAACGCGATCACATTTTGCGGGGCCTCGGCAGGGCGAATACTGATCCACTCGTCGCCAGATCCGCTGATTTCGCTTAAACAGTTGAAAGCGTAGATAAAAATTCAAAATAAATACTTGACGCATTCCCGTTCTACGCGAATAATGCGCGCCACTTGGCTACATAGCTCAGTTGGTTAGAGCATAGCATTCATAATGCTGGGGTCCGGGGTTCAAGTCCCTGTGTAGCCACCAAGTACCGATCCATAGATGTCTACAGCAGTCTATGAATCACCTCAAGAAGCCCGCCTCGTGCGGGCTTTCTTGTTTCTGGCGTTTCAAAACACCACAGCCTGACAGCGCCTTTTCCTGAACGCCCTCCTTCCTGAAACCCATTTCGCCTTCAGTTTTGCGGGGTTTCCCGTGCCACCCTCGGAAACACCTGACATCCAAAGCCATTTACTTCCAAGCATTCTCCTCAGGGCTTGAACACAGCCACGCTGCCCTGAACCTCCCACCCGTGGAGGTTGCTTGGACATGTAACAAGGATGTCATATGACAAATTATTCAGAGGGGCGCTTCATGCCGATAGCACCGCTGATCATTCCCGAAATACTGCTTCCGTTTTCCTGCCCGCCGCCACGTTCTGACAGCCATCGGTTGCGCGAGCATGCCCTGGCCTGGGCGCAACGATACGGCTTGATCGGCCGTCGGGGTGCGCACCGGCTAAGCACCACTGCGCTGCTCGACCTGGGAATAGCGCTGTGCGGACAAGCCCCGACGCACCAGGCCGAAACCCTGGTGTGCTGGTATCTGTGGGCACTCACACTCGATGACCGGATCGATGACGGCCCCTGGGCCGAAAACGGCGTGCTGGAACGTTTCGTCGCAGCGGTGCAGTCCATAACCGAGAGCGACGGTGTCGACTCACTCGATGAAATCGGCCGGCTTGATGACCCAATGCTCAGTGTCCTGATCGATGATCTGTGGCCACGGACACGGAGCTGGGGTGACGAGCGTTGGCGGCATCGGCTTGTACGCAATTTACTCGGGCATTTGCGTGCGCAGGCGACCCTGGTGAGAATGCGCGAAACCGGCACAGCGCTCACGCTGGCCGAATATCTGCCGTTGCGACGGGATTCGTTCGGTGCACTGTTCTTCTTTGATCTCATCGACGCAGCCGAAACGCTCGATCCCTACGAGCATTCAGACAACATCGAAGGGTGGGACACACTCCGCGAGCACGCTGCCGATATCATCACCTGGACGAACGATATCCACTCGATTGCCAAAGATGTGGTGTGTGGCGAGCGCTTCAACCTGGTCTCCATTCTAGCGGACACCCATGGCACCGACTGGCCTGAGTCGATCGAAGCGGCCCTGCACATGCTGAATACAGCCGTCGAGGCATTCACCCAGGCCTCAGCTCGGCCCCACCGGGCTTCCGCCGCTACCGACCCGGAGCGGCTGCGCCAGGTTGCCCGAGCGGCGGGCGATTGGCACAAGAACGTTTCCCGGTATCACCTGCAGGCCACCGACGCCACGGGTCAGGCCAACCGACAGGTGGACCTGGCGTGCATCCCCCCTACCCTGAAATCCCGGCAATTCGAAATCGACCCCTACCCCCTTTATGAGCGTTTGCGTACCACGCTGCCCATTGTCTACGACGAGCCTACGGACGTGTGGCTGGTCAGCCGTTATGCGGATGTCAAAGCCGCGTTGACCCACCCCGGAACGAGCAGCAACAACTACAGCTGGCAAATCGGACCGTTGCTGGGGCACACCATTGTGGCCATGGACGGTTGTGAACACGCCCAGCATCGAGCGTTGCTGAGCCCGTCGTTCCGCAGCAAGGCCCTCACAGTCCTTGAAGCATCGGTCACCTCGGTGAGCATGGACCTGCTGGCGCAGATGCGTGGCCGTTGCCAGGTGGACCTCGTTGCCGATTTCACCTCAGTGCTGCCCGTCCGGGTGATGGCTCGCGCGCTGGGGCTCCCGGCTGAAACCCCGGAGGAAGTCGCTCGGCTGAAGAACTGGTGTGCCATCGGCTTCGCCTACATGGGCAACTATCGACAGGATCCGACCCTGTTGACCGGTGGATTATCCAACCGTGACAGTTTCTACGACTTCATCCGGCCCCACATCGACGCCCGTCGCGCGGCACCCACCGACGATTTGATCTCACATCTTGTGGCCGCGCGGATTGACGGCCAGCCCTTGTCCGAGGCGTTCGTGCGGGCCTATTGCGCGATCTTGATGACGGCCGGCAGTGAGACCAGTCACGGTGCCTTGGCAAACCTCATCGTCAACCTGCTGAACGAGCCCGGCGTGAAAGAAGCAGTGATGGCTGATCCGGACTTGATGGACAATGCGCTCGCTGAAACCTTGCGACGCAACCCTCCTTTGCAACTCATTCTCCGGGAGGCCCGTGAATCGCTGGAGCTGCCGTCCGGAACCATTCCTTGTGGCGCGACCCTGGCGTGCCTGATCGGCTCGGCCAACCGTGATCCGCACCAGTTCACCGATCCGGACATCTTCACTCTGTCGCGCCCCCATCAGGAGACGAATCACTTTGCGTTCGGCGCAGGGCGTCATTTCTGCCTGGGATCCATGCTTGCACGGATGGAAATCACCCTCGGCGCTCGCCTGTTACTACAGACCTTTCCAGACGTGCGCTGGGCTCCAGGGTTCCAGCCCGCCGAACACGGTTTTCTTAACCGCTGCCCTCCTCGACTGGAGGTCGTACTGTGAGCACCACTGACCCAGCCGAGGAGCCCGGCTACACCAACAGCTATCTCGGTGATCAGCATGCCGGCCAGTTGGCGCGGATGCGCACCCTGGAGCGTGCCTTTGACCCGCTGAGCCAAACAGTGTTTGGCCAACTGCCTCTTCCGGACAAACTGACCCTTCTTGACCTCGGCGCCGGTGCCGGATCATTCGCTGGCTGGCTGAGCAAGCGCCATCCCGACGCGACGGTCATTGCCACCGACATTGACACCCGGTTTCTCAACGACATACCCGGCATTCAAGTGGTCACGCATAATGCCGCGACCGATGATTTCCCCGCCGCCTATTTTGACCTGGTGCACGTCAGGGCCTTGTTGTGCCACCTGCCCGAGCGTGAAGACATACTGACCAGAGCAACCACCTGGGTCCGTCCGGGCGGCTGGCTGGTGATCGAAGATTTGAGCTTGCGACCCAGCTTGAGAACGGCGAACCCACTGTTCCGGAAAATCGCTCAGGCCGGTTTCACGCTCCTGGAGCAGTCCATTGGCTCCGACATGCTCTGGGCCGATACGCTCCCCGACCGGCTAGGTGAACGGGGACTGTGCAATATCGGGTATCGCACCCTGGAAGGCCGCATCGGCGACAACAGCCCGGCCGACGCATTCTGGGCGGCAACGACAGCACAAGCCGGACCGGCGTTACTGAAGCTCGGGCTGCTCACTCAGGATGACCTTGATGCCATGGCCAGGCTGCGCGCCTCTGCGACCTTCACCGAGGCAGCGTTGACGTTCATCAGCGCCTGGGGGCAAGTGCGCGAGCGCGACTAGACAGCCGTGACTGAACAAAAGAGGACACCGAATGACAGACTCCGTGATTTTGGTCGACGCACACGATCGTCAGATTGGTGTGTGTGATAAACGCGACGCACACCTGGGGGAGGGCCAGCTTCATCGCGCATTTTCGGTTCACCTGATCGACAGTGTCGGGCGTCACCTGATTCAACGTCGTGCCGCAGGCAAAATGCTTTGGTCTGGATTCTGGTCGAATGCCTGCTGCAGCCATCCGGCGCCTGGCGAGACTGTTCTGGACGCAGCGTGTCGTCGCCTGCGCGAAGAGCTGGGGGTCCGCGCCTCCTGCCGCTTCCTGTACAGTTTTGAATACCATGCGCGCTTTGGGGTGATCGGTGCGGAACATGAGTTATGCCATGTATTGGTTGCTCAATCTGACACGGTGGTCTCGCCGGCCGTCGAAGAGGTCAGCGAGGTCCAGTGGCTGAGCCGTGCTGAAGTCTCAGCCCAACTCTCAGATCCGGCAGCACACTTCACGCCCTGGTTTCGAATGCAGTGGCGCCACCTGCTAGCGCAGCACCCTACATTCGACACACCCACCTTTCAGGAATGAGTTCAGCTCGCTGACAGACCTTGCGTCCTCACGCGCAGGTCTCCCAGGTCAATCGTCAGATCAGGGCGCGGCAGACTACCCAGCGTGTCGTTCAGGTTCATTCGCAATGGCTTGTCGGAGTCCTGTCCGTATTCAAGGTCTGCATTGACGCGCGCCTGGGAATGACTCAAGCCGGCACTGCTGGAAAAACTGAGATTCGTCATAGCGGGTATCGACATGCCATGGGACTGGGTGGCGGTGTAGCTCAGGCTCATGTGCTTGACCCGCAGATTGTTGCGATCACTCAATGCGCGCTTGACCAGCGGCTCGGTACTTTCTCCGGCAAGGTGACTGCGCTCTATCGCTCGCAGGACCTCTGGCTTGAGCTCCATGCCAAGCGTGACTGAAGTGCCTTCGCCACGCTGCAACTGATCGAGCACCTGGGCAAACTGCGGATCATCCTTCATCCATTGTTCAATCGCTGCTTTGTTGGCCGGCGCTACATCATCCAGCCAGGCATGGCGCCCATCGTCCCGCAAGCCGACACGGGTGACCGATGACTCAACCGACGCCAGTTGGCGCAACCCATTCCTTGCCAGGTTTTGCTGGTTCATCAGCTTGTCGAGTGATTGGCTGATCGCGTGATAGGCGTCCGGTTTTGTTGCAAGGGACGGATGAGTCGCGAGGAACTGCTGCAGAGTGGCCAACTGTTGATCCACTGTGCCCTCCGACAGCTCGGTCGATGCCAGCTCCCGCCTGAACGTCGGCGAGTAGAGCGACACGCTGCGTTTGAGCTCATCAACCTGCGACTGGCTCACCGGTTGCGGATGTTTGAAGGCAAAATTGAAGGCCTGGGATACCCCGCGATCAAACCGCACCATGACCGATAACTCCGGCAGCGCGAACGCAATCGCGCTGGGGCCACCACTGCCAGCATTGCCCAACACCAACGCGCCGAGCGGCACGCTATTGGCCCCTACTCCGCCCTGTCGCAGAAGCTGCGCGCCAGCGGCGCTACCGTGGCGGGTGCCTTGTGCGGTACGCGCGCTTGATTGGCTCTTGTCCGCATGCGCGAGATTGAGGTTGCCCACCCCACCAATGCCCGCGCGGATCACTGAGTCGAGGGCGGCGATGTCCTCCTGAGGGCTGTACATCAAACGCAATTGCGCAAGTGCGTCCAGGTTAACGTCGCCACTGAGTTTCGAGCTTGTGCCGGCCGAGTGCCCCTCGCCCAGCGCCAGTAAGTCGTAGACGGTCCCGGTCTCGCCGGTCAGGATCGCCATCATCTTGCCAAAGTCTGACTCTTTCACATCAAAGCCAATGCTGGATCCCTTATTTTTTGCCACCATTGCGCTCAATTCCGCAGCCACCCTCAAGCCTGGCCTCACCGCACCTGCCCCACCTCCCAGCGTCACACCCGAAGCCACCGAACCCACCAACCGTCGCGCGTTGTCCGTGCTGATTTCAACGCGGGCACCTTTGTCGGTACGACTGATACTCACACCATGAGTGTGGGACGCGGATGCCTCCAGAAAAAACTCCACAGGGGCGACCGGTTTTATCCCCGTCAAGATCAACCCCAGGGTTTTACCTTGGGTTCGGCTCGGAGAAAGGGTCTGGCCATTGCCCAGTTGCTGTACCTGCTGCGTCATCGCCTCTTTGATCGACGCATCCTTGGGCAACCCCAACAGACCCGAAAGATGCCAATGAAGCGCAGAGCCAGGCGTACCAAAGTCCTTGGCCAACAGTTTGAAATTGCCATACAACGATTCCGCCTGCTCGTAACTGGCAATGCCTTGGCTGGCCAACGTGTGCACAGGGCTATCCTGGAACGCTTGCATGACATCGCGCAGAGACGTTTCTATACGCGTCAAGGCGCTAGGGCTATGGCCCGACGTAGCGTCGAGCGCCTGTACCAGGTCCGCCAACTGCTTGAGCGTACTCGCATGATGGATCAGGTCGCCCTCGATCAGCGCCGAGGGGTGGTCAAGGTTTCGCTTGCGCTCGGGCATGGACTTGGGCAGCGACAAACCCTGCCCTTCGAAGTTGGCCAGCAACACGGCGGTCGACTTTTCCGGCGAAGGAGAGACTCTCTTGAACGCTTCATACAGCGAGTGCAGCGTCGAATCTGGCGTAATGGTCGCCCGGTTCAATGTGGGCTGAGGGTCAAACGCAACACCGTGTGCATCACCCAAGCGGCGCGCGCTTGACTGGCTGCTCTGCTCCACCTGCGTCAACGCCTGGCGGATCTGTTCGGCCAGTGCCTGTCGCGGCCCAGGTTCGCTCAGGGCAGCGAGCCGATGATTGAGATCAGCAGAAACCGGTCGGCTCTGAGCGAGCGTATTGAGTTGCTGGTGCAATCGTTGATCGTCAGCGTAAACGCTCTCCAATCCTTTGCGGCCATTGAAATGTTGCGCAACGCCTTTAGCCTTTTGGCCGAGGGCCTCCAGGGGGTGAAAGTGCGCGCTGATGCCTTGGAAAAATGAACGTTTGAGCGGTATCCCTTCACGGGTTTGTCCCAAGACATTACTGCTGACCGTCAGTGCCCCTCCGGAGAACTGCGCGCGCATTGGCGTGCTCGCCAACGTGTCGGCCAGCGACGGCGCCTGGGGCGCCAATAGCAGCGGGCCCCACTCCATTGCGCTGCTGGAAGCATTGTCCAGTTGGAAAAACTGCTGATCCCACCCTCCGATCAGGTGATGGTCAGCCCCCGTGCGCAAGGACTCCAACGGTTGGCGACCCGGTAATTCAACCCTGCTCCAACGTTGCGCGCTCGCGGTATTGCCCTGCCAGGCCTGACGATCCAACCTGAACAGCTCACCGCCCTGTGTGTGCGCATAAAGATTACCCACGTGATCCAAGGCCAGTGTTTTTATATCAATCGAAGGCGACGCGTGAAGCGGCCTCGCATCCCCATCGTGATGAACCTGAAGCTGGTGATTCTGATCGACGGTGACAAAATTGCGCCCGTCCACGACCGCGAATCCGGTAATGCGTCGCTGATCATTGCCTGCAAGCACTTCGTCAACAGACACCTGCGGGCGCGGAATGGGAAGCGCGGCCAAATCATGACTGGCCCCCTCAATCAGCGGGTCGCGCACTTTACCGATGGCCACGGCCTTCAGTTGCCCGTCTTGCAGCACGTAGGCACGACCATCCAACCCGCGCTCCAGATGTTCGACGCCAGGTTGAGCAGTGTCTTGCCAACGTTGCGCCGCCGCGTCCCAGGTCAGCAGGCTGCCTGCGTCCAACGCCACCTTGCCCCGCTGTCCAAGGTCGACCGCCGCCGCCAGTGCCTGTTGACTGGGCAGACGCAGGCCTTTCTCAATGCCCTTGACCAGTACGTCGCTGAGGTTCCATTGCGGACGAAGATCACTTGCTTCACGCAAGGGTACACTGTGCAATTGCTGCCGTGCGTCGCGCACCTTGGCATTGAGTTGTCCTTGATCATCATGAAAGAAGCCTTCGACATTGACCGCCCCCCTCAATGCCTGCTCCAGCGAGTCGACGGGCTGACGAACCAACAGCAATTTGCCATCGTGCGCCATGCGCAGGTCTGCCCGGACCCACTCACCGTCCGTGGTCGCGCCATGCACGGTGTTTCCCGATAACCCGATACGGGTCACTTGCACGGGCAAACCGGCCTCATCGACCAGGCGCATCGGCTGCGGGGTGCTTCCAAAAACATGCACATAGGAGGCATCAGCCCCTTGCCTCAGCAACACCGTAGTATGACCTTGCGTATCACTGTCTTCGAAGCTCGAAGGTGTCTTCAGCAGCTGCCCCTCATGGGTCAGGCCTAAGCGGCTGAAGGCCCGGCTATCCGCATCGGGCACCCAGGAAAGTGTGAGCGGTTCAAAACGAAACAGGCGCTGGCCATCCAGGCGAAACTGCTGGCCATCCACCGTCGTCTGAACAGCGCTGACGCTCCCCACATGCGCGCGCCCCGGGCTCTCGCCAGCGCCGCCGGTTGTATCCGCAAGACTGCTTTTGAACACCGCAGCAACAGACGGCGTGGATTGGATGTGAAACACGTACTGGCGCTCATCCTTCATCCGCAACGTACCTGCTACAGAAGGACCATCAGCCACATAGTGCTTATCGGGCTGGTTGAGGTGGCGGGCAATCTCACGCCCGGTGAGTGTCGTATCAGCCTGCACCTTGCCATCGCGCAGGGACACATCGAACTGCATCGAAGTCGGTTGCAACGATTGATAGTGCAACAACACGGGCGGAGGCGGTTCCTGGGCCGGCCTCTTCAAGCGTTCCACCAGGTCATGCTGCAGCTTAAAGAGAGCTTTCAATTCTGTGCGCATGGCAATACTCCCAAACAAAATTCATCACAGCTGTCTAGTGGGTATCCGCCCTGTTTGGTTCCAGGCAGGCTTTTCCATAACGGCGACTGCATGCGCAGGAAAAAACCGCTCATCTGTATTTTGACGCTTGCCTGACCCACTGTTAGTGTCCGGCTCCACCCTTACACGGAGTGCTCTCGATGAAACTGGATATCTATCAAGTCGACGCTTTCAGCCAGTCCGTCTTCGGCGGCAACCCGGCCGCTGTCTGCCCGCTGACCGAGTGGCTCAGCGATGAGCAGCTGCAAAACATCGCGGCAGAAAACAACCTCTCTGAAACCGCCTACTTCGTGCCCCGTGACGGGTTCTACGAGCTGCGCTGGTTTACGCCGGAGGTCGAAGTGGACCTGTGCGGCCACGCCACACTTGCGGCGGCGTGGGTGCTGATTCACCAACTGCCGGACGCGCCTGAAGTGTTGCGCTTTGCGACACGCAGCGGCGAACTGCGGGTGACCCGCAACGGCAATGAACTGGCGATGGACTTCCCGGCAAAGCAACCCCAACCCTGCGAACCACCCGACGGAATGTTGAGCGCGCTGGGCATTGAACAGGCCGACGTGTTCAGCACCGATGACTACATCGTGTTGCTGGAAGACGAAGCGCAAGTCGCCGCACTGAAGCCGGATTTCGCCCGCCTCAAAGGCTTGCCGAAACGCGGGATTGCAGTGACCGCCAAAAGCGCGCGTTTTGATTTCGTTTCGCGCTGGTTCGGCCCCAACGTGGGTGTGAATGAAGACCCGGTCACGGGCTCAGCCCACACTTCACTGGCGCCGTTCTGGGCCGAACGCTTGGGCAAGTCGCAACTGACAGCGGAACAAGGCGGAACGCGCCGCGGCCAACTGCGCTGCGAACTCAAGGGTGACCGCGTGATCATTTCCGGCCATGCCGTGCTCTACCTGCAAGGCACGATTTACCTGTAAAACGCAGTACCCCAAGGACAACAGATCATTCTCAAAATGAACGGAGTTCAGCGCGTGTTTTCGATTTCCCGCCGTCAACTGTCGGTGATTGCCGCAGCCCTCGCCCTGGCTGCATGCAATACCTCTGTCAACGAACAGCCACCGGCTCCCGAACTGGGTTCAGGCTATCGCACCGACCTCACCACCCAACACGCCGAGCGCCATATGGCCGCCGCCGCCAACCCCCTGGCGGCCGAGGCTGGACGCGAAATGCTGCGCAAAGGCGGTTCGGCGATTGATGCAGCAATTGCGATGCAGGCGGTATTGACCCTGGTGGAGCCGCAATCATCCGGCATCGGCGGTGGCGCATTCATCATGCTGTGGGATGGAAAAACCGTGCACGCCTATGACGGCCGTGAGACCGCACCGGCCGGGGCGACGGAGCGGTTGTTCCTGAAGGCTGATGGCAAGCCGATGACATTCCCAGAGGCGCAGATTGGTGGGCGTTCGGTCGGCACGCCTGGGGTATTGCGAGCACTGGAGATGGCTCACAAGAAGACCGGTCACCTGCAATGGGCCGAGCTGTTCGAGCCGGCAATCCGTTTGGCGGAACAGGGCTTCGCGATTTCTCCACGCCTGCACAGCCTGATCGCAGCCGACCGCTCTATCGCACAATCGCCAGACATGGCGGCGTACTTCCTGAACGCCGATGGCACGCCGAAAGCCACCGGTACCCTGTTGAAAAACCCGGCACTGGCCAATGTATTCAAACGCATCGCCAAGGAAGGCCCGGATGCGCTGTATCAAGGGCCGATTGCTGATGAAATCGTGCGCAAGGTGCAGGGCCATCGCAACGCGGGCAGCCTGTCCCAGGCGGATCTCAGGGGCTACACCGCCAAGGAGCGTACGCCGCTGTGCACCGACTACAAACAGTGGAAAGTCTGCGGTATGCCGCCGCCGTCATCCGGTGGAGTCGCCATCGCGCAAATCCTCGGCACCTTGCAGGCGCTGGAGGCCCGCGATCCCGCCCTGGCCATCGCCCCCATGCTCCCAGTGAAAAGCCCGTCGCCTGCCGGCCTTGAGCCCACACCGGAAGCCGTGCATCTGCTGGCCGAAGCTGGGCGCCTGGCGTTTGCCGATCGCGCGCTCTATGTCGCCGACACGGACTTCGTTCCGGTGCCGGTGGCGGGTCTTGTCGCACCGGACTACCTGGCCAAGCGTGCGGCCTTGATCGGCGAGCGCAGCATGGGCATCGCCAAGCCGGGCGTACCTGCGGGCATCCAGGTGGCTTACGCGCCGGACCGCTCGCCGCTGCGCATTTCCACCTCGCAAGTGGTCGCTGTGGATGACCTGGGCGGCGCCGTGTCGATGACCACCACGGTGGAAGCGGCATTCGGCTCCCATGTGATGGTGCAGGGCTTCTTGCTCAATAACCAGATGACCGACTTCTCGTTTATCCCTGAAGAAAATGGCCAGCCCGTCGCCAACCGCGTCGAGCCCGGCAAACGCCCGCGTTCGGCCATGGCGCCAACCCTGGTGTTCGAGCGCAACAGCGGCGAGTTACTGGCCACGGTCGGCTCGCCCGGCGGCTCGCAAATCATCGAGTACGTGAGCAAGTCCCTGGTGGCGATGCTCGACTGGAAACTCGACCCGCAAACCGCCATCAGCCTGCCTAACTTCGGCAGCCGCAATGGCGCGACCGAACTGGAAACCGGCCTGTTCAGCCCCGCGCTGAAACAGGCCCTCAAGGACAAAGGCCATGCGCTGAGCGAAATCGATATGACCAGCGGCATCCAGGCCATCGTCCGCACGCGGGATGCCCAGGGCAAGCTGTCGCTGAGCGGCGGCGCCGACCCTCGGCGCGAAGGCGCAGCGGTTGGCGACTGACGATTCAATCAACGGAGAATGCGCTCTTGCAACAGGCAGACAATCTCGGCGCCATTCCTGGCGTCGACCACGGTTTTTGTTCGATCAATGATCCACTGCGCCCGCAAGAAGTGTTTATCTGCAAGCAGGTACACAGCGCGTCAGTGATTGAATGGCAAGCGGATCAGGTGCCCAATACGGTAGAGGCAGATGGCGTGTGCACCGGCGAGCATCAGCCCATCGCGGTAATCACCGCCGATTGCCTGCCCATTCTCATTGCCTCAAAGAATGGCGAGAAAGTCGCCGCAGTGCATGGCGGATGGAAGGGATTGCACGCAGGGATTATTGCTAACACCGTGCAGCGCTTCGCGGATGAAGGCGTTGCCGCCGACCAGTTGCGGGTGGCGATAGGGCCGTCGATCAAGCCGTGCTGTTATGAGGTGAGCGAGGCGTTTATCACGCAGTTCCAGGCGGATCAGGGGCACTTGTGGTTAAGCGGGCGAGCGCCGTGGAGCGTGGTGCAACCCGCGCCATTGCTACCACCTGAAATCGCACCACCCCATCCCCGGCAAGCCGCAAGTGCGTGGTTTGATTTGAGTGGTTATGGCGTGATGTTGCTGCAAGCGGCCGGCCTGCGGCGGGATCAGATCGAGGTGAGTGAGGTGTGCACTTACTGCACGTCACCCACCTTTGCCAGCTACCGCCGAAGGACGCACCACCCGGAGGAGGTGAAGACATTGATTTATTCGTGGATTGCTCGCACGGGGCCGCGAGAGAAAACCTACAAACCACTTTCTTAGGCCCTACTCATACCTTCATTGCGTAACGTGGGTGTCACGTTTTGCGATAAAAGGCCCCTTGAGTCTCTCCTTTTCTCCTGCGATTTTCTGGCTCGCCCTTTCTTGCCAGAGGCTACGTCAAGGACGTAGAATTTCGCGTGTTGACGATCATAGAATCTCCGTTGTTCAGCAGGCTGTGGCCTGACTATTGGACCGAAGAGGAAAGAGGCATTTTCATGGCTTTTCTAGCCAGCCATCCTGAAGCAGGTAGCGTTGTACCAGGCTCAGGTGGATGCCGGAAAGTGCGCTGGTGCCTGGATGGCCGAGGTAAAAGTGGCTCAGTTAGGATCATCTACACCACACAGCTGGCTTGTGGAGCCCTGGTTGCACTACTGATTTATGGCAAGAATGCAACCGAAAGCATTCCAGCGCACACCCTGTACAAAATCGCGAAGGAAATGAACCATGCCACTCACTGAGAAACAGCTGAAGGAACGTGACGCCAAGCGCAATATCGGCGAAGAATTACTGGCGGCTGTTCAGGATGTCAAAGCGGGGCGATACGGTGCAGTACACCAGGTAGAGGTCACTCAAGCGGCCGAAGCAAGAAGTAAGACAGGGTTGTCGCAACCCAAGTTTGCTGAGCTTTTGGGGGTTTCGGTAAGAACCCTCCAAGAGTGGGAGCAAGGCCGCCGATCGCCTTCTGGCGCAGCTCGATCGCTGCTGCATATTGCAGCGATCAGACCGGACGTGTTTCGGGAAGTCCTCAGTAACGCCTGATAGCGTTACCCAGTCCTGGGCAGTGACTACCGGCTGATCTTGAGCGCCTTACGCCCCGCATGCCGCTCCAACGCCAACTCGATCAGCCGGCTCACCAGTTCGCTGTAGCTCATCCCCGCCGCCTGCCACAGCTTGGGGTACATGCTGATGCGGGTGAAGCCGGGCAGTGAGTTGATTTCGTTGATCAGCACTTCACCCTCGTCCGTGAGGAACACGTCGACCCGTGCCAGACCGGAACAGCCCAGCACCTCGAACGCCTCGATGGCCAACCCGCGAATGCGCTCGCTGGCTTCCAGGCTGATGTCGGCGGGCACCACTACCTGGGCCGCCTGGTCGTCGATGTATTTGCTGTCGTAGGAATAGAAACCGCTGCTCACCACGATCTCGCCACAACCGCTGGCGATGGGGTTTTCGTTGCCGAGCACGGCGCATTCGATTTCACGGCCTTTTACGGCGGATTCAACCAACACCTTTTCATCAAAACCAAGGGCCAGTTCGACGGCGGCGAAGTACTCGGCTTCGTCGCCTACTTTACTCACACCTACCGAAGAACCCTGGTTCGCGGGTTTGACGAACATCGGCAGGCCGAGCTTGTTCACCGCAGCCTCGAACGAAGTGCGCGCCGCGTTGCTGCGGGTCAGGGTGATGAACGGGGTGACGGCAATGCCGGCATCGCGCAGCAGGCGCTTGCTGATGTCCTTGTCCATGCACACCGCCGAGCCGAGTACGTCGGAACCGACAAAAGGCAGGTCCGCCATGCGCAGCAAGCCTTGCAGGCAACCGTCTTCGCCGAGGGTGCCGTGGACGATGGGGAAAATCACATCCACATGTTCCAGCAGGCCCGAACCCGAGGTCTCCACCAGTTGCTGGCTGGCCTTGCCGGGCACCACCGCCAGCTCGCGGTTGGACTGGTTGAGGGCGATCAGGGCCGGGTTTTCCTGGTTGAGCAGGAAGTTCGACGTATCGTTGAGGTGCCAATGGCCGGCCTTGTCGATACCGATCAACACCGGCTCGAAACGGGAGCGGTCCAGCGCGTCAACAATGTTGCGCGCCGATTGCAACGAGACTTCGTGCTCGGCCGACCGGCCACCAAAAATAATACCTACCCGCACCTTGCTCATGACCCGGCCTCACTGTTGAAAGTAAGGCTTCTTACCACGGGCGGTCAGCGATTCGCTACCAGATGTGCACCGAACAGCAGGTAGCAGCCACCGGCAAAGCGGTCTAGCCACTTGCGCGAGCGGCTGTAAAGGTCGGCCATGCGCTCACTGGAAAACACCAGGGCCACGCAGGAATACCAGCTGAACGACAAGGTGGCCATGGTCATGACCGCCAGGGTCAGCAGCATCGGCGAGGGAGACGGTGGCATGGTGGACGCGAAGATGGTCGCCACAAACAGAGCCGCCTTGGGGTTGGACAAGTTGCCCAGCAACCCCAGGCGCCAAGCGGAGAACAGCGAACGACGCGCCTCGTCCGGCAGCACACTCTGGCTCATGGCGGGTGCCGAGCGTTTGAACAGTTTCAGGCCGAGATAAATCAGGTAGCAACCGCCGATGATCTTGAACGCCATGTACAGCATGGGCGCGGCGGTAAACAGCGACTTGATGCCCAAGCCGCCCGCGAGCCCCCACATGACAGTTCCGGTGGCCACTCCGGCCGATGCCACCACGCCATGGCGACGTGAGCAACTGGCCGCCAGTTGTGCGGTGTTGAAAAAGTTGGGGCCCGGTGTCACCACCGCGACCGTCCAGAGCAGGGCCAATGACAACAACGGCGCAGCGTATGGCAGGTTGGAAAGCAGCATCGAATGATCCTTCTTCGCAGTGTTGATAAGGCTCTACTGGTCGGCAACCGGCTCTGGCGTATGAACCAGCAAGTCACCGGGCTGACAATCCAGGTAAGTACAGATGGCATCCAGCGTCCCGAGCCTGATGCCTTTGACCTTGCCCTGCTTGAGCAAGGAAAGGTTCTGTTCAGTAATCCCGATGGCCGCCGCCAGGTCCTTGGACTTGACCTTGCGCCGGGCAAGCATGACATCCAACTCAATCACAATGGGCATGTCGATCTCAAACAAAAGTACGGTTTTCAGAATCCACTTCACTGGCCTGCAACAGGATACGCGCGATTACCGCAATACAGGCAGCCAGAAACAGGGCAACAAAGCTGGGCGCCGTCACGCTCAGGCTGATCATCCGCTGGCCGACCGGCTCGTTCATGGTCACCCAGACGCTCAATAGTGGCTCACATAAGAAATCCAGCAACACCCAGATCGCCACTGCTTTGCCAACCTGACCCAGATGCAACGCTGCCGCACTGGAGAAATACTCGCCTCGCGCATAATTCTTGAACAGCTTGCGCAGGTGATTCAGACCGGACGCCAGTGCCATCAAGGGAACACTGGACAACACGATCCCCCCCAGGATCTGCCAGAAGGGAAACAACGCCACCTGCTCGGCACGCCCTTGAATCTGGCGATCGCTCAGCGCGAAGCCAAACCCAAGCCCGTCGGCCGAAGAACTCAATACCGGAAACAGCCAGACAGCCGCGTTGAGCACCAACATGCTGATGATCAGCAGCAGGGTGATCATCGACATACGCTGGCTGAGTTGAGCAAGACGTTGGGTATTCATGAAAGGCCTCTCTGAAGGAATGTCGAGGCAAGATAACCACAAAATTATCGTAAAACAATAATAATTCATTATAAAACAATACAAATCCAACCCTTTGACGCTCACAAGCAGAAACCCGCACGATCATTCAAGACTCGGCAGACAACCCGCGCCAGACTGGGTTAACGTACTTCCCTCTCTTTTTTGTGACACACCACCATGGGCAAACCCACCGCCACTCTCGACTGGCTGCACCGCGCCCCGCATGCCAGTGGCCTGGACCGTATCGAGGCGTACTTTGCCGGCTTTGCCTTCGACCCGCATCGCCATGACACCTACGCCATCGGGCGTACATTGACCGGCGTGCAAAGCTTTCACTATCGTGGAGACATGGTCCACAGCCTGCCCGGCACCACCATGGTGCTGCACCCCGATGAGACCCACGACGGTCACGCAGGCAGTGATGAGGGCTTCAAGTACCGGATGATTTATGTCGAGCCGTCGCTGATCCAACAGATCCTCGGCGGCAAGCCACTGCCGTTTATCCCCAATGGTTTGTCCACCGACCTACGGCTGTTTCGCGCCAGCGAAGTGTTGCTGCAGAACCTGGATAACCCCATCGACCCGTTGCAGGAACAGGACGCCCTGTTCGACCTGGCCCACGCCTTGAGCAACGTCTCGGGCGGGATCATCAGCCGCAAGACGTTCGACTACGTGGCCGCCGAGCGTGCCCGGGAATTTATCCACGGCGCCCTGGGCCGCAGCATAACCCTGGATGAGATGGCCGACCATGCCGGTCGCGACCGCTGGGCGCTGTCGCGGGATTTTCGATTGCTGTTCGGCACCAGCCCCTACCGCTACCTGACCATGCGTCGGTTGGACTTGGTGCGCAGCCTATTGGCCCAAGGCCAATCGCTGGTCGACGCGGCAATGACCGCCGGTTTCACCGACCAGAGTCACATGACCCGGCAATTTCGCAGCACCTACGGCATGCCACCGTCGCGCTGGGTAAAAATGTCAGACCGTTTCCAGAACAGATAACCCGGCCGGTTGCCTGAGACACAGTGCCAACACCGCGCCTGCCAGGGCGATCGCCGCGCTCCACCACAACGCCTGCTCGATGCCACCGGCGCTCGCTACCGACACCAGCACCGCCAACCCCAACGCCCCGCCTATCTGCTGGCTGGTGGACGCCATCCCCGCCGCCACGCCCTGCTCCCCTTGCCGGATACCCAGGCCCGCCGCCACCCACATCGCGGTCCAGGTCATGCCTTGCCCGACACTCAGGATGAAAATCCCCGGCAGTAACGACCAGAACCCCACGCCGGTCGGCAGCGCCCATACCACCAGCGCAATGCCCACCGCCCCCGCCAGTTGCCCGCAGACCAAGGTGTTGCGCAAACCCAGCCGAACCAGCGAGCGCTCTGCCAACCAGATGCCGAACGTACACACCAACGTCGCCGGCAAGAACGCCAGCCCCGCCTGCAATACGCTGTAGCCGTAGACCTGCTGGTAGTACAACGCGAGGAAGTAGTACTGCACGCCAAAACTGCTCATGAACACCGCCGTCAGCACCATGGCCATGCGCAGTTCGCGGTAAGCAAGCAGGCGCAGCGGCATCAGCGGGTCGCGGCCTCGGTGCTCGATCCAGGCGAACAGCCCGAGCAGTGCCAATGCCAAGACCAGGCAGCCGAGGGTGGACGGTGCCGTCCAGCCCCATTCCGGGCCTTGTACCAACGAGAACACCAGCAAGGTACCGCCGACGGTCACAGTCAACGCGCCGCTGATATCAAAGTTGCGTCCACCCGCACGCTCACCATCAGCGGGGATCCAGTACCGCGCCGCCCACGCACAGCCGCCCGCCAGAGGCACGTTCACCAGAAATACCGCTTCCCAGCCCCACACCTGGGTCAGCACGCCGCCCAGCAACGCGCCCAACGCCAGCCCGGCCGCCGACGCCGCACTCCACACGGCAAACGCACGGTTGCGCGCCGGCCCTTCGGCGTAGTGGGTGTTGATCAGCGCGAGCGTGGCCGGGAACAGCATCGCGCCGCCCACACCCTGCACCGCCCGCGCCAGTACCAGCAATGTCGCGCTGCCACCCAGCACAGCCGCCAGGGAGGCCAGGGCGTAGAGCGACTGCCCCACCCGGTACAAACGTCGTTTGCCGAGCAAATCGGTGGCCCTGCCACCCAACAGCAAGAACCCGCCAAATGCCACGCTGTAGGCGCTGACCACCCACTGCAGTTGTTGGGCGGAAAAATCCAGGTGCATGCCGATCTGCGGCAGGGCAACAAACACGATGGTGGCGTCCAGCGCGATGATCAATTGCGCGGTGGCCAGCAACGTCAGCATCCAGCCTGAGGGTCGAGAAGGAGACATCACAGCGTCCTGTCCGAAAATAAGAGAGCATCAGTTTCTTTCATGCCTGATCGATGATAAATACCGCTATCACTCTTTCAGTAATGACTTTAATCATGGATCTGAACGCTGTTCGCCTGCTGGTCCGCGTGGCCGAAACCCGCAGTTTCACCCGCGCTGCCGGTGACCTGGGGCTGACCCAGTCCGGTCTGTCCCGCGCCATTTCGCGCCTGGAAAGCGAGCTGGGGGTTCGCCTGCTGCAACGCAACACGCGCAGCGTCAGCCTCACCCCCGACGGGCAGATGTTGTACGAGCGCAGTGCACCGTTGCTGGCGGAACTGGCCGAAGCCGAAAAACTGATGCTCGACCGACGCAGCAACCCGTCCGGCCTGTTGAAGATCAGCACGCCGTCGCTGTTCGGACGCAAAGTGGTGATGCCGGTGATCGGCGAATTGACCCTGCGTTACCCCGAGCTACGCATCGAGGCAGTGATGACCGATCGCCTGGTGGATATCGTCGATGAAGGTTTCGATGCCTTGCTGCGTACCGGCGAGATCCAGGACCAGCGCCTGATCGCCCGCGCCCTACCGCCACTGCGTTGGGTCACGGTCGCCGCACCCGCTTATCTCGCACGTTTCGGCACTCCGCACTGCGTCGATGACCTCAAGCACCACAACTGCCTCACCGTACGCAATCTACGCAGCGGCCGCCTGGTGGATTGGCAGTTCATGATCGACGGCAGGGTGCAGGATGTCAGCGTCGAAGGGCGGCTGATCTTCGATATCGGCGATGCGCTGGTGGACGGCGCCGTGGGTGGTTTTGGCGTTGCCCAGGTAATGGACTTTGCCGTGCGCGACGACCTCGCGGCCGGGCGCCTGGTTCCGGTGCTGGAAGACGTCGCCGGGCGCAGTCGAGCGATCTCGCTGGTCTATCCGCCGTCCCGGCAGTATTCCCCGAAGTTGATGGCGTTTGCCGAAGCACTGGCAAACGCACGCTGGTAAGGCTTAGAGCTGACGCCCATCAATCGGCTGGCCGATGGTAAGGAAATGCCCGCCCGCCACATGGTGCAAGGTGCGCAGTTCATCATGGCCTTCAAAATGCCAGCGGCCGTCGCTGAATACGCGCGCGTCGGCATAGGCCGCCACCACTTCACCGAGGAACAGATCGTAGGTCTGCTGATTGTGAGGCTCGGGCAGCAGACGGCACTCAAGCCAGGCCACACAACCTTCCAGCAACGGCGCTTCGGTGTGTTCACCCTTGAACGTCTGCAAGCCGTAGGCGGCAAATTTGTCAGTGTCGGCGCCGGTGGTGTTACCCACGGTTTGCACAAGATCGGCCTGGGCCACGCAAGGCACCTGGAGCACAAAGGTGCCAGCGCTTTCGAGCAGTTGGCGGGTCCAGGTAGCCTTGTCCAGCACCACGGCGACTTTCGGCGGTTCGAAATCCAGCGGCATGGCCCAGGCAGCCGCCATGATGTTGCGTTGGCCGTTGTGCGCGGCGCTCACCAGCACGGTCGGGCCGTGGTTGAGCAAACGATAGGCCTTGGACAGCGGAACGGGGCGACGGTGGGTAGGGCTCATGGACGGTCGGCTCTTCATGCAAGAAAGCGCCTACGATACCTGAAGCCCCAGGCTCAACTCGACAGTTGGTTGGCGAACTGCCCTACCGCACTGACCACCTTTTGCGCGCCGTCCTGGATCTCCACGATCACCGTGCCCGCCTCGGCCGCCAGGGCCAGGCCTTGCTCGGCTTGCAGGCGACCCTCAGTCATCAGGCTCACAGCATCGCGCGCCATGTCCTGGTTCTGACGCACCACGCCGACAATCTCCTCGGTCGCCTTGCTGGTACGCGAGGCCAACTGCCGCACTTCATCGGCCACCACCGCAAAACCACGCCCCTGCTCGCCTGCACGCGCCGCTTCAATGGCCGCGTTGAGCGCCAGCAAGTTGGTCTGCTCGGCAATGCCGCTGATGGTCTTGACGATGGTCCCGATCACCTGGGATTGAGCGTTCAGCGCCTCAATGCCCTCGCCAGCCTGTTGCATGTGCTTGGCCAGGTCGCGCATCACATCCACCGCCTGGGTCACCACGGTAGTGCCGCGTTGGGCGCTGTTATCGGTTTGCAGCGAAGTGCTGTAGGCAATGTTCGCGGCCTCGGCCACCGCCTGTTCCTGATTGACCTGATCGGTGATCACCGTGGCGAACTTGACCACTTTGTACAGCCGGTCGGTGGCGTCCAGCACCGGGTTGTACGTCGCCTCCAGCCACACCACACGGCCATGACTGTCGACACGCTTGAAGCGCGCCGCGACAAACTCACCGGCGTTCAGGCGTTTCCAGAAGTCCTGGTACTCGGTGCTGTTGTATTCCTCCGGCTCGCAGAACATGCGGTGATGTTTGCCCTGGATCTGCGCCAAGCTGTAACCCATGCCACCCAGGAACCGGTCGTTCGCGGTCAGCACGTGGCCACCGAGGTCGAACTCGATCACGGCGGTGGAACGCACCAGCGCAGTGATCAGGTTTTCGTGCTCGCGAGAAGCCTCGATGGTGCGGGTGAGGTCGCTGGAGTAAATCGAAAAATGCTTGATGCGCCCATCTGAGCTGCGCACCGGCTGCACAATCGAACGCAGCCAGGCTTCCTGGCCGTTGCCACGCATCAGGCGCACGGTGCCGGCGAAGTGCTCGCCGCGCACCAGGGCGTTCTTGAAGCGCTGTTGGAATTCATCCCGACGCACATGGACCGGCTCCAGATCTTCGATCTTTCGCCCCAGCAGTTGGCCGCTCTGATAGGCCAACTCTTGCAGGAAGTTGGCATTGGCCCACTCCACCCGGCCTTCGGCGTCCAGCGTCAGGCACAGCATTTCGCTTTCCAGGCTCTCCTTGACCTGATTCAAGCTGGACAATTCTTCGCGAAGAGCCGACAGCTCCTGCTTCAAACGGGTGTTGAACATGGGGCACCGATGGTCAAATGGGGAGAGTGATCTGACCTGCATCGGCGCTGTCGGCGTTTTCTGAAGAGGGCTTTAGCCTCAGGTCCAACAATATTTTTGGATCCATCAACTGCCATTGTTTCGGCACACGCCCATCACTTGGTACTCAAGGGTATTGAGCTTGCCGCTGGAGTCTTCGTAGGTCATGCGCGACGGCACCGGGTTGCACGAACGGATCGGCGGCGTGACGTTGACCACCTTGGCGATGTCCAGCTTCATGCCATAGCGGTACGCCTGCACCTCGGGCGCCGGCTTGCCCTTTTTGGCGGCATAGTCGGCCATGGCTTTCTGATTGCGCTCCATCATCAGCGCGAACGTACGATCGCCCCCGCCTTCAGCCAATGCACCGAACGATAAAACTGCCGTTAACACGCCCAGCGCGATTTTATAAAAGTTCATGGTTAGTTCCTCGGTTGAAAAGTTCAGTGCCGAGACTAACCAACTGACCCTGACGCAATCTTCACCAGAACATTACTTATTTGTTAGATAACGGCGAGCTTCCAGAATTGTAATCTTCACGCCACTTCTTCGTTATCCACGGTTTGCAACTATCAGCCCGGGCCAGATCAATAAGAACGCCCACTCCCATAAGAAGCTGAAAACTGCCATTACTTAGGAGCGAACCATGCGTATCCGTCACTACAGCCTTCCCCTTTCACTGTGCGCCGCCTTGCCCTTGGCCGCCGTGGCGGCGCAAGAGAAACCCGAGGGGTTTATCGAAGGCAGCAGCTTCAACGTGCTGGCACGTAATTTCTACTTCAACCGCGATGATCGCAAGGGCCAGTCCAGCCCCACCGGCAACGGCTACTCAGAAGCCTGGGCGCAGGGATTGATTGGGCGCTTCGAATCCGGTTTTACCCAGGGCACCGTGGGGTTTGGCCTGGACGCATTCGCCATGGTCGGCGTGAAGCTGGATTCGGGCACCGGCCGCAGCGGTGGCAAAGGCTCGTTCGGCGTATTGCCGGTGGACAGCGATAACCGCCCGGAAGACAGCTACAGCAAATTCGGTGGCGCCGCGAAATTGCGTGTGCTGGATACCGTGATCAAGGCCGGCGATGTATTCCCGCTGACCCCGGTCGTGGCTTACGGAGATTCACGTGTTTTGCCGGAAAGCTTTCGCGGCGTCACCGCGCAAAACACCAGCCTTGAGGGCCTGAGTTTGCAGGGTGGGCGCTTGAGCGGCATGAGCCAGCCGACGCAAAGCGGCATGGACAAGGGCTTTGCCACCTTCTACGCAGGCCCGGTCGACTCGCCCTGGATCGGCTATTTCGGCGGCGACTACACCGTCAACAAAAACCTCAGCGTCAGCCTCTACAGCAGCCGCTTGAAAGACGCCTGGGACCAATACTACTTCGGCACCGCCGGCAACTATCCACTGGGCGAAGACGTCTCGCTGTTCGGCGACTTCAACTACTACAAGGCTGTGGACGAAGGTAAAAAGCTGCTGGGCGAATTCGACAACAACATCTGGAGCGCCAGGCTCGGGGTCAAGGTCGGCGCCCACAGCCTAGCCGTCTCGCACCAACGCAACAATGGCGATGACGACTTCGATTACCTGCGCCAGTCCGACTCGATCTTCCTCAACAACTCGATCCAGTACAGCGACTTCAACTCGCCCAAGGAACGCTCGTGGATGCTGCGCTACGACCTGGACATGCAGGCGTTCGGCATTCCTGGTTTGTCGTTCATGACCCGCTACGGCAAAGGCACCGGCGCTGACTACAGCAACGCCAACGCGGTGTACATGCGCCGTGACGCGGCCGGCAACCCGCTCACCGATCAACGCCGCTGGGAGCGGGACATCGAGGCCAAATATGTGGTGCAAGGTGGCCGCTTGAAGGACTTATCGCTGCGACTGCGCCAGGCGACAGTGCGCTCAAGTGCATTTGAATCGGACCTGGAAGAAGTTCGCTTGATTGTCGAGTATCCCATTGCCGTGCTTTAAGCGAGGCCAATTACATTCACTTGCCGATGCGCTACATCTGTTCACAAGTTGAAGTCTGTCAGAACTGTAATATTGGCCTCACCCTCCCGTTAAGTTGCACTTTTTACACTGCACATCGAACACAACTCATCTCTGCGGCTTTTGTGTAGCTCCTTTGGAACAGAGATGAACTTTTTGCGCCCCGATTGGGGCGTTTTTTTTGTGTGCTGGGTCAGTGACGAATCGTCGCACCCGCCTGACGCGGCTTGACCCTAAAGCTACTTCACGCTTCAGAGTTTTCCTACAGCCTACTCAGCCTCGCCATGAGGCCATGCCCCTTTTCGTTTTCTTTGAAGGTAACCCCCATGCGTATCCTTGTGGTTGAGGACGAACAAAAAACCGCCGACTACCTGCAGCAAGGCCTGACCGAAAGCGGTTATGTGGTCGATTGCGCCGCCAGCGGCATTGATGGCCTGCACCTGGCCAGGCAACACAGCTATGAATTGGTGATCCTCGACGTCAACTTGCCCAACACCGACGGCTGGGAAGTGCTGGAACAACTGCGCCGCGACGGCAACCAGCGCGTAATGATGCTCACCGCGCGCGGCCGGCTGGCCGACAAGATCAAGGGACTGGACATGGGCGCCGATGATTACCTGGTCAAGCCCTTCGAATTTCCCGAGCTGCTGGCCCGTGTGCGCACTTTGTTGCGGCGCAGCGAGCACATCCCGCTGCCAGACGTGCTGCGCGTCTCGGACCTGGAACTGGACCCCCGCCGACACCGTGCCTATCGCGGCAATCGTCGGATTGACCTGACCACCAAGGAATTCGCCCTGTTGCACGTACTGATGCGCCAGGCCGGCGAAGTGATGACCCGCACGCAGATCATCTCGCTGGTCTGGGACATGAACTTCGACTGCGACACCAATGTGGTGGAAGTCTCCATCAGCCGTCTGCGCGGCAAGGTCGATGACCAGAGCGAGGTGAAGTTGATCCATACCATTCGCGGTGTAGGTTATGTGCTGGAGGCGCGCCCATGAAGACCAGCAGCCTGTCGATGCGCCTGGGGCTGACGGTCAGCCTGATGGGCGCCGGATTGGTGGTGCTGCTGGCGAGCCTGGCATACCTGGCCCTGACGCACGAACTGGACAAGCTCGCGCGCAAGGGCCTGGAAAACAAAATGGAGCAACTGGCCCATACCCTCAACCAGGGCCTCGATGAACACCGCATCACCAACCGTCCTCATTCACTGCTGGACCTGGTGATGGGCCACGACAACATCTACCTGACCATCCTCGGCGCAAGGCCCGATGCACCGGTACTGCTCAGCGTCGGCGCCAAGCCCCAGCAACCGCTGCTGCTTGACGTGCCCACCGGCAAAAACCTCGCCTATTTGAACTGGGTCGATGGCCAGGGCAATCGCATCCTCAGTGCGACGCGCCTGATGCCCTTGCAAGGGGGCGAGTATGTCCGCGTGCTGCTATCGCTGGACCGCTCCGATGATGAAGCGTTGCTCAGTGCTTATCTGCGCTCCACGGTAATCGCCCTGCCGATGTTGCTGATCCTGATCGGCATGGGCGCCTGGTGGCTGGTGCAGCGCGGGCTCGCGCCGTTGCAACAGTTCAGCCGCGTGGCGGCCAAGGTCACGACCCAGGACCTGACCCATCGCCTGTCCCTGGACAACCTGCCCAAGGAGCTGGGCGAATTGGCCGAGGGCATCAACGTTATGCTGCATCGCCTCGACGCCGGGGTGCAGCAACTGTCGCAGTTCTCCGACGACCTGGCCCACGAACTGCGCGCGCCGTTGACCAACCTGATGGGCAAGGCCCAGGTGACCTTGTCCCGCGAGCGGCCTTCGCAGGAATACAAAGCCAGCCTGGAATCCTGCACCGAGGAAATGGAGCGCCTGTCGCGGATTGTCTCGGACATGTTGTTCCTCGCTCAGGTCAGCCATCCCGCCGCGCGCGCCGGTTTTGCCCCGGTGTCGCTGGCACAGGAAGCACAGCGGGTGATGGAGCTGTTCGCCCTCAGCGCCGAAGACAAGCACATCACCCTGAGCCTGCGCGGCGATGCCTGGGTGATGGGGGATCGCCTGATGATCCAGCGCGCCATCTCCAACCTGCTGTCCAATGCCATTCGCCACACCCCCGATGCTTCCAGTGTGTTGCTGCTGGTGGAAAGCTACGACCAGAACGTGTCGCTGTCGGTGGGCAACCCAGGGCGCGGTATCGAAGCCCATCACCTGCCCCACCTGTTCGAACGTTTCTACCGCGCCGACAACAGCCGCGCCCGTGCCGAAGGCGGCACCGGCCTTGGGCTGGCGATTGTGCAGTCGATCATGCGCCTGCATCAGGGGCACGCCGACGTCAGCAGCCAGCCGGGCCGGTTTACACGGTTCAGCCTGGTGTTTCCTCGTCCTTGCGATGCGCCCATTGATACAACGCCGGCAGCACCAGCAAGGTCAGCAACGTAGAAGAAATAATCCCGCCGATCACCACCGTCGCCAGCGGCCGCTGCACCTCAGCGCCGGTGCCGGTGGCGAGCGCCATGGGGATAAATCCGAGGGACGCCACCAACGCGGTCATCAACACCGGACGCAGCCGGGTCAGCGCGCCTTCGTTGATTGCCATCGACAACGAGCGCCCTTCCTCGCGCAGGTTGCGGATGAACGCAATCATCACCAGGCCGTTCAACACCGCCACGCCGGACAAGGCAATAAAGCCCACCCCCGCCGAGATCGACAGCGGAATATCCCGCAGCCACAACGCCATGATCCCACCGGTCAAGGCGAATGGAATGCCGGTAAACACCAGCAGGCCATCCTTGAGGTTGTTGAACATCATGAACAGCAAGCCAAACACCAGCAGCAGCGCCACCGGCACCACGATGCGCAAGCGCTCGGAGGCTTCCTTCAGCTGTTCGAACTGGCCGCCCCAGGTGGTCCAGTAGCCCGCTGGCACTTTCACCTGAGCGAGGATGGCCGCCTCGGCTTCCTCGACGAACGAACCGATATCCCGTCCCCGCACGTTGGCGCTAACGATCACCAGGCGCTTGCCATTCTCGCGGCTGATCTGGTTCGGGCCGAGCACCAGGTCCAGGCTGGCCACTTGGGACAACGCAATGAAACCCAATTGGCCAGACGCATTACCCGGCACCGGTATCAACAGCCGCGACAGCCCGTCGATATCGGTGCGCAACGCGTCGGACAAACGCACGACCATGTCGAAACGCCGGTCGCCTTCGTACAACGTACCGGCCTGACGCCCTCCGACAGCGACGGCGATGGTGTCCTGCACATCCCCCACGTTCAGGCCAAATCGCGCGGCCTTGTCGCGGTCGATATTGATGGTCAGTACCGGCAGGCCAGAGGTTTGTTCAACCTTGACCTCCGAGGCGCCACTAAGCTTTTGCAGGGTCTCGGCGATTTCCCCGGCGGTCTTGTTGAGCACCGTCATGTCATCGCCGAACACCTTCACCGCCACATCGCTGCGCACCCCGGAAATCAGCTCGTTGAAACGCAGTTGGATCGGCTGCGACAACTCGTACGCACTGCCCGGCACAATCGCACTGGCACGCTGGATATCAGCGATCAGGGTTTCGCGGGACTTCTTGGGATCCGGCCATTGGTCCTTGGGTTTGAGCATCACGTAGCTGTCGGAAATGTTCGGTGGCATCGGATCCGAAGCAATTTCCGCAGTGCCAGTGCGCGCGAAGACCCGCTCGATTTCCGGCACCTGGGCCATCAAGGTTTTTTCCAGTTGCTGCTGCATCTGCACCGACTGCGTCAGGCTGGTGCCGGGCACGCGCAGGGCCTGCTGGGCAAAATCGCCTTCGCTGAGGCTGGGGATAAATTCGCTGCCCATGCGGCTGGCGACAACGCCTGACGCAACGATGGTCAACACGGCCAGGCCGAACACCAGCGGACGGCGCGCCATCACCCAGTCGAGCACCGGTGCATAGACCCGACGCGCGCTGCGCATGACGATATTTTCTTCTTCCTTGACCTTGCCGGTGACGAACAGCGCAATCGCCGCCGGGACAAAGGTCACCGACAGAATCATCGCGCCCAGCAGGGCAATCACCACGGTAAACGCCATGGGATGAAACATCTTCCCGGCCACCCCGGTGAGGGCGAAGATCGGCAGGTACACCACCATGATGATCAGTTGGCCAAAGATCAGCGCCCGCCGTGCTTCCTTGGCGGCGGCGAACACTTCGTGCAGGCGCTCGTTGCGGGTCAGCAGTCGTCCATGGCGCTGCTGGGCATGAGCCAAGCGGCGGATAGCGTTCTCGACGATCACCACCGCGCCGTCGACGATGATGCCGAAGTCCAGCGCGCCGAGACTCATCAAATTGGCACTGACCTTGTTGGTGAACATCCCGGTAAAGGTGAACAGCATCGCCAGGGGAATCACCATCGCGGTGATCAGCGCGGCGCGGATATTACCGAGGAACAGGAACAGCACCGCGACCACCAGCAGCGCACCTTCGAAGAGGTTTTTCTTCACGGTGGCGATGGCTTTTTCGACGAGGTTGGTGCGGTCGTAGACGGTGACGGCGACCACGCCTTCAGGCAGCGAACGGTTGATCTCTTCAAGTTTTTTCGCCACGGCCTGGGACACGCTGCGGCTGTTTTCGCCGATTAACATGAATACCGTGCCCAGCACCACTTCGCGGCCATTTTCGGTGGCGGCACCGGTACGCAGCTCACGGCCGATCTCGACCTGGGCCACATTGCGCACGCGAATCGGCGTGCCATCCGAACTGGTGATGACGATATTGGCGATGTCGTCGATGGACGCCAATTGCCCCGGCGCACGGATCAGCAGTTGCTCGCCGCTGCGCTCGATATAGCCGGCGCCGACGTTGGCGTTATTGCGTTCCAGCGCCGTGACCAGGTCATTCAAGGTCAGGTTGTAGGCGGCCAGGCGCTTGGGGTCGGGTGCAATCTGGTATTCCTTGGCGAAGCCGCCGATGGTGTTGATCTCGGCCACGCCCGGTACATTGCGCAGTTGCGGCTTGATGATCCAGTCCTGGATAACCCGCAGATCGGTTGGTGTGTAGGGCGTGCCATCGTCCTTGAGTGCGCCGTCCTTGGCCTCGACGGTCCATAGGAAAATTTCCCCCAGCCCGGTGGAAATCGGCCCCATCGCCGTCTCGATGCCCAGGGGCAATTGCTCACGGGCAACTTGCAGGCGCTCATTGACCAATTGGCGAGCGAAGAACAGGTCCGTGCCGTCCTTGAAGATCACCGTGACCTGGGACAAACCGGAACGCGACAGCGAACGCGTCTGCTGCAAACCCGGCAAGCCGGCCATGGCGGTTTCGATGGGAAAGGTGATGCGCTGCTCGGTCTCCAACGGTGAATACCCGGCCGCGGCCGAGTTGATCTGCACCTGCACGTTGGTGATGTCGGGCACCGCGTCGATGGGCAGTTTCTGATAGCTGGCGATGCCGACACCGGCCATCAACAGCACCGCCAGCAGCACGATGATGCGCTGCTCGATGGCAAATTGGATAAGGCGCTCAAACATGGGGAATCACTCGCGGGATCAATGGGCGTGTTCGGCCGAGCCTTTGCCCAGTTCGGACTTGAGAATGAAGCTGCCAACGGTGGCCACCTGTGCGCCGGCGTCGAGACCTTGGCGTACTTCGACGTAGCCGTTTTCGCTCGCGCCAAGCTCCAGGTGACGGGTGACAAACCCGTGCTCGGTGCGCATGAACACCGAAGGTTTGTCCTCGACGGTCTGGATCGCCTCCTGGGGGACGGTGACCTTGGCCTGGAACGTGTCGGTGGCCAGTTGCACGCTGACAAACAAACCAGGACGCCAAGCATCGTCAGGGTTGGGCACGCTCACGCGCACGGTGGCCGTACGGGTTTGTTCACCCAGCAGGCTGCCGACATAGGCCACAGTGCCCTGCACTTCGGTGCCCATTTCCGTAGAGCTGACCTTGACCGGCTTGCCGACTCGCACCTTGTTCAAATCCTTGGGAAACACGCCGAACGTCACCCACACCTGGGTCAAGTCCGAAAGAGTGAAGGCGTTGGTGGTCTCACTCACGACTTCACCGACACCCAAGTGTTTTTCCACCACCACGCCAGCGAACGGCGCACGCAGCTCATAGCGATTGCCGCCCACCCATACGGCGCTGCCACTGAGAGCCGTCATCTTCTGGCGGGCATTGTTCAGGGCGATTTCGGCTTCCTGCAGCGCCTGGCGCGCCAGCAGGTAATCCTGCTCGGCGGAGATTTTGTCTTGCCACAATTGGCGTTCGCGCTGGAAGGTGGTGCGTGCCAGTTCGACCCGTCTCTCGCTGGCCGCCAATTCGCTGCGCTGGTCGGAAATCTGCTGGCTGGCGATCACCGCCAACAGCTCACCTTTCTTCACCGATTGGCCGAGGTTGACCTTTACCGACTCCACCACGCCCGCCGTACGCGGGAGGATGTGGGAGGTTCGATCTTCGTCAAAGCGCACTTCACCCGGCAGCACCAGCAACGTGCTGATCGAACGCGGTTGAGCCTGGGCGACCTGAATGCCAGCGGCCTGAATCTGCTGCTCGGTGAGTTCAAGCTCGCCTTCTTCTTCGTCGGCCCTTGCAAAGCTGGACAGCATCAGGCTCAAGGCGACGGCAAGCGCCACGCCATGTTTGTTGTTCATAAAGGACTCCAGGAAAAATCAAAACCGGGCGAGGTCGCCGTAAATCCGTTCGATACGCACCCAGGCATCGGTGGCCTGGGCGGTGGCGTTGAGGTATTGGGTGCGGGCCGCGATCAGCGTGCGCTGGGCGTCCAGCACGTCGAGGAAGCTGAACTTGCCCATTTCGAAACCACGGGTGGCGCTGTCCACCGCGCTTTGGGCGGCGGGCAGGATCTGCTGGTTAAACGCGCGCACCTCGGTATTCGCGGACTGCCACAGGTCCAAGGCCTGGCGGGTTTCGGTGCGCAGGCGCAGTTCGGTGGCGTTGCGCAGGTCGCGGGCCTGATCGGCGCGGCGGGTAGCGGCGAGAACGTTGCCCTGGTTGCGGTTGAACAATGGGATCGGCATCGACACGCCCACCAGGTTCACCCGCTCGCGCACGCTGGCGTCGTACTGGCTGCCGATGGACACGTCGAGGTCGGGAATGCGCTGGGCTTTTTCCAGGCCAACGCTGGCTTCGTTTTGCTGGATGCTCAGTTCGGCCAGGCGCAACTCGGTGGTCTGCTCAAGGCGCGCCAGCAACTGGGTGGCCGACGGCACGGTCGGTGTTGACGGGTTTTGTGTGGCGACGGCCTGGAAGTTCGGCGCGGCGCTGCCAGTACTGGCGGCCAGGCGACGATAGGCATCGGTAAGGCCAATCTGCGCGCGGTCGAGTTCCAGACGAATCTCCGATAACTGCACCTGGGCCCGTGTGGCCTCCACCGGTGAGGCCTTGCCTGCTGTCACCCGACCGTTGGCGACAACCAGCCCGCGTTCCGCCACCGTCATGGAACGCTGCGCCAAGTCGAGGCGTTCCTGGGCACGCAAAGCGCCGTAGTAGTTGTCGATGACTTCGGCGCGCAGGGTGTTGCGGCGCTGCTCCAATGTCAGCGCGGCGGCGTCCTGGGCGCGGGACGCCACGTCGATTCGCGCCCCCCGCTTGCCACCCAGTTCCAGGGCCTGGCTGATCTTGATGCTGGTGGTGCGGGAGTCACGACGGGTGTCCTCCACATCCCAGGAGGCCACCGGATTGGGGATCAACCCGGCCTGCTGGCGACCACCCTGGGCAATGTCGATGTCCCATTGTGCTGCCGCCAGTTCCGGGTTGTTGGCGAAGGCGGTTTGCAGGGCCGAGTCGAGGGTGAGGGTTTGTGCCTGGCTCGCGCTGGCAACCACCCACAACACGCCCGCCCCCAGAAGTTTTCTAACGGAAATTGCCATAACGAGAGTTCCACGCCCATGAAGTACAAGCGGGGGCAATGTAGCTGTCACGACTTATCAGGGCGGTGGAGCAAAGATTACAAATCCGACAGCAATGGCTCTGCGGCGGGCCTCACGGCGCCTTACCGCTGATCGCACCAAAACGGCACATAAGCACTTGGCCATCGCGGGATCAGGTATGCTTTTCGGGCAGGAAACAAAAAGAAACAATTTCCCAAACCTGTTCGATAAGGAGTCCCGTTTTGGAGTTATCGACTGCCGCGTGGATGGTTCACGACACCCGCCTTATGTTCTGTGTACTGCTGGCCATCGCCAGCATCATCGTGCTGATCAGTGCGACCAAATTGCCGCCGTTCCTGTCGATCCTGATCGGCACGTTCATCGCCGGGGTCGGCGCGGGCCTGCCGCCTGAAGAAGTGGCCAAGGCGTTCAGTAAAGGTGCCGGCGCGATCCTCGGTGAAGCCGGGATCATCATCGCCCTGGGCTCGATGCTCGGCGCGCTGATGGCGGAATCCGGTGCAGCCGACCGCATCGCCACGACCTTGCTCGGGTTGGGCAAGGGCAAGTCACTGCCCTGGGTGATGGCATTGGTGGCCATGGTGATCGGCTTGCCGCTGTTCTTCGAAGTGGGCCTGGTCATGATGGTGCCGATCATCTTTGTGATGGCTAAGCGCTCAAACCAGCCGCTGCTGAAAATCGCCATCCCGGCACTGGCGGGCATGACCACCCTGCACGCCCTGATGCCACCCCATCCAGGGCCACTGATTGCGGTAGGCGCGCTGCACGCCGACCTTGGCCTGACCATGTTGCTGGGTTTCTGCATCGCGGTACCGGCGGTGATCCTGGCGGGCCCGATCTACGGCAACTGGTTGTCCAAGCGCCTGCATGTGGATGAGCCTGCGGATATCGGCGCGCTGTTCAGCGCACCGCCCAAGGCACCGCGCCAGCCGAGTTTTGCAGTGTCGTTGTTGATTATTCTGTTGCCGGTGATTCTGATGTTGGGCAGCACCTTGGCCAAGGTCGCACTGCCGGCTGAAAGCACCCTCGGCCTGACCCTGAAATTCCTTGGCGAACCGCTGATCGCCCTCGGCCTGGCCGTGATCGCCGCCGTCATCTGCCTGGGCTGGGCCGCCGGCATGCCGCGCACCGAGGTCGGCAACACCCTACGCAAGGCCCTCGCGCCCATTGCCGTGTTGCTGCTGACCATCGGCGCCGGCGGCGGCCTCAAGCAAACCCTGTTGGATGCCGGCGTGAGCCAGACCATCAGCAAGGTCGCCGAAGGCGCGCACATGCCCTACCTGCTACTCGCGTGGTTGATTGCAGTTGCGCTGCGCCAAGCCACTGGCTCGGCCACCGTTGCCACGACGACCACCGCCGGCATCCTCGCGCCGATGATGGCAGGTCTCGCGGCGACGCAGAGTTCGTTGGTAGCCTTGGCGATTGGCGCCGGCTCGGTGTTCTTCTGCCACGTCAACGACGCCGGGTTCTGGATGGTGCGTGAATACTTTGGCTTGCAGTTGAAGCAGACGATCTGGGTGTGGTCGGTGTTGCAGACTATTGTTTCGGTGGTTGGCTTGATCGGTACGCTGCTGTTCTGGCACTTCCTGACTTGAAATTGCCACGTCGAGGGGAAGTATCCTTCCCCTCACTCAATCAGTGATGCAGAACAAAACGAGCATCGAGCTTACCGAGTAATTCAAATGTGTTCATGTAAGGCACGCCAAACAGAGAACACACATTGGGAATCGTGAACTTACGCTTGATGTCAGGGTTGTAGACCTCATGCGTGACGACCACTGCGCCGGTGGTCATTGCCTTGGCAATCAACCAGGGATCTGCGCCCTCGAGAAACTCTTCAAACGCTCCGGCTTTCATTGCAGGCATCTGCTGCGCAATCTTTGCGACGATATGCCCAAACGCGGTTTGAGTTGGCTCATCGCTGGAGTCCTCGAACAGGTGCGCGTTGCCTTTAACCCACTGGGTCAAATCATCATTGCCTCTGGCTAATTCATCCCTTACCGGCACGATACTGGCAATTTCCAGAGCCTGATGCTGTTGAAGAATCCACGCCCAATATCCTGGGCAAATCGACATTCCGTAATAGCGATTTTTGGCCTCAATCAGCGTATTCGAATCCAGTAGATGCTTCATGCCGATAGCTTCATCCCATAAGTCTTCAGCTTGGCAGGCTGCACACCCAGCAGTTTTCCTGCGTCTCGTAGCAGAATTCGGCCGCTCTGCGCTTCTGCCAGGACGGCCTTGCTCAACCGGGTACTGTTTCGAATAGCTGCCGTGCGGTAGTAATCTCCTCCATTACCGCCCTTATCTCGATATTCCTGCAAGATCCGACGGTAATAAGCGCCGTATTGATCACTGCTGATATAGCCGAGATCACGGGCACGACGTGCAATCACCAACATGCTGACCCGAAAGCGCCCAGCCAGCGGCGCAAGGTTTTGCTCCCAGTGCACGTTCGAATCCCATTGCGCTCGAAAGACGAGCTCCGGTGCCAGAAACTCCCCCGCTACCGAATTGCAAAAAGCTTCTTCCTGACGCGCGCTGTGACTGCTGCCATCAGATACCCCCGTGCTACCAATCCAGATATGCGCCAGCTCATGCATCAAGGTAAAAAGGCGTGCCGTGGGTGCGTCCGCACTGTTGATGAAAACCACGGGGGCTAGAGCGTTGCTGATCGCAAATCCTCGAAATTCGCTGACATCCAGTTTGCGGTGGGTATTTCCCAAGGCAACACCGCTGCGCATGACAAGAATGCCTGCCTCCTCAGCGCCACTCACCAAAGCCCTGAAATAGTCTTCATAAGTCATACGAGCAAAGTCATCCGTCACGCCGAGTACGCGACGAATATCTGTTACCACTTCCTTGATAGGCGAACGGCTGTGGAAACTTCCCACGAAGGGCAGCGCAGAGCGTTCTTGATCCTGTAGGTACTCCAAGTACCAATCTTGTTTACGCAGCACGTCTCGCACTGTGTCCAGCAGGTTCAAGCTGGGTTTGTCTGGAAAAACGCCACCCACAGTACGCAGGTCAGGAAGAGGAAGGTGCTCCTGCGGCGGAGCCTTGAGAAAGAGGAAGCCAAAGGGTACTTGCGCGATAAGGGCCCATTTTTGCGCTTGGTTGAACGTGGGAAGGTTCTGACCCTTCTCCCACGCTTTCACTTTTTCGACGCTGACTGTAAGGCCTCTGGCAATTTGCGCCTCAGACAACCCCGCCCGCTGGCGAGACCAGGACAGGATGGCGAAGTTGATAAAGGCGGTCTGAGTCATAGGGTTCTACATGCCAACCAGAAGTTGAAGTGACTATAGAAATGGCATCAACCCCCGTCAATTGATGGCCCTAGGTGCCATTTGTAACAGCGTCTACCGTGTGGCGCTTACCAAACAGCGCCACACTCACCACCCCCACCGCCCCCATCACCAAGCAATACCCCACGCAAATCCACGGGCTGGTCGGCATCAGCGCAATCAGCAACAACGGCGTGGTACTCGCCCACAGCGCGTAGGCAATGTTGTAGGTAAAGGAGATCCCCGACACCCGTACCTGCGCCGGAAACAAGCCGACCATCACCGACGGCACCGCGCCCACCACGCCGCAACTCAAGCCCGCCACGGCGTACGCCGCGCCCAGCCAGATGCCGCCGCTGATCAGGCTGGCGTACAGGACCGCAATCCCCACCGGCAGCAACAGGCTGTAGACCAGCACCGCGCGCCAGGCGCCGATGCGGTCGACCAGCAAGCCGGCCAGCACACAGCCGATATTGAGGAACACGATGCCCAAGGCACTCAAGGCGAAGGTGTGGCTGGGGCTCATGCCGAAGGTTTTCTGCATCATGGTCGGGGTGATGACCACCAACACCACCACGGCGGAGGTGAGCACGCAGGTGAGGATCATCGCCGGCAGCAGTACGGCGCGGTGGTCACGCAACACGGTGCGCAGGGGGAGTTCGGCGGCGGCCTGGCGGCGGGCCTGCATTTCGAGGAACACCGGGGTTTCGCTGAGCCAGCGGCGCAGCCACACGCCAATCACGCCAAACACACCGCCGAGCAGGAAGGGAAAGCGCCAGGCGTAGTCGAGGATTTCGGCCGGGGTGAAAACTTGCGCCAGCAGGGTCGCCGTCAACGCACCGAGCAGGTAGCCGAAGGTCAGGCCAGCTTGCAGGAAGCCCAGGGCGTAACCGCGATGCTGGGGCGGCGCGTGTTCAGCGACGAAGGTCCAGGCACTCGGCACTTCACCGCCCACCGCCGCGCCTTGCAGCACGCGCAACGCCAGCAGGATCAGCGGTGCGAAATAACCGATTTGCGCGTAGGTCGGCATGATCCCAATCAGCAGGCAGGGCAGCGCCATCATCAGGATGCTCAGGCTGAACACGCGCTTGCGTCCCAGATGATCGGCAAAGTGAGCCATCAGGATGCCACCCAGCGGGCGCGCCAGGTATCCGGTGACGAAAATGCCGAAACTTTGCAGCAGGCGCAGCCACTCGGGCATTTCCGGCGGGAAGAACAGCTGGCTCAAGGTCAGCGCGAAAAACACGAAGATGATGAAGTCGTAGATTTCCAGGGCACCGCCCAGGGCGGCCAGGCCCAGGGTTTTGTAGTCGGAGCGGGAAAAACGCTGCGCCTGTGCAGGAAAGGTGGCTGTCATGTGGAGGCTCGGCAGACAAACAAAATGGCGTGCAGGTTATGAGCTGAGCCCATTGATGGCAATCACGACAGATATATTTGTTTTCCTCATGGATCGATGAAGATAACTGCATTCCCATATCAATGGCCGTAGCGGAACATGCCGGAAAATTGCCTGCACCTAATAACTATAAGAGGAAAGACTCGTGGCCGACGCTATCGAAGAAAGCCGCTATGCCCGATTTGCCCTGCGTTGCTCCAATTTCGCCGAACGCTGGTTTCCCGATTCCTGGGTGTTTGCCGCCCTCGCCGTGATCATCGTCGCCGTGGCGACCCTGGGCATGGGCGCCGCGCCGACCGAGGCCGCCAAAGCGTTCGGCGACGGGTTCTGGAGCCTGATCCCCTTCACCATGCAGATGGCCTTTGTGGTGATCGGCGGTTATGTGGTGGCCAGTTCGCCGCCCGCGGTGAAACTGATCGACCGCCTGGCGCGTATCCCGAAGAACGGCCGCTCGGCCGTGGCCTGGGTGGCGTTGATCTCGATGGTCGCTTCCTTGCTGAACTGGGGCCTGTCTCTGGTATTCGGCGGTTTGCTGGTGCGGGCGCTGGCGCGTCGTACGGATTTGAAGATGGATTACCGCGCGGCCGGTGCGGCGGCGTATCTGGGGCTGGGCGCCGTATGGGCGCTGGGGTTGTCGTCGTCCGCCGCGCAGTTGCAGGCCAACCCGGCCAGCCTGCCGCCGTCGATTCTGTCGATCACGGGGGTGATCCCGTTCACTGACACCATCTTCCTGTGGCAATCCGGCGTGTTGCTGCTGGCGTTGATCGTGGTCTCGCTGATCATCGCCTACGCTACCGCGCCCGGCCCGAACAGCGCGCGTGATGCCAAGGCCTGTGGCGTCGACCCGGCGTTCAACCTGCCAAAGATTCAAGCACCGACGCGACCCGGTGAATGGCTGGAACACAGTCCATTGCTGACCATCCTGCTGGCGCTGCTGGCAGCCGGTTGGCTGTTCCACGAGTTTTCGACCAAGCCGGCGATCAGCGCAATTTCGGGGCTGAACACCTACAATTTCCTGTTCATCATGGTCGGCGCCCTGCTGCACTGGCGCCCGCGCAGCTTCCTCGATGCGGTGGCCCGTGCGGTGCCCACCACCACCGGCGTGCTGATCCAGTTCCCGCTGTACGGCTCGATTGCCGCGCTGATGACGGTGGTGAAAGGCGGTGACGGCCAGACCCTGGCCCACCACATTTCGACCTTCTTCACGTCCATCGCCTCCCACGACACCTACGCGCTGCTGATGGGCGTGTACTCGGCGGTGCTCGGTTTCTTCATTCCGTCGGGCGGCGGCAAGTGGATCATCGAAGCGCCCTACGTGATGCAAGTCGCCAATGACCTGCAATATCACCTGGGCTGGGCGGTGCAGATCTACAACGCCGCCGAGGCGCTGCCGAACCTGATCAACCCGTTCTATATGCTGCCGTTGCTGGGCGTGCTGGGGCTGAAGGCGCGGGATTTGATTGGGTTTTCGTTCGTACAGTTGTTGGTGCACACGCCGCTGGTGTTGTTCTTGCTGTGGGCGTTGGGGACGACGTTGAAGTATTTGCCGCCGGTCATGCCTTGACCGCATCTTCCGATTAATCGCGTGGGGTTGTCCTACTCCAGACAACGGCAACCCCTGACTCCTCCCATCAACGCCTTTGATTAACCTGTCTCGGATTCCTCCTCACCTGAAACCAAGGAAAATCCGATGACGCCCCTCTCCAAATCACTGGAAGAACTAATCACTGATATCTACAAGGACGATAACGTTTCGGTCACTGAATACCGAATCTTGCGCGACGACGCCGACCGCCGCATGGCCGCCGTGATCAAGGAATTCGGCCTGCATAACAACATCACCGCGTTCCAGAAATCGATCGACGTGGCGATGCAGCTGTTGCAGACCAGTGTCATCGATGCAAAGAAGCCCAAGCTGACCGACACCGGCGAGGCCATCGTCAAGGATGCGGTGACGGCCCAGGTCGAGTACTTGCGCGCGGGCAGCCAGCTGGCACTGCGCCTGCTGTGAAATCAGTGTCTTCGTTCCGTCACATTGCATTGCTACCGTCCTGCGAAATATCTTGCAACATCTCGCCAAGGACTCCCCCGCAATGAGTGACGAGCACGAAGACCGCCCTTCTCCTGATTCCGCCGCCCAACCACCGGTCGACACCAGCCGCCGGCGTTTCCTGGGGGGCGCGGCGGTGTTAGGGGTCGGCGCGACGTTGAGTGCCTGCGGCAACGCCGGCGAAGCACCAGGAAAACCGGTGTCCCGTCCGCTCACCCCACAAGAACTGGACAAGGCACTGCACGACCAGGTGAAAACCGTGGTGGTGATTTATGCCGAGAACCGCAGCTTCAATAACCTGTTTGCAGATTTCCCTGGTGTGGAGAAGCCGCTATCGGCGCTGTCCGCCGCCGATACCCAACAACGCGACCGCGACGGTAGCCTGCTGACTACCCTGCCACCGGCCTGGGGTGGCGTGCTGCAAGTCGGGCCGCAATCGGTGGACGGGGTGACCTACCCCAGTGAAGTGCAATTCCAGGAAAACCTGCCCAACGCGCCGTTCGCGCTCAAGGGCCCGAATGCTGAAGACCTGCCCCTGAGCCTGGTCACCCGCGACTTGTGGCACGTGTTCTACCAGAACCAGATGCAGATCAACGGCGGTAAAAATGACAATTTCGTCGCCTGGGCCGATTCGGGTGGCCTGGTGATGGGTCACTACGCCCAGAGCCGTTATTCCCTGCGCCTGTGGGACGTGGCCAAGGAGTTCGTGCTCTGCGACAACTTCTTCCAGGGTGCGTTTGGTGGCTCGTTCCTCAACCACCAGTACCTGATCAGCGCCACCGCGCCGTTTTATCCGAATGCTGCGCAATCGGTGGCCAAGGCGCAGATCGCCACGCTGCAAAGCGATGACCCCACCGACCCGCGCCTCAAGCCGCTGGACAAGTCGCCAGCCAGCGCCATGACCGGCCCACCGCAGTTTGGTCCCAGCGCGTTGACCCCAGACGGTTACGGCGTGAATACCCTGGCCCCGCCCTACTGGCCGACCTGGATCCGCGATCCGGAAAGCCCGGATTACTCTAAACCCGACCTGCCCAATGTGCTGGTGCCGCAAACCCACGAACATATTGGTGACAAGCTGTCGAAAAAGAATGTCGACTGGGCCTGGTATGCCGGTGCGTGGCAAGCCACCCTGGATCAGTTCAAGGATTCGGGCGGCATCCCGAAGATCCCTAACTTCCAGTATCACCACCAGCCATTCAACTACTTCAAGCAGCAGGGTCCGGAGAATCGCGTCGAGCGTGACAAGCGTCTGCGCGATGGCGGCCTGGGTGACGAGTCCAGCACCAACAAGTTCTTTGCTGACGCGCAGGCCGGCAAACTGCCCGCCGTGACCTTCTACAAGCCTCAGGGCAACCTGAACATGCACGCGGGCTATGCCGACGTGGCCTCGGGCGACCGCCATATCGCCCGCGCCCTGAAGGTGCTGCAAGAGAGCCCGCAGTGGAAAAACATGGTGGTCGTGGTAACCGTCGATGAAAACGGCGGCTGGTGGGACCCTGTGGCACCGCCCAAGGGCGACCGTTGGGGCCCTGGCACGCGGATCCCGGCCATTGTGGTGTCGCCGTTCGCACGTAAGGGCACCGTTGACCATACGGTTTATGACACGGCGTCGATCCTGCGCTTGATCACCCGCGTATTCCAGCTGGAGACCTTGGACGGCCTCAAGCAACGCGATGACGCGATGACCGCCCGTGGCCAGAAGCCCATGGGCGACTTGAGCAACGCGTTGCAGTTCAGCCTGTAGGTTTTCTTATCCAATAGCGACACACCTGGCGATTTAGCACGCGGTTTTCCTGGTCAACCGCTACTGTGTGGAGGTGGGCTTTCACCCCGCGCAGACGGGCTTTCGCTGACAAGGAAACAACAATGTTTAAACCGACCAGGTTGTCCTTCACCCTGGCCGCACTGATGGCGAGTGCGGTCGTACAGGCCGACATCGAGGTGCCATTGGGGAGTACGCAACGCGTGACCCAACTGTTCGCCTTCCCCAACAATTGCAATGTGATCTGCTTTCGGCCATGGACGCTGGAACAGACTGCCGAGCATTACTTGAACCAGAGCCTGCAACGGGATGGCTACAGCCGCGCAAAAGTCAGCGTCAAGACCCATGACGGGCAGGTGTCAGCGACCTTCAGCGGTGTGCCTGACAATTACGGCCAACCCCTGACCACGCTGCTCAATACCGCCGACCTGGCCTACCAAGGCGCCAACAAACTCAACACTGACGGCAAATGGGCCTACAACTGGTACCTGTTCCTGCCGTTGGGCATGGCCCTGGAAAACCGCAAGAGCATCGAACTGCTGCACTTCCCTCCGGATTATTCGCTGACCCAGGCCCAGGATTACCTGGAATCGGCCACCACCGACCGCTGGGCCACGTTGCTCACGGATAACGGCATCCCGGCCACCGAAACGCCGGCTTACCAGACCATCATCGATATTGCGCCTATCGCCGCGCCTTCCAACGCGGGCAAGGACCTGGAAACCGTCTACAGCTACTTCACCGATTACCAGACGCGCATGGTCCAGGAACTGAGCCTGTCCGCCAAAGGCGCATTGCCGATGGTGGCATTTGGCGCACCGGTACGCAGCTGGATCAAGCAGCAGTATGGGCAGACCGTGAACGTGCTGAGCCTGGCACAGATCAGCCCGACGCCGGGCGAAAGCGTGTCAGTGCTGGGCGCCAATCACCCGAGTTATATCTGGTATGCCGCGAGCCCCGACACCTACGATGGCAACGAGCAGAAAGCCGATGAGGCCGGCTTGAAGGTGATGGGTCAGGATCTGAGCGCCGCCTGCTGGCAGGCCGGAATGGGTCAGAAACCCGCGAGTGATCCGAACGTGTTGCTCAAGGCGTGCATGAATACCTGGCAGGTCACGCGCAAGGAGCAGACGTGTGAATTGTTCTACACCTCGGTGCGCCATATGACCTCGGTGGATGCCAATGCCAAGTGCGCTACACCCGCCATCAAAGGCCAGTTGAAACAGCTGAAAAACGCCGCCCCAGCCCCCGCCATCACAGCGCCTGCGCTGTAAATCGCACAAAAAACGACCGATTTCTACTGTCAACATTGACAGTAGAAATCGGATCCACGTTCAGCGAGTCTTGAACCGCGCCCATCCGCTGCAAGACTGGTAGTCAGACACCACCCGCAGGTCGATGCAGCCTAGCCAAGGAGAGTTATGAAAACTCAGGCCATGGACAAGGCTAAAACTGCTGTGAGTGACTGCCTTTACCCTTTCGCGAACCTATCTCCTGCAAGCGGCTACCCCTCAAGCCGCGAGTTTCAAGTGGTTAACAACCGAGAAGGTGAGTCCATAGGGATCAAGGCCCGCATCAATTTTGACAGTCAGACGTGTATTGCCAGGTTATCCGGCTATGCGTTGAGTGAACTGGGGCAACATGCGTTCCAGATTTCTTCGCGCATTTACCTGTATGACCGATGGTTCATGAGCCTGATTCGTCACTCGTGCGCTCCCAATACGTGTGCCGACACGGACTACCTGGAGCTGTGGACGGTGGCGAAAGTCACCGCCGGCAGCTGGATCACACTCGACTTCACGTTGACGTTCGACAGCTTGCACCGCCAATTTTCTTGCCATTGCGGCGCCCCTCATTGCAGAGGCTGGATCAAAGGAGGGAAGCAACAAATCAACACAGAGGGGCTGCGCTTCCTGGAACAGAAGCGCAGCCACGACGGCCCTTAGGCCTCACCCAACGGACGCAGGCGATACTGCGGCGGCAATTGCTCGAAGCCACTGATCGTGGTGTTCAAGCTCTTCCAGCGTCCATCCTTGATGCCGTAGATGCAGCCATGGATCGACAGGCTCTGCCCCCGGTGCCAGGCGTTTTGCACAATGCTGGTGTGGCCGACGTTGGCCACTTGCTGGATCACGTTCAGCTCGCACATACGGTCGACGCGCTCTTCTTCAGTTGGCAACTGGGCCAGCACGTCACGGTTTTCGTAATAGAGGTCACGAATGGTGCGCAGCCAGCCGTCGATCAGGCCGAACTGACGGTCCTGCATCGAGGCGCGCACGCCGCCGCAGCCGTAGTGGCCGGTAACGAGGATGTGTTTGACCTTGAGCACGTCCACTGCGTACTGGATCACCGACAGGCAATTGAGGTCGGTGTGCAGCACTACGTTGGCCACGTTGCGGTGCACGAACAGATCACCCGGCAGCATGCCGACGATCTCGTTGGCCGGCACACGGGCGTCGGAACAGCCGATCCACAGGTATTCCGGAGTTTGCTGGCGGGCGAGCTTGGCGAAGAATTCGGGATCTTCCTGTTTGATCGCGTCCGCCCAGCGTTCATTGTTATCAAGCAGGTCTTGTAGTTCGTTCATCAGGGAAAGCCTCAGGAATGATGCGCAGTTTTGTGACTGACAACCCCACGTCCAGGTCACGCCCTGCTGGTGAATAACAAGCGTGAATTAGCTTGAATCTTTGGGCCGCGCAGCCTGTCCACACACTATAAGCCCCACAGTATGAGGATAGGCCATGACTGAATCACGACGTCCCTACGGCGCTACGCAGCCCGAACCCATTGATGACAATGAAGATCGCATGGGTTCGATGCGCGAGCTGGATTTTGACCAGGATGAACCCTCGGCGCAGACCGGTGATGATTTAACGCCGGAAACCTTGATCCCTGAGGATGGCGCGCGGGATGCCAGGGAGGAAGGCGAAGATAATCCGGCGGATTACGACCTGAGTATCGTGGACGAGGACGAGATTGGCGGCGGCAATGGCCTGGATGAGGCTGAATTGGCGAAGCGGGATCCGCTGGACGGAAACCGCTAGGTCAGGCGCGGTCAGTCGACCAGGGTACAGGCCATGACGACCGCATCTTCGCGGCCACCCACGGCGGGATAATAATCCCGCCGACGGCCGATTTCGTTGAAGCCATAACGCTCATACAGGCGGAAAGCGCCGGTGTTACTGTCGCGCACTTCCAGGAAGCACTCACGCGCACTGGCGGCGTAGGCGCGGGACATCAGGTGCTCCAGCAGCGCCAGGCCAAGGCCGCGTCCCTGGTTTTCCGGTTTGACGGTGATGTTCAGCAGGTGGGCCTCGTCGAGGATGATCTGTACCACACCATGCCCTACCTGCTGCTCACCTTCGAACATCAACCAGATCTGGTACTTGCCCAACCCGTCGAGAAAGATCCCGCGGGTCCAGGGGTGGCTGAACGCCGCGTATTCGATTTTCAGCACGGCGTCGAGGTCAGCCTCGGTCATCGGGCGAAAGGATAAAGCCTCACTCATCGGTTGTTTTCCAGCGCGCCATCAGCCGGCGCATGGCTTGCCAGACATCAGCCTTACGCTGTGGCTCTTCCATTAATAATTCCAGGCCCGGCAGGGCCCATACCGAACCCAGGCCTTCGACCTGCAGTTCGCGGTACCAGGCTTCGGCATTGGCTTCGCCTGCAAAGCGCACAGCGGGAAGGCCAATCAGCCACAGGCACACGCAGGGTTCGTCTTCCAGGCGCGCAGACACAAAACCTTGCACAAAATCCCGCGCGGCTTCCGGGCCCTGGTCCATGTTGCCGCGCACCAGCAGCGGCCAGCGCACCGGGTCGCCGACGATTTGCGGGCTGTCGGGCAGGCCGGCGGCGCGCAGCATGTCCTTGAGCAGCATGTAGGCGGGGTCGCGGGTCTGGAAACGTTCGCCGGTGGGCAACTCGACCAGCAACAGGCAGCGGCCGGCTCGCAGCAACTGCAGGGCGAAACGCGGCGGCGGCACCACCGGGGCCTTGACCACCGGGGCCGCCTCTTCCACGACTTTGGCCGCTTTAGTCACCGGCGACGGGCGCGGTACTTCGACCTTGGCCCGTTCAACGACCGGGCGCGCTTCAGGCGCAGGCTTGACCACCGCCACTGGCGCGGCCGCCTCCTCGCCGGACGACTCGAACGCCTCATAGGGCTCAAGCGCCTGCAACAGCTCGGGCCGCGACGGCGCGGCAAACGGCAGTTCGGTGCGGGGCAGCCAGTTGACCACCTGCATGGCGGTCAAGTAAGCGCGACGTCGGGACTCGATAAGCACAGCTCGGCCACTTGTGGATAACTAAAGAGCGGGGATTCTACCGCTGTTCGGCAACAATCGCCCACTGCGCACTGACCGGCTGTGGATAAATCCCGCGTCCGATGCAGTACAATCGCGACTTTTAATCGCCAACCAGCCGGCCATTCCGATGATCGAACCCAAGCGCGTCTTGCGCGCCCTCGCCGAACACTGGGCCCTGCTTGAGCCACTGTGCGAACACTTCGACCAAGGCACCTTGAGCCTTGGCGAGTTGCGCGCGCAACTGGCGGCCCAACAACTGGACAGCACGCCGCAGGACATTACCAGCCTGTTGGACGTGTGGATTCGCCTGGATATCCTGGTGCCTGTCGCCAAAAGCCCGAACCGTTTCGAGCTCAACGCACAGATCCACGACTTCCTGGCCTATCTTCGCAAGGAGCACCGGCTTGGCCTGTGCCTGGAAATCGAAGCCTACCTGCGCCATCTCGAGCGCCTGGCGGGTTATATCCAGGACGCCTTCGACATCCGTGATGGCCACGACCTCGCCCGCCAACTGCGCCTGCTCGATATGCGCGTGCGGGACGTGCTGAAAAAACTCGCCAACGACGAACAGGCCCTCGCCGCCGTGGCCGACCGGGCCAAGACCAGCGACCGGCAGATCCCGTTGCGCCAGCGTTACGCCGAAGTCCTGGCGACCTGGGACGAGTACGTCGAACCGATGATCCAACTGGTGAACGCCGATGGCGCCTTCGAACAAGGCGTGCGCAAGGTGGAAAATGTGCTGCTGCGCATGCTCACCGAGCAACAGCGCCTCGGCCATTTGGTTGACGATGACATGCTGCTGCGCACCCATGCGCGCATCCTCGAAATGCAGACCAGCGCCCAGCTGACCTTGCGTCATGCCCGCGAACTGCTGCTGCCGCTGCGTGAAGAAGCACGGCGGCACAACGCCGTGACCCGTGGCGCGGCGCTGGCCCTGTCGGCCATCCGCCGTAAAGGGCTGGACGCGGTGCCACAGGCCGCGATGCCGATGTTTACCCGCCCGCAAAGCACCTTCCTCGGCAGTGCCAGCCAAGTGGAAGCCTATGTCTACGCCCTGGCGAATTTCGAGCCGAAACCGGCAAAATTCCCCAAGGCGCACAAATCCCACAAGGGAGACGCCCAGCGCGCACCGCGTACGGTCAAGGAAATGCTCGAACGCTGCGAAGACGCGCTGCCGATGCCGGACCTGATGACCTGGCTGCTGGAGCAGGAGCCGGACGGCGCCACCGACGAATTGCTGTACTGGTTCTCACGGCTGTCCCGAGAAAAACGCTTCAAGCGCGAACGCCTGGAACGCCGCGAGTACCACACCACCGAGCACCAGGTCAGCCTGCGCTCCTTCGCCCTGCTCCCGGTCGGATCCGACGCCGCCGAGCACTCTGCGAGTACACCCCATGCATCTTGATCTATCCGAACTGTCCCAGCTGGCGCCGATCTTTCGCGAGCTGTTCAAGGGTTACCACGTCAGCCGCCGCGACCCGGAGCTGTACGCGCAACTGTCGAACTTCCAGGACCAGTACCGCACGCTATTCAAGGCCCTGGGCTTTGAACTGGTGTGCGATACGCGGGGTTTCTACTACTTCGTGCCGGACTCCGCCATCGCCAGTGCGCAGGTGAACAAGACCGCCCAGCGCCTGGCGTTGTTCACCTTCATCATCGTCGAGCATTTGGCCGACCAGGGCCGCGACCCGATTGCCGTGCTCGATGGTGGCAGCCTGGGCCGTGATGAACTGCCGTCGCTGCTGGAGAAGTACCGCGACCTGTTTATCCAGGCCGAAGTGCAGACCCAGGAAGAACTCGAAGAAAAAATCATGCGCCGCATGACACAGCTGGGTTTTGCCAGCGAAGACAACGGCATCTATCGCTTCCTGCCGCCGATGCACCGCTTCCTTGATGTGTGCCTGTCGGTGCAGCAAGACCGTGACCTGGCGGCCAGCGTCCACAGCGTGTTGCCACTGCCGGCACCGGTGATCATCGATGAAGACAGCGATGAGAAATTGCTGAAAACCGATGACCCACTGGACTTGAGTGACTTTGCCGACGAAAGCGAAGAAGACGCCCTGGCCCGCGCCATTGCCGAAGAACAGGAGACCGACGCATGAGTAAGGAACGCTACGGCATCCGCCGCTTCGCCCTATTGAATACCGCAGGTTACAGCCTGGGTTTGTTCCCGCTGGAAGAACCCCTGTCGGTGTATGGCGCGAACAACCTGGGTAAATCCGCGTCGATCAACGCCTTGCAGTTCCCGATCCTGGCGCGCATGTCGGACATGAGTTTCGGCAAGTACACCCTGGAACAATCGCGGCGCTTCTACTTTGCCACCGACACCAGCTACATCCTGGTGGAAGTCTCCCTGCCCCACGGCCCGCATGTGATCGGCGTGGTCGGGCGTGGCCCGGGCGGTGGTTTCGGTCACCAGTTCTTTGCCTATGCGGGCAAGCTGGACCTGGCTCACTACCAGAAGAACGACACCTGCCTGCGTCAGAAAGAACTGTTCACCAACCTTGAGCGCGAAGGCCTGAAAGCCTACGAACTCAAGCCGGATGAACTGCGTCGCTTGCTGGTAGGCGGCCACACGTCGATCCCGCTGGACCTCACACTGATTCCGCTGCGTTCTACCAGTGAGCAGAGCCTGAAGACCTTCCGCGCGCTGTTTATAAACCTGCTGCATATGCGCGAAATCACCGCGGCCCAAGCTCAAGCAACTGTTCCTGGATGCCTTCGAACATAGCTTGCGCTCCGGTAGCGTAGATTACATTGCGGCGTGCGAAGAAGCCTTCCGTGATGTGCGACGCATGGAACAGGACTACAACTCGCTGGTCGCCGCCGGCCCATTGGTTGAAGCCCTGTCCAATGGCGTTCGCCAGCGCGACGTGTTGCGCGGCAAGTTGCATCGCCTGTCGCCGTTGCTCGATTCGCTGCTGGGCACTTGGTCGGACTACGCCAGTGCGCGCAAGGAAGAACTGACCATCCAGGCCGAGCATTACCGCAACGAGCAAGACGCGCTGCAGAACGACCAACGCGGCGGCACCCAGGAGTTGATGCGCCTGGAGCGGGAAATCAGCGGAATTCAGCGTTGGTTGGGCGAGCTGTCGGTACTCAAGCACCGTTTTGCGTTGGTGGATGACGTGAAGGTGCTGGAGCAACAGCTGTTGGCAGCCAAGGATGCTCACGATGAACTGGCGGGCGCATTGGCGCAGTCGCGACAGTTCAGCGCCGAGGATTTGGACGAGCGTCTGCGTGATTTGGAAAAGCGCTTGAAGTCGGTCAAGCAGCAACTCGACCACGCCGACAACAACAGCTACGCGAAACTGCGGGAAGAATTCTCACAGCCGGATGTCGAGCGTCTGATGCGCCTGTTCAACAGTTCGTTGTTCAGCCTGCCATTGGGCGCGCATGGCATCACGCTGGACGAGGATGGCCTGTGGGTTAAATCCCTGGAGCAGATCCTCGATGGCTTCAAGGGCGAGCGTTTTGAGGTGCCGGGGCTGTCCATCGACATCTCCCACATCGAACCGCCTGCGTTGCAAGCCTTGGCAGACCGCGCGGCGTTGCGTGACCAGAAAGAACGCCTGGAGAAAGAACTCAAGCAGCTGAAAACCCAGCAGGCTGTCGCGTCTGATCGCGCTGCGAGCAAGACCCAGACCGAAGCGTTGTACCAGCAGGTGCTGGATGCGCAAAAAGCCCTGGAAGACTTCCGCCGTGCGCAAACCCTGAGCGCAGAAGAAGGCGAAAAGCTGGAAAACCTGGCGCAGATGGAAGCAGCGCAGGACGAGTTGAAGCGCTCCAGCGATGCGTTCACCGAGCGCGTTCAGCAACTCTCGGCCAAGCTGCAACTGGTGGGCCGTCAGATTGGCGACATGGAAGCCAAGCAGCGCACTCTGGATGACGCGTTGCGCCGTCGCCAGCTGTTGCCGGCGGACCTACCGTTCGGCACACCGTTCATGGACCCGGTCGACGATTCCATGGACAACCTGCTGCCGCTGCTCAATGACTATCAGGACAGCTGGCAAGGCCTGTTGCGCGCTGATGGCCAGATCGAAGCGCTGTATGCCCAGGTGCGCCTCAAGGGCGTGGCCAAGTTCGACAGCGAGGATGACGTTGAGCGTCGCCTGCAGTTGCTGATCAACGCCTATGCACACCGTACCGATGAAGCGCTGACGTTGGGCAAGGCACGCCGTGCGGCGGTCACCGACATTGCGCGGACCCTGCGCAATATCCGCAGCGATTACGACAGCCTTGAGCACCAGTTGGCGTTGTTCAACCGCGAGATCAACAAACGCCAGGTCTCCAACCTGCAAAGCTTCCGCATCGTGCTGGCGCCGAACAAGGAAGCGCTCAAGCATATCGACCAGATCATCCACAGTGCCGGCCAGTATGAAGAAGGCGAGACGCTGTCGGTGTTCGACCTGAGCCAAAGCGCCGAGCAGGACAACAAGAACGAAGAAGCCAAGGAATACCTGGCGCGCCTGGTGGCCGCCAACCATAACCAGTTGGGCCTCAAGGACTTGTTCGAGTTGGCGTTCGAGATCACCAAGGTACACGGCCAGCCGGTGATTCACACCGACATCGATGGCGCGGCGTCCAACGGCACCACCATGACCATCAAGGCGTTGACCAACATGTACTTGTTGCTGCACTTGATGGACCGCGACCAGGCCGGGCGCGTGCGTCTACCGTACTACCTCGACGAGGCGGCGGACATCGACGAGAAAAACCAGGCGGCGCTGCTGGAAACCAGCTTGCAGCTGGGCTTCGTGCCGATTCTGGCCAGTGTAAAGCCGCAGGTGTCGGCGCAGGTGGCAATCGACCTGGAAGGCGGCAGCGGGCCGAACGGGATCTATATCGATGAGGCGGACTGGAAGTACATCCGTCGCCATGATGTGGTGAAGGCGACGATGAATGTACAGGCGAACGAGCCGGAGCTGGATGAAGTCTGATTTGATTCGCTGAAATGCAAAAGGCCGCGATCTTCTGGATCGCGGCCTTTTTTATGAGCGTGTCCCGTCCTGAATAAGGTTTACGCCTTCTGACCTATCTTCAGGAGGAGTCAATGGATTCGGGCAAAAGGCGGAGCCAGCGTGACTACACGCTAGCCTTTAAATTATCGGTCGTAGACCAGGTCGAAAAGGGCGAGTTGAGTTATAAAGAGGCTCAACGGCGCTACGGCATTCAGGGCCGGTCCACAGTACTGGTCTGGCTACGCAAGCACGGCCGGCAGGACTGGAGCCAAGGCGCGTCAATTCGAGAGCCGAGGAGCAGGTCCATGACCGAGCCAACCCTCCCGCTGACCCCCGAGCAGCGGATCAAAGAGCTCGAAGAACAGCTGGCGCTAAGCAATCAGAAAGCGCAATTCTTCGAAGCCGTCGTGAATGTTCTGAAAAATGACTACGGTGTTTCCGTCGTAAAAAAGCGACCCGGCAAGTCCTCTCGCAAGGGCAAATCCAAGGCCTGAGCATCACGAGGGCTTGCCTGTTTATGAGCATTTCGCGCCAAGCGTATTACCAACGCAATCGGGTTTTCGACGAGAGGGCTCGTCAAGATCAAGAGGTCATGGACTTTGTTCTTGAAAAGCGCCGCCGTCAGCCACGGATAGGCACGCGCAAGCTGCATTACCTGATGAGCGTTGAAGTTGGTGCATCAGTTCGGGTCGGCAGAGACCGCCTGTTTAGCATCCTGCGCAACGCTCGAGAACTGGTTGTACGCAAACGGGCATACCACAAAACGACGGACAGCCATCACCGTTTTCGCCGACACCCTAACCTGCTCAAAGCAGGTCATGAGCAGATAGTGGCCAATAGGCCAGAGCAGGTCTGGGTTGCAGACATCACCTACCTGCCGACACAGGAAAGCGTGGCTTATGTGAGCCTGGTGACAGACGCCTACTCGCGCAAGATCGTAGGCCATCATGTGCATGAGAGCTTGCATACCGAGTCGGTAATCAAGGCGATGGAAAAGGCAGTTGGTGAGCGCCGAAGCACGCTGCCACTGATCCATCACTCAGACCGTGGAGCCCAATACTGCTCTGAGCTTTATCAACGCTTGCACGCTAGTCATGGCGTCAGGTGCTCAATGACCGACGGCTATGACTGCTACCAGAATGCTCTGGCGGAGAGGATAAACGGCATTTTGAAGACCGAGTTCCTGCTGTATCGCCCTAAAAATCTGGCGGACGCAGTGAAAATGGTGGATGAGTCGGTGCTGATCTACAACGGGGAACGGCCACACCTGTCCCTGAAATACAAAACGCCCGATGCGGTGCATCGGGCGTTTTGAGACTGAAACAGGTGTAAACCTATTTCAGGACTAGACAGCGCTTATTTGCCGAGTGGAATTTTAGGCGCCCAGGTCAGCCATTCATCTTCGAACTTGTCGAACAGCGGGAAGGTTTGTTGTGGGCGGGCGGCGTTGCCCATGCGTTCGCCGTCGGGTGTGGCGAAGGCGATGCCGCCGGCAACCAGGGTTTCCAGGGACTCCGTGCGTACGGTGGCACCTTTGAACAGACCGAAGTCGAGGCCAAAGCCGCTGGTGTTCCAGAAGCGACTGCCGCCACGTACCAGGGGAGCGTACTTAGGTTCGATCAGGATATGGATCAGTACGCGGTCTGCGGTCTGGCCCAACTCGTAGCCGGTGACCTTGCCCACGGTGACTTCACGGTAAGTGACCGGTACACCTTCCTTCAGCGAACCACGGCGTGCGGCGCTGAGGGTCAGGCTCAGGCCAGCTTCCTGATGCACAGCTTCAGGCGGCTGGTCCAACGCGACGAAGCTCTTTTGCGGGCCGGCGTTTTTCGCAGCCGGTTGCACTTCGATGTATTGCCCGGTGACCAGGGTTTCCAGGTTGGAGGTTTTCATCAGGCCCAGCTCAGGCTTGACCACCCAGAACTGGCTGCCGACGCGTGCAATGCGGTCCGCCACTTGGTTGATACGTGCGCTGAGCAGTACCGACTGCATGTCGGCGCTGAGATCAACACTTTCAATCTTGCCCACGTCCAGGCCTTTGAAACGCACGGGTGTGCCAGGACGCAGGCCGTCGGCACGGTCGACCTTGATGGTCACCAAGGTGCCGTGTTGATTGGCGGCCTCGCGGTCGGCAAATAGACGGAAACGCGGAATACGCTTTTTCAACGGGACATTCGGTTCCGGGGTTTCGAAGGCGATCCCGCCGGCCATCAGGCTGGCCAGCGACTCACTCTTGACCTGAATACCACCGGTGAGGCCACCGGTCAGGGTGACGCCGCTGGCATTCCAGAAGCGCGTCGAGCCGTTGACCAGGTTCTCGTATTCCTTCTCGATGTGGACGCCGATCACCAGTTGCTTGTTCTTGCGCGAAAACTGGTAGCTCTGCACCGAGCCGACCTTGACCTGTTTGTAGAGGATCGGGCTGCCGACATCCAGGGAGCCGAGGTTGTCAGTGAACAACACCATGTGCAGGCCAGGGGAACGCAGATCCAACGGCGGCGCCTTGGCACGAGCGACATACTCCCTTTGTGGAGGGGTGCCTTTGTCGCCTGGGCGGATGGCGATGTAGTTACCCTTGACCAAGGCTTCAAGCCCGGTGATACCGGCCAGGGAGATAGACGGTTTGACGACCCAGAATTGAGTGTCCTGTACCAAATAGTCTTCGGCCAAAGGATCGAGCGTCAGTTCTGCGTTGGCACTGGAAAGGTCAGGGTTGATCTTCAGGGTTTTCAGGCTGCCGACTTGAATGCCTTTGTACATGACTGGCGTACGCCCCGCCTGCAGGCCTTCGAAATCGGTGAGCTTGACCTTGACCCTGATGCCGGCCGCGGCCGCATCGAAATCTTCGTACAGGCGGAAGGGCAGGCTCGGATCAGTCGGCGGACTGTCCTTGCGGTTCTCCGGCGTGGCAAAAGCGATGCCGCCAGCGACGATGCTGGAGAGTGATTCACTGCGGACTTTCACACCGGAAAGATTGGCGTCGATGCTGATGCCGCTGGCGTTCCAGAAACGCGTGTGTTTGCGCACCAGGCTGGCGTAGGTCGGTTCGATATAGACCTTGATCTCGACAGTACTCTGGTCCTCGGAGAGCAGGTAGCTTTTGACCTGGCCGACCTGGATCTGCTTGTAGAACACCGGACTGCCACGGTTGAGGGAGCCAAGGCGGTCGGCCTTGACGGTCAGGTGCAGGCCGGGCTTGGCATCGGACAAAGGCGGCTCTTCAGAGAGCGCTTTGAATTTGCGTGTGGGCTCACCATCGCCTGGGCTGGCAGCAATGTAGTTACCTGATACCAAGGTTTCCAGGCCGGTGATACCGGCGAGGGTGACGCTCGGTTTGACCAGCCAGAAGCGCGTATTGGTCTTGAGGTACTGGTCGACGTCCTTGTTCATCTCGATGGTGGCGATCACCCCGCGATTGTTGCCCTCATCATCCAGGGCCAGGGCCTTGACCTTACCTACCGGCATACCTTTGTAAACCACTTCGGTCTTGTTGACCTGAATGCCTTCACCGCTTTCAAAGCGCACCTGGATATCGATGCCCTGTTGGGAATAGGCACGCCATCCCAGCCATCCACCGATGATCAGCGCAATCAGGGGCAGCACCCAAATAGCCGACCAGTTGGACGCTGGGCGGGTTTTAGCTTTAGGCAAATCACTCATGGTCGTCGTCCGACTCCGTGTTATCCCAAATCAGTCGGGGATCGAAAGTTACTGCGGCAAGCATCGTCAAGATCACCACACTGGCGAACGCTGCAGCACCGAGATTGGCCTCGACACTGGCAAGTCGCCCAAAGTTTACAACCGCCACCAGGATGGCGATCACGAAGATATCCAACATGGACCAGCGGCCAATGAATTCGATAAAGCGGTACATCACGATGCGTTGTTGCGCGGACAGCGGTTGGCGACGCTGCACCGAGAACAGTAGCAGACCTATGCCGACCAGCTTGAACGTGGGCACCAGGATACTGGCAATGAACACCACAGCGGCGATGGGGAACATGCCATGCTGCACCAGTTGGATCACACCGGCCATGATGGTACTGGGATCGCCCTGACCAAGGGAATTGATGGTCATGATCGGCAACAAATTGGCGGGAATGTACAAGATGGCCGCCGTGATCAGCAGCGCCCATGTGCGGGCAAGGCTGTTGGGGCGACGAGCATGGATCAGCGCACCGCAACGCGTGCAAATTTGCTCGTCGCTGTCGGCGTCTTGTTTGTTCAACTCATGGCATTCGGTACAAATCAGAATGCCTGCATCAATCGCCCGCATGTTCATCCTCTCCTGACAACGCTTGCCAGATCTGGTGGGGCGACATCACCACCTCAAGCAACACCTGAACCATTAACAAGCTGACAAAGCAGACAAGACCGAGGCCTACCGTGATGGCGGCCATATCGGCGAGCTTAACGATCGCCACCAGGACGCCCATCAGATAGACCTCCAACATCCCCCAGTCTTTCATGTGATGGTAAATACGGTACAACAGCAGTCCATAACTACGGCCGATATTCCAGCGAATACTGAGCAACACTGCCAACTGGCAAAGCAGCTTGAGCAAGGGAATCCCCATGCTGCACAGGAAGACGACAGCGGCGACGCCTTGCATGCCGGTATCGAACAGGGCGACGACGCCGCTCCACACGGTGTCTTCAGAGGACTGCCCAAGTAGATTGAGCTGCATGATCGGCAGAAAGTTCGCGGGGATGTACAACAGCAACGCCGCCAGCACCAGGGCGAGACTTCGCTCAACGACGTTGTGGCGGTGAGCGTACAGCTCGTAACCGCAACGCGGGCATTGGGCTTTTTCGCCGAGGGCGAGCACTGGTTTGCGCATCAGCAAGTCGCACTCATGGCATGCCACCAGGTCGTCCAGTGGTAAATCCGATACCTCTAGGGCATCAACCGGATCGGGCATAAGTAGGGCTCGGACTCTAAAAAAGGTTAGGTGCCTATTCTAGTGGTCTGGTTCAGAAATAACTGTGCAAATTTGTCGGGAGGTTCGCGGCGCTGAAGTTTTCGACCGCCCAAAACAAAACCCCATCTGCTTTCGCAAATGGGGTTTCGGAATTTAATCTTGACGATGACCTACTCTCACATGGGGAAACCCCACACTACCATCGGCGATGCATCGTTTCACTGCTGAGTTCGGGATGGGATCAGGTGGTTCCAATGCTCTATGGTCGTCAAGAAATTCGGGTACTGAGTCGTGGCATAGGCCTCGCTTCAGCAAATTGGGTATGTGACAGCTTTCGGTGTTTTGTGAGATTCGAACTTTCGGTTCTATCGTCTTCACACACCGCAATCTGATGCTCTTTATTAGAGAGTCGACTCAAATTGCTTGGGTGTTATATGGTCAAGCCTCACGGGCAATTAGTATTGGTTAGCTCAACGCCTCACAGCGCTTACACACCCAACCTATCAACGTCGTAGTCTTCGACGGCCCTTCAGGGAACTCAAGGTTCCAGTGAGATCTCATCTTGAGGCTAGTTTCCCGCTTAGATGCTTTCAGCGGTTATCTATTCCGAACATAGCTACCCGGCAATGCCACTGGCGTGACAACCGGAACACCAGAGGTTCGTCCACTCCGGTCCTCTCGTACTAGGAGCAGCCCCTCTCAAATCTCAAACGTCCACGGCAGATAGGGACCGAACTGTCTCACGACGTTCTAAACCCAGCTCGCGTACCACTTTAAATGGCGAACAGCCATACCCTTGGGACCGGCTTCAGCCCCAGGATGTGATGAGCCGACATCGAGGTGCCAAACACCGCCGTCGATATGAACTCTTGGGCGGTATCAGCCTGTTATCCCCGGAGTACCTTTTATCCGTTGAGCGATGGCCCTTCCATACAGAACCACCGGATCACTAAGACCTACTTTCGTACCTGCTCGACGTGTCTGTCTCGCAGTCAAGCGCGCTTTTGCCTTTATACTCTACGACCGATTTCCGACCGGTCTGAGCGCACCTTCGTACTCCTCCGTTACTCTTTAGGAGGAGACCGCCCCAGTCAAACTACCCACCATACACTGTCCTCGATCCGGATAACGGACCTGAGTTAGAACCTCAAAGTTGCCAGGGTGGTATTTCAAGGTTGGCTCCACGCAGACTGGCGTCCACGCTTCAAAGCCTCCCACCTATCCTACACAAGCAAATTCAAAGTCCAGTGCAAAGCTATAGTAAAGGTTCACGGGGTCTTTCCGTCTAGCCGCGGATACACTGCATCTTCACAGCGATTTCAATTTCACTGAGTCTCGGGTGGAGACAGCGCCGCCATCGTTACGCCATTCGTGCAGGTCGGAACTTACCCGACAAGGAATTTCGCTACCTTAGGACCGTTATAGTTACGGCCGCCGTTTACCGGGGCTTCGATCAAGAGCTTCGCGTTAGCTAACCCCATCAATTAACCTTCCGGCACCGGGCAGGCGTCACACCCTATACGTCCACTTTCGTGTTTGCAGAGTGCTGTGTTTTTAATAAACAGTCGCAGCGGCCTGGTATCTTCGACCGGCATGAGCTTACGGAGCAAGTCCTTCACCCTCACCGGCGCACCTTCTCCCGAAGTTACGGTGCCATTTTGCCTAGTTCCTTCACCCGAGTTCTCTCAAGCGCCTTGGTATTCTCTACCCAACCACCTGTGTCGGTTTGGGGTACGGTTCCTGGTTACCTGAAGCTTAGAAGCTTTTCTTGGAAGCATGGCATCAACCACTTCGCTAACTAAAAGTTAGCTCGTCATCAGCTCTCGGCCTTAGAATCCCGGATTTACCTAAGATTCCAGCCTACCACCTTAAACTTGGACAACCAACGCCAAGCTGGCCTAGCCTTCTCCGTCCCTCCATCGCAATAACCAGAAGTACAGGAATATTAACCTGTTTTCCATCGACTACGCTTTTCAGCCTCGCCTTAGGGACCGACTAACCCTGCGTCGATTAACGTTGCGCAGGAAACCTTGGTCTTTCGGCGTGGGTGTTTTTCACACCCATTGTCGTTACTCATGTCAGCATTCGCACTTCTGATACCTCCAGCAAGCTTCTCAACTCACCTTCACAGGCTTACAGAACGCTCCTCTACCGCATCACTTACGTGATACCCGTAGCTTCGGTGTATGGTTTGAGCCCCGTTACATCTTCCGCGCAGGCCGACTCGACTAGTGAGCTATTACGCTTTCTTTAAAGGGTGGCTGCTTCTAAGCCAACCTCCTAGCTGTCTAAGCCTTCCCACATCGTTTCCCACTTAACCATAACTTTGGGACCTTAGCTGACGGTCTGGGTTGTTTCCCTTTTCACGACGGACGTTAGCACCCGCCGTGTGTCTCCCATGCTCGGCACTTGTAGGTATTCGGAGTTTGCATCGGTTTGGTAAGTCGGGATGACCCCCTAGCCGAAACAGTGCTCTACCCCCTACAGTGATACATGAGGCGCTACCTAAATAGCTTTCGAGGAGAACCAGCTATCTCCGAGCTTGATTAGCCTTTCACTCCGATCCACAGGTCATCCGCTAACTTTTCAACGGTAGTCGGTTCGGTCCTCCAGTTAGTGTTACCCAACCTTCAACCTGCCCATGGATAGATCGCCCGGTTTCGGGTCTATTCCCAGCGACTAGACGCCCTATTAAGACTCGCTTTCGCTACGCCTCCCCTATTCGGTTAAGCTCGCCACTGAAAATAAGTCGCTGACCCATTATACAAAAGGTACGCAGTCACCCAACAAAGTGGGCTCCCACTGCTTGTACGCATACGGTTTCAGGATCTATTTCACTCCCCTCTCCGGGGTTCTTTTCGCCTTTCCCTCACGGTACTAGTTCACTATCGGTCAGTCAGTAGTATTTAGCCTTGGAGGATGGTCCCCCCATATTCAGACAAAGTTTCTCGTGCTCCGTCCTACTCGATTTCATGACTAAGAGATTTTCGCGTACAGGGCTATCACCCACTATGGCCGCACTTTCCAGAGCGTTCCGCTAATCTCAAAGCCACTTAAGGGCTAGTCCCCGTTCGCTCGCCACTACTAAGGGAATCTCGGTTGATTTCTTTTCCTCAGGGTACTTAGATGTTTCAGTTCCCCTGGTTCGCCTCTTACGCCTATGTATTCAGCGTAAGATAACCATCTTATGATGGCTGGGTTCCCCCATTCAGACATCTCCGGATCAAAGTCTGTTTGCCGACTCCCCGAAGCTTTTCGCAGGCTACCACGTCTTTCATCGCCTCTGACTGCCAAGGCATCCACCGTATGCGCTTCTTCACTTGACCATATAACCCCAAGCAATCTGGTTATACTGTGAAGACAACATTCGCCGAAAATTCGATAATACTCAAAACTGAGTAACTCACAAATTTTACCTTAGCCTGATCCGTTACCAGTGAAAGTAACGTTCAGTCTATCTTTCTATCACATACCCAAATTTTTAAAGAACGATCTAATCAAAGACTAGAAATCAACATTCACCATCATCTTGATGGAATGCTCATTTCTAAGCTTTCAACTTCTAGAAGCAGTAGTGGTGGAGCCAAACGGGATCGAACCGTTGACCTCCTGCGTGCAAGGCAGGCGCTCTCCCAGCTGAGCTATGGCCCCATATTTCTACAGGCGTTTCCCACACAAAATTGGTGGGTCTGGGCAGATTCGAACTGCCGACCTCACCCTTATCAGGGGTGCGCTCTAACCAACTGAGCTACAGACCCAATTTCGGGCTGCTTCTTATCGTCTTCTTCAATGAATCAAGCAATTCGTGTGGGAACTTATGGAGCAGCTGATGTCGTCGATTAAGGAGGTGATCCAGCCGCAGGTTCCCCTACGGCTACCTTGTTACGACTTCACCCCAGTCATGAATCACACCGTGGTAACCGTCCTCCCGAAGGTTAGACTAGCTACTTCTGGTGCAACCCACTCCCATGGTGTGACGGGCGGTGTGTACAAGGCCCGGGAACGTATTCACCGCGACATTCTGATTCGCGATTACTAGCGATTCCGACTTCACGCAGTCGAGTTGCAGACTGCGATCCGGACTACGATCGGTTTTATGGGATTAGCTCCACCTCGCGGCTTGGCAACCCTCTGTACCGACCATTGTAGCACGTGTGTAGCCCAGGCCGTAAGGGCCATGATGACTTGACGTCATCCCCACCTTCCTCCGGTTTGTCACCGGCAGTCTCCTTAGAGTGCCCACCATTACGTGCTGGTAACTAAGGACAAGGGTTGCGCTCGTTACGGGACTTAACCCAACATCTCACGACACGAGCTGACGACAGCCATGCAGCACCTGTCTCAATGTTCCCGAAGGCACCAATCTATCTCTAGAAAGTTCATTGGATGTCAAGGCCTGGTAAGGTTCTTCGCGTTGCTTCGAATTAAACCACATGCTCCACCGCTTGTGCGGGCCCCCGTCAATTCATTTGAGTTTTAACCTTGCGGCCGTACTCCCCAGGCGGTCAACTTAATGCGTTAGCTGCGCCACTAAAAGCTCAAGGCTTCCAACGGCTAGTTGACATCGTTTACGGCGTGGACTACCAGGGTATCTAATCCTGTTTGCTCCCCACGCTTTCGCACCTCAGTGTCAGTATTAGTCCAGGTGGTCGCCTTCGCCACTGGTGTTCCTTCCTATATCTACGCATTTCACCGCTACACAGGAAATTCCACCACCCTCTACCATACTCTAGTCAGTCAGTTTTGAATGCAGTTCCCAGGTTGAGCCCGGGGATTTCACATCCAACTTAACAAACCACCTACGCGCGCTTTACGCCCAGTAATTCCGATTAACGCTTGCACCCTCTGTATTACCGCGGCTGCTGGCACAGAGTTAGCCGGTGCTTATTCTGTCGGTAACGTCAAAATTGCAGAGTATTAATCTACAACCCTTCCTCCCAACTTAAAGTGCTTTACAATCCGAAGACCTTCTTCACACACGCGGCATGGCTGGATCAGGCTTTCGCCCATTGTCCAATATTCCCCACTGCTGCCTCCCGTAGGAGTCTGGACCGTGTCTCAGTTCCAGTGTGACTGATCATCCTCTCAGACCAGTTACGGATCGTCGCCTTGGTGAGCCATTACCTCACCAACTAGCTAATCCGACCTAGGCTCATCTGATAGCGCAAGGCCCGAAGGTCCCCTGCTTTCTCCCGTAGGACGTATGCGGTATTAGCGTCCGTTTCCGAACGTTATCCCCCACTACCAGGCAGATTCCTAGGCATTACTCACCCGTCCGCCGCTCTCAAGAGAAGCAAGCTTCTCTCTACCGCTCGACTTGCATGTGTTAGGCCTGCCGCCAGCGTTCAATCTGAGCCATGATCAAACTCTTCAGTTCAAACATCTTTGGGTTTTTAAGAAACCCTAAACTTGGCTCAGCAATCGTTGGTTACATCTTTGATTTCTCGCGGAGTAACTTGTGATGCTGATAATCTTGTTGACTATCAGTCTGACTCCACAAGCACCCACACGAATTGCTTGATTCAGTTGTTAAAGAGCGGTTGGTTAAGATCTTTCGTCTCAACCGAGGCGCGCATTCTACAGCAGCCTCATTTGCTGTCAAGTGATTATTTTCAGAAGCTTTCGAAGATTTCTTCAACAACTTCAACCACTTGCGCTTCCGATCTCTCGTCAGCGGGAGGCGAATTCTACAGCGTTACACGCTGCTGTCAACACCTCTTTTTCAACTTCCTTTTGGCTTCGATGAACTGAAGCAACCTACTGCCGAAACCTACATAACTCATTGTTTACCAAGGAGTTTTACGTTTCGACTGCGCCGGAAGTGGGGCGAATTATAGACATCTGGAATCTGCCGTCAATGCCTTTCTTCATATTTCTGTCATATAAGTCAGAAAAGCCCCAAAAACGCGAAAGCCGGCCCCAAGGGGCCGGCTTTCAGCCCACATTACAAGCTGGGGAAAGCAAACTGCGACGCTTCATGGCTGGCCCGCTGCGGCCAACGTTGGGTAATCGCCTTGCGACGGGTATAGAAACGTACCCCATCCGGCCCATACGCATGCAGGTCACCAAACAACGAGCGCTTCCAGCCACCAAAGCTGTGATACGCCACCGGCACCGGCAGCGGAACGTTAACGCCCACCATGCCCACTTCAATCTCGTCACAGAACAGACGCGCCGCTTCACCGTCACGGGTAAAGATGCAGGTGCCGTTACCATATTCGTGATCATTGATCAGTTGCATCGCCGCTTCCAGGCTATTCACCCGGACCACGCACAGTACTGGCCCGAAGATCTCTTCCTTATAGATGCGCATCTGCGGCGTTACACGGTCGAACAGGCTGCCACCGAGGAAGAAACCCTCTTCATGCCCGGCAACACTCAAGCCACGACCGTCAACCACCAGCGTAGCCCCCGCTGCCACGCCGTCTTCTATATAGCCACTGACTTTGTCACGCGCTTGGCCTGTAACCAGTGGCCCCATATCCAGACCGCAGGACGTACCCGCACCAATTTTCAGTGCCTTGACCTGTGGCACCAGCTTTGCAATCAAGGCATCCGCCACCTGGTCGCCCACGCACACGGCCACAGAGATCGCCATGCAGCGCTCGCCGCAAGAACCGTACGCCGCCCCCATCAGTGCACTCACGGCGTTATCCAAGTCCGCATCCGGCATCAGTACCGCATGGTTCTTCGCACCACCCAGTGCCTGCACGCGTTTGCCACGCTTGGTGGCTTCCGAATAGATGTACTCAGCAATCGGTGTCGAGCCTACGAAGCTCAGCGCCTTCACTTCCGGCGCCTCAATCAGCGCATCCACCGCGCCCTTGTCGCCGTGCACTACGCTCAGCACACCTTTAGGCAGACCGGCCTCCTGTAACAACTGTGCGATCAACAGCGTGGAACTTGGATCACGCTCCGATGGTTTCAGGATGAAACAGTTACCGCAGACGATTGCCAGCGGATACATCCACAACGGCACCATCGCCGGGAAGTTGAACGGCGTAATACCAGCGACTACACCCAGAGGCTGGAAATCCGACCACGCATCAATGTTCGGTCCTACGTTACGGCTGTACTCGCCCTTCAGAATCTCTGGCGCCGAGCACGCGTACTCCACGTTCTCAATCCCGCGCTTCAATTCACCGGCAGCGTCTTCCAGGGTCTTGCCATGCTCTTCGCTGATCAACTGCGAGATACGCGCTTCGTTCTGCTCCAGCAATTGCTTGAAACGAAACATCACCTGGGCACGCTTGGCCGCTGGTGTATTACGCCAGGCCGGGAACGCCGCCTTGGCCGAGTCGATCGCCTGTTGAATCGTTTCGCGGCTGGCCAACGGCACCTGGTGGATCACCTGGCCGGTGGACGGGTTATACACGTCGGCGCTGCGACCGCTGTCGTTGACCAACTCACCGTTGATCAAATGCTGGATAAGGCTCATGCAGGGCTCCTGAAAAGTTGTTCTATATAGAAGGAGAAATCAGTCGACTTTGTTCAGCACTTCGCCGACCGCATCGAACAGCCGATCCAGGTCCTGCGGCTTGCTGTTGAAGGTTGGCCCGAACTGCAAGGTGTCACCGCCAAAACGCACGTAGAAGCCGGCTTTCCACAAGGCCATGCCGGCCTCGAATGGACGCACGATCGCATCACCGTCACGCGGGGCAATCTGGATCGCACCGGCCAGGCCGTAGTTGCGGATATCGATCACGTTCTTGCTGCCCTTCAGGCCATGCAGCGCATTCTCAAAGTGCGGTGCGACTTCGGCTACGCTTTGCACCAGGCTTTCCTTCTGCAACAGGTCCAATGCCGCCAAGCCGGCCGCGCAAGCGACCGGGTGCGCCGAGTAGGTGTAGCCGTGGGGGAATTCCACCGCGTACTCCGGCGTCGCCTGATTCATGAAGGTCTGATAGATCTCGCTGCTGGCAATCACAGCACCCATCGGGATCGCGCCGTTGGTGACTTGCTTGGCGATACACATCAGGTCTGGGGTCACGCCGAAACTGTCGGCACCGAACATCGAACCGGTACGGCCGAAGCCGGTGATCACTTCGTCAAACACCAGCAGGATGTTGTGCTGGTCGCAGATCTCACGCAGACGCTTGAGGTAACCCTGTGGCGGCACCAGCACGCCCGCAGAGCCGGCCATTGGTTCGACGAAAACAGCAGCGATGTTCGACGCGTCATGCAACTCGATCAGCTTGAGCAGCTCATCGGCCAGCGCGATACCGCCCTGCTCCGGCATGCCACGGGAAAAAGCATTGCTCGCCAGCAAGGTGTGCGGCAGATGGTCGACATCCATCATCGCCTGGCCAAACATCTTACGGTTACCGTTAACGCCACCCAGGCTGGTACCGGCGATGTTCACACCGTGATAACCGCGAGCGCGACCGATCATTTTGGTCTTGGTGGCCTGGCCTTTCAGACGCCAGTAGGCACGCACCATCTTCACCGCCGTATCGGCGCACTCGGAGCCGGAGTCGGTGAAGAACACATGGTTCAGGTTGCCAGGGGTCAAGTCGGTGATCTTTTCCGCCAGTTGGAAGGACAACGGATGACCGTATTGGAAGCCCGGCGAGTAGTCCAGAGTGCCCAATTGCTTGGCCACCGCGTCCTGGATTTCCTTACGGGTATGCCCGGCACCACAGGTCCACAGGCCCGACAATGAGTCGTACACCTTGCGTCCCTTGTCATCGGTCAACCAGCTACCTTCGGCCGCCACGATCAGCCGCGGGTCGCGCTGGAAGTTACGGTTGGCGGTGTACGGCATCCAGTGCGCGTCCAGCTTCAATTGGCTGGCCAGGGACGATGGGGCGTTTTCGGGCATGTTCATCAGCAAAACCTCGCAGGGCAAAAGGCAGCGTCGGGATTGAAAAGCGTTGTTGCAGCTAAATTGCCACGGCGATAAAGTCGGTGAAATTCAACTCTTCTAACCTTCAGTCAGGCCTTCACTAAACTATGAGCAGCCGTCGACCCGATCCCCTGGCCCAAGTCAGCGACTTCGATATCCGCCTGCTGCGCATCTTTCGCAGCGTGGTCGAATGCGGCGGCTTCTCGGCGGCGGAAACCGTGCTGGGCATCGGGCGCTCGGCGATCAGCCAGCAAATGAGCGATCTTGAACAACGGCTCGGATTAAGACTGTGCCAACGCGGCCGCGCCGGCTTCTCACTGACCGAAGAGGGCCGCGAGGTCTACCAATCCGCACTGCAATTATTGAGCGCCCTGGAAAGCTTCCGCACCGAGGTCAACGGTTTGCACCAGCACTTGCGCGGCGAGTTGATCATCGGCCTCACCGACAACCTCGTCACCCTGCCCCACATGCGCATCACTCACGCACTTGCGCAGTTGAAGGAACGTGGTCCGGATGTGCAGATCCAGATCCGCATGATCGCCCCCAACGAAGTCGAACAAGGCGTACTCGACGGCCGCCTGCATGTCGGCGTGGTGCCCCAGGCCAGCGCCTTGTCGGGGTTGGAATATCAGCCGCTGTACAGTGAGCGTTCATTGCTCTACTGCGCGGTGGGTCACCCGCTGTTTTACGCCGACAACAAGCAGTTGGACGACGCACGCATCGATGCCCAAGACGCGATCGCCCCGACCTTCCGCCTGCCCGCCGAGATCCAGGCCCATTACCAGGCGCTCAACTGCACCGCCAGCGCTTCGGACCGGGAAGGCATGGCGTTCCTGATTCTCACCGGCCGCTATATCGGCTATCTGCCCGACCACTACGCCAGCCTGTGGGTACAGCAAGGCCGACTGCGTGCGCTGAAACCGACTACACGTTTTTACGATTTAAGCCTCGCATCGGTCACGCGCAAGGGCCGACGCCCCCATTTGGTGCTGGAAAGCTTCCTGGAAAGTCTCGCGGCAACCCGCTAATTCGGCTCCGAAGCGAAAGCTGAGCAGTTGGACAGTTTTTTGCAACAGCCCGAGGACATAGACCTCGAGTTTTCCCGCCATGTCACCAGAAGCGTCCAACAGCAGCGACCTGATCTACGGCCTCAACGATCGCCCAAAACCCGCCCCGGCTTTTCTCGCCGCACTGCAACATGTACTCGCTGCATTTGTCGGCATCATCACCCCACCGCTGATCATCGGCTCCACCCTTGGGCTGACTGCCCACTTGCCCTACCTGATCAGCATGGCGCTGATGGTTTCCGGTGTAGGCACTTTCATTCAGGCGCGCAGGCCATTTGGAATCGGAGCTGGGATGATCTGCCTGCAAGGCACCAGCTTTGCGTTTCTTGGCGCAGTGCTATCGGCAGGCTTCCTGGTAAAACAACGCGGCGGCAGCCCGGAAGACATCATGGCGATGATCTTTGGGGTGTGCTTTTTCGGCGCTGTGGTGCAGATCGTGCTGAGCCGCTTTATCGGGCAACTGCGTCGGGTCATCACGCCTCTGGTGACCGGGATTGTCATCACCCTGATCGGCATCAGCTTGATCAAGGTCGGTATCACTGACCTCGGCGGCGGCTTCAACGCCCCCGACTTCGGCGCCCCGATCAACCTGGCGCTGGGCGTGTTCGTCGTACTGACGATCATTCTGCTCAACCGTTCCAATACGCCTTGGGTACGCCTCTCGGCCATCATCATCGGCTTGGCCCTCGGCAGCCTGGCCGCCTGGTTCAGCGGCAAGCTCGTGCCGCAAGCCCTGCCCGACCTCCCTCTGGTCAGCCTGCCGATTCCGTTCCGCTTCGGTTTCAGCTTCGACTGGAGCGCTTTCCTGCCGATCGCGCTGATTTATCTGATCAGCAGCGTCGAAACCGTCGGCGACCTCACCGCCAACTGCATGATCGCCCGCCAGCCCATCAGCGGCCCCTCTTATATAAGCCGGCTCAAGGGCGGCGTACTCGGTGATGGCGTGAGCTGCATGATCGCCGCTACGTTCAGCGCCTTCCCCAACACTACCTTTGCGCAAAACAACGGCGTGATCCAACTGACCGGCGTGGCCAGCCGTTACGTCGGTTTATACATAGGCGTGGTGCTTTTTTGCCTCGGCTTGTTTCCATTGATTGGCGCGGTACTGCAACAAATCCCCAAACCGGTGTTGGGCGGCGCCACCCTGGTGATGTTCGGCAGCGTGGCCGCCGCCGGCGTGCGCATCCTCGCCCAGGCGCCGCTGGACCGACGCAGCATGCTGATCATCGCCACCTCGTTTGGCGTCGGCCTGGGCATCGCCGCGCAACCGAACCTGCTGCACCTGATGCCGACGCTGGTACAGAACCTGTTCGACTCCGCCATCACCAGCGGCGGGCTGACCGCGATTGTGTTGTGCCTGTTATTGCCCGAAGCCAAGGCAACCACGACTGCCGCAAACCACGCACCGGAAAGCGACACGCTGGAATCGCTTTGACGGTTTTATTGCATCAGGACTTGTCTGAGGCTTGAGGGTGGGTTATCTGTGCACACGTCGTCTCTATCGATCAGCACGGAAACCTCCATGAGCCTCGAAGTTCCTGCCCACAGCAACCACGCCGGTAAGCCCGCCAGCCGCATTCGGCAAAAGAACGAACAAGCGATTCTCCAGGCTGCTGAAGATGAGTTCGCGCGTCATGGCTACAAAGGCACCAGCATGAACACCATTGCTGCCAGTGCCGGGCTGCCCAAGGCCAACTTGCATTACTACTTCACCAATAAGCTCGGTCTTTATATCGCGGTACTCAGCAACATCCTCGAACTGTGGGACAGCACCTTCAACGCGCTGACCGCCGAAGATGACCCGGCCGTGGCCCTCACGCGCTACATCCGCACCAAGATGGAGTTCTCACGCCGCCAACCCCAGGCCTCGCGAATCTTCGCGATGGAGATCATCAGCGGCGGCGAATGCCTGACCGAATACTTCAGCCAGGACTACCGCGCCTGGTTCAGCGGCCGCGCGGCGGTGTTCCAGGCCTGGATGGATGCCGGCAAGATGGACCCCATCGACCCGGTGCACTTGATATTCCTGCTGTGGGGCAGCACCCAGCACTACGCCGACTTCGCCACCCAGATCTGCCGCGTCACCGGGCGCACCAAGCTGACCAAGCAGGACATGGAAGACGCCGGCACCAACCTGATCCACATCATTCTCAAAGGCTGTGGCGTCAAGCCCGCCTATTAAACGAAGCGACTTATGCCTTTCACGCTCACCGGCCTTTGCGAGTTTCGTGAAGAAATACGCAAAAGCCGCTTTATCACCCTCGCGGCGCCCATCACCAGCGCGCAAGACGCCCAGGCGTTTTTCGAGCAGCACAGCGACTTGAATGCCACGCACAACTGCTGGGCCTGGAAACTCGCTGACCAGTACCGCAGCAATGACGACGGCGAACCCGGCGGCACTGCTGGCCGACCGATTCTGGCCGCCATCGAGGCGCAGGGTTTTGACCAGGTCGCGGTGCTGGTAATTCGCTGGTACGGCGGCATTCAGTTGGGCACTGGCGGTCTGGCCCGCGCCTACGGCGGCGGCGCCAATAAATGCCTGCAAACGGCCGAACGCATTGAGTTGATCAGCCGCGTACCGTTGAGCTGCGCCTGCGCTTTCGCCGAGCTGAATCTGGTTAAACTGCGCGTTGCAGAACTGGGCGGGCTGGTGGTCGAAGAAACCTTCACCGCCAACGGCGTCGAGTTGCAACTCGCCTTGGGCGAAGCGCATATCGACACCCTGCAAATTCAACTCGCAGACCTCAGCCGTGGGCGTATCCTGCTCCAACGCTGAAATCCCTGAACCGCGACGCTTAAAGGAAGCTTTTCATGTCTACGCCAAAAACCGCATTGATCATCGGCGCCTCGCGTGGGCTGGGCCTTGGCCTGGTCAAGCAACTGTTGCAGGACGGTTGGGACGTGACCGCCACCGTGCGTGATCCGAGCAAGGCCGATGCCCTGAAAGCCGTGGGCCCAGTACAGATCGAGAAACTCGACATGGACGACCAGCAAGCCGTGATCGCCCTGAGCCAACGCCTGAAGGAACGCACCTTCGACCTGCTGTTCGTCAACGCCGGTGTCAAAGGCCCCGCCAATCAGGAGCCGGGCCACGCCACCTTGGCAGAAGTCGGCCAGTTGTTCTTCACCAACGCCGTAGCGCCGATCAACCTGGCCCAGCGTTTTGTCGGGCAGATCCGCAAGGACACTGGCGTGCTGGCCTTCATGAGTTCGGTACTGGGCAGCGTGACCATCCCCGACGGCTCCGACCTGGCGCTGTACAAAGCCAGCAAGGCGGCACTCAATTCCATGACCAACAGCTTCATCACTCAGTTGGGCGATCACAAGCTGACCGTGCTGTCGCTGCACCCAGGCTGGGTGAAGACCGACATGGGTGGCGAAAACGCACACATCGACGTCGACACCAGCGTGCGCGGCCTGGTGGACCAGGTGAACGCCTACACCGGCAAGGGCGGCCATCACTTTATCGATTACAAAGGCGACACCATCGCCTGGTAAACCCTCCGGATCGTTATCGACCGATTGCCGTCGGTAACGATCCGCGCGTAGACTGCCCCCTCGCCCTCACCGGCGACCCTGGATCAGCAGACAGGGCAACACTGAGCTGGCAAACCTGAACCCATCATTCAGAGGAGCCGGCCAATGCCTGCGACCCGTATCTGGTTAAAAAACCCCCTCGCGATTTTCACCGCCAATGGCCTCGATGCCCGTGGCGGCCTGGTACTGCAAGACGGTGTGATCACCGAAGTGCTGCCCCAAGGCCAAGAACCTGCGCAGCCCTGCACCCAAGTGTTCGATGCGCGTGAACATGTGGTCCTGCCGGGGCTGATCAATACCCACCATCATTTCTACCAAACCCTGACTCGCGCCTGGGCGCCGGTGGTCAATCAGCCGTTGTTTCCCTGGTTGAAAACTTTGTATCCGGTGTGGGCGCGGCTCACCCCGGAAAAACTCGCCCTCGCCAGCAAAGTCGCATTGGCTGAATTGCTGCTTTCGGGCTGCACCACGGCGGCGGACCATCACTACCTGTTTCCCGACGGCCTGGAAAACGCCATCGACGTACAGGTGGAAAGCGTCCGCGAGTTGGGGATGCGCGCCATGCTCACCCGTGGCTCCATGAGCCTGGGCGAAGCCGACGGCGGCCTGCCACCGCAACAAACGGTGCAACAAGGCCAAGTCATCCTTGAGGACAGCCAACGCCTGATCCACGAATACCATGAACGTGGTGACGGCGCGCACATCCAGATCGCACTGGCGCCTTGCTCACCGTTTTCCGTGACCCCGGAAATCATGGAAGCCAGCGCCGAATTGGCCAACCGCCTGGACGTGCGCCTGCACACCCACCTTGCCGAAACGCTCGACGAAGAAGACTTCTGCCTGCAGCGCTTCGGCTTGCGCACCGTGGACTACCTGGACAGCGTCGGCTGGCTCGGCCCGCGCACCTGGCTGGCCCATGGTATTCACTTCAACCCGGATGAAATTGCACGCCTGGGCGCCGCCGGCACCGGCATCTGCCATTGCCCAAGCTCGAACATGCGCCTGGCATCCGGCATCTGCCCGACCCTGGACCTGCTCGCCGCCGGCGCACCTGTCGGCCTGGGCGTGGACGGTTCCGCGTCCAACGATGCGTCGAACATGATCCTTGAAGCGCGCCAGGCTTTGTATATCCAGCGACTGCGTTACGGCGCGGAAAAGATCACCCCGCAAGGCGTGCTGGGCTGGGCGACCAAAGGCTCGGCACAGTTGTTGGGCCGTACGGATATCGGTGAATTGGCCGTCGGAAAACAGGCCGACCTGGCGCTGTTCAAGCTTGACGAGCTGCGCTTCTCCGGTAGCCATGATCCGATTTCGGCGCTGCTGCTGTGCGGCGCCGACCGTGCGGACCGGGTGATGATTGCAGGCAAATGGCGCGTGATCGACGGCCAGGTCGAAGGTCTGGATCTCAAGGGCTTGATCGCCGATCACACCCAGGCCGCGCGGCAGTTGATCGCCGGCTAACTACAACCCCAACAGCGACAGCATGATAAAGGTCGCAAACAGCACAAAATGGGTCATCCCTTCGATGGCGTTGGTTTCGCCATCGTTGAGGTTGATCGCGCTGACAATCAGCGTGATAAACACCATCACGGTCTGTACCGGGGTCATTGCCATCTGGAACGGCTGGCCGGTGTAGAGCGCCATCGCCTCCATCACCGGCACCGTCAGGATCACCGTCGACAGCGAAGCCCCCAACGCAATGTTGACCACCGACTGCATGCGGTTGGCCAACGCGGCGCGCAATGCCGTCAAAATCTCCGGCGCAGCCGAAATCGCCGCGACCACAATCGCCGTGATCACCGGCGGCGCTCCCGTACCTTCCAGGCCAAGATCCAGAGTCTTGGACATCACCTCGGCCAATGCGCCGATCACAATCACCCCAAACACCAGGGTGCCGATGGAAAATGCCAGGTTGACCGGCGGCGCCTGCTCATCTTCCGGCAACTTCTTACGGCGTTTTTCCGGGTAGCTGTAGCTGAAAAAGTAACTGTGCGGCCCCACCTGCATACGCAGGAACAGGGTGTACAACACCACCATCGCGCCAATGGTAAAGGCCGAGTAGATTTTCCAGTCCGCTTCGGGGATGAACTCCGGCACCACCATCGACACGCCCATGGCGGTGAGGATCATCACGCTGTAGGTGCGGGCCGAATCATCGTTGTAGGACTGTTCGCCATGCTTGATGCCGCCCATCAGCGCGGCCAGGCCGAGGATGCCGTTGATGTCGAGCATGACCGCGGAATAAATGGTGTCCCGCACCAAGGTGGGCGACGGTTCGTTGCTCATCATGATCGCCAGGATCACCACTTCCACCAGTACGGCGGCAAGGGTGAGGATCATGGTGCCGTAGGGATCGCCGACTTTTTCCGCGAGTTGCTCGGCATGGTGGGCTACGCGCATCGACGCCACCACGATAAAGCCGATCAGCACCACGCCAGCCAGCAACGCCGTGATCTGCCCGCTGTGCAGCATCCAGTGCTCCAACGGGTAGGCGGCGATGGCGGCAATCAGCGCCAGCAGCATGAATTTTTCTTGCTTGAGGGATGTGAGCATTCCGGGCCTTTTAGTGCGGCAAATCAGTCATTGATGGGGTACAGACTGCGTCACGCCGCTAACGTTTCGTTACACCTTAGTTCACGCGGCCCTTGCGCGAATGCAACGAAAACAATCCTGCTGGTCAGGTTTTGCCGATTATTTCGGCCATGGCCTGTAGAATGCCGCCATTGCACCTGATGAGAACTTTGAAAATGTACGATTGGCTCAACGCCCTGCCCAAGGCTGAACTGCACCTGCACCTGGAAGGCTCGCTGGAGCCTGAGCTGCTGTTTGCCCTGGCCGAGCGCAACAAGATTGCGCTGCCGTGGAACGACGTCGAAACCCTGCGCAAGGCCTATGCCTTCAACAACCTGCAAGAGTTTCTCGACCTGTATTACAAGGGTGCCGACGTGCTGCGCACTTCCCAGGATTTCTACGACCTGACCTGGGCCTACCTGCTGCGCTGCAAAGAGCAGAACGTGATCCACACCGAACCCTTCTTCGACCCGCAGACCCACACCGACCGTGGCATCCCGTTCGAAGTGGTGCTCAACGGCATCGCCGCTGCGCTGAAAGATGGCGAGCAGCAACTGGGTATCACCAGCGGCTTGATCCTCAGCTTCCTGCGCCATCTGAGCGAAGCCGAGGCCGAGAAAACCCTGGACCAGGCCTTGCCGTTCCGTGACGCATTCGTGGCCGTGGGCCTGGACAGCTCGGAAATGGGTCACCCACCGAGCAAGTTTCAGCGCGTGTTCGACCGTGCCCGCCACGAAGGCTTCCTTACCGTGGCCCACGCCGGCGAAGAAGGCCCGCCCGAGTACATCTGGGAAGCCATCGACCTGCTGAAAATCCAGCGTATCGACCATGGCGTGCGCGCCATCGAAGACGAGCGTCTGATGCAGCGCATCATCGACGAGCAGATCCCGCTGACCGTCTGCCCACTGTCCAACACCAAGCTGTGCGTGTTCGACGACATGGCCCAGCACAACATCCTCGACATGCTGGAGCGTGGCGTGAAGGTGACGGTGAACTCGGATGACCCGGCCTACTTCGGCGGTTATGTCACCGAGAACTTCCACGCGCTGTACACCTCGCTGGGCATGACCCAGGACCAGGCCAAACGCCTGGCGCAGAACAGCCTGGATGCGCGCCTCGTAAAGCCATGACTGAGTAAAAGCGATTGGCTATGTCACACAGACATGGCCAATCGGGTGATTTCCCTGTGCCCTACGGCGTTGACCCGTAAAGCGTGAGACTCATTGATCACAGTGATCCAATTCGACTGCAGAAACAGTTGCAACAACCCCGCCCCCAGCGCACCACCCAGATGAGGTTGGTGCTGGCTCCAGTCGAAACAATTGCATACCAGCGGCGACGCCAGGGCTTGGGTAAAAATACCCAGGCCTGCCAGGCGCTGCGCGCCCTTGACCGTGATATCGGTGCGGTGCTCATGACGTTCGATCCAATCCGCTTCCAGCAGGTGCTGGTACAACTGCGCGCCCAATTCCCCGCCAAGGTGGCCATGGCACAGGCGTGCATGGCGTAACAATGCGGGAGCCACCAGGGCCGGAGGCAGAGCATCCGGCGCGCAGCGTGCGGCGCAGGCCATGGTGGTCCTGGCCAAGGCATCGATGGCGGCGCTGACATCAGGCGCCGCGACACGGAACAAGCGCTTGCCACGCCGGGCTTCCACCCGCAATACACCACTGGCCGTCATTCGCGCCAAATGCGCGTTGGCGGAGGTCGGTGACAAGCCGGCAAGCGTCGCCAACTCGACGGGCGACTTGGCCGAGCCATCCATCAAGGCCCACAGCATGGCAGTACGTTTGGGCTCGGCGAGCAAGCTGGCGATCTGACTGATGCAAGGTGCAGCTTCCATCTTTTCACTCCCTGTCGATTTATTTTTCTGCTGAGGTAGGCACCAAAGTATAGGGGCGCAAACCGCCGGTTCCATGGCGTCTGACAGCGTAGAGAGGGACAGGGTCTGAGTGAAATTTCCTGCTTTGATGGAGTCCTTTACGTGGTGCCGGATCGCTCTGGCAGCTGGCCGGTCAATGTCGCACAACGGGACACGAGCATTTCCCGCAACAAGTTAATGGGTTTGCTCAGTTGAGCGCGGTGGGCACACAGCAGATTGAGCGGCGTGCGCTCGCCCCGCAGCTCCGGCAGGATAAGGCGCAAGCGCCCGGCCAGCACGTCGGTACTCACATCCAGCCAGGACTTGTAGGCAATGCCCACGCCCGCCACCGCCCAGCGCCGCACCACATCGGCATCGTCACTGAAGCGGTCTCCGGTGACGGTCAGGCTGATTTCACGTTTACCGTCGTGAAAGCTCCAGTGATCGTGGACCCGGCTGCCGAGCATATACAGCAGGCAATTGTGCTGGGCCAGTTGCTCCAGGTGCCGAGGCTCGCCATAACGCGCGAGGTAGCTGGGAGACGCACACAGCACACGCACATTGTCCGGGGCGATGGGCAGCGCAATCAGGCTGGAGTCTTCAGGCTCACCATAGCGCAAGGCGATATCCACCGGCTGGCGGAACAGATCGGCGATCCGGTCGCCCAGCAACAGCCGCACGGTGAGTTGCGGGTAGTCACGCTGGAATTCATCCAACCACGGCAACAGCTGATTGCGTCCGAAATCCGACGGGGCCGACAACTGCAGCACACCACTGACATGGTCCTGCCCGCTGGCCAATAAGCGTCGCCCTTCATCCAGCGAGCTTAAGGCCGCACGGGCATACTCCAGGAAGCCCTCGCCTTCGGCGGTCAGGCGCAGGCTGCGAGTGGAACGCGCCAGCAAGCGTGTGCCCAGTTGCTGTTCGATGCGCTTGAGCGCCGCACTCGCCACCGCAGGCGACAGGTCCATTACCCTGGCTGCTGCGGACAAGCTACCCAGGTCTGCCGCACGCACAAACAACTGCAAATCATCAAAACGCAGCATGCTCTTCCGCTCATTATCAAAGTTTTGTTGAAACAGACTGCAGTTTTAGCGGGTTTTATCTGCGCGGGAAATAGCCAATCATCTGTGCATCCCGTTCATCACGTGTCTGGAGTTGAATATGTCCACCGCCTTTAACGTCATTGCCACGCTGATCGCCAAACCCGGCCAACAGGCCACCCTGGAAACCTTGCTGCGCGGCCTGTTGGAGCCCACGCGCCTGGAAGCCGGTTGCGAGCAGTACGACCTGCACCAGGATCTGCAACACCCCGAAACCTTCTACATGCTCGAACGCTGGAGCGACGACGCGGCGCTGGCCGACCACGACCAGAGCGCGCACATCCAGAGCTTTCGCGCCAAGGCCGCGGATGTGCTCGAACACTTCGAGCTCAAGCGCCTGAAATTCCTCGCCTGATCCCCCTTTTCCTGGAGCCATCATGAAAGCCATCGCCTACTACGCCTCACTGCCGATCAACGATCCAAACGCCCTGCAAGACATCGAACTGCCCGCGCCTGTCCCCGGCCCGCGTGACTTGCTGGTGGAAGTCAAAGCCATCTCGGTCAACCCGGTGGACACCAAGGTGCGCCAGAACGTCGCCCCGGAAAATGGCGCCGCCAAGGTACTGGGCTGGGACGTGGCCGGTGTGGTCAAGGCAGTCGGCAGCGACGTAACGCTGTTCAAGGCCGGTGACAAGGTGTTCTACGCCGGTTCCCTGGTGCGTCCTGGCGGCAACAGCGAATTGCACACCGTGGACGAGCGCATCGTCGGGCATATGCCGAAAAGCCTGGGTTTTGCAGACGCCGCCGCGTTGCCGCTGACCGCCATCACCGCCTGGGAATTGCTGTTCGAACGCCTACAAGTGCAGGAAGGTACACAAGACGAAGGCCAGAGCCTGCTGATCGTCGGTGCCGCCGGTGGCGTGGGGTCGATCCTGACTCAACTAGCCAGCCAGCTCACCGCCTTGAAAGTGATCGGCACCGCCTCGCGTCCGGAAACCCAAGCGTGGACCAAAGCCCTCGGCGCTGACCTGGTGATCGACCACAGCCAACCGCTGAGCGAAGCGCTGAAAGCTGCCGGCCACCCGCAAGTGACCCACGTTGCCAGCCTGACCCAGACCGATCATCACCTGGACCACCTGGTGGAAGCCCTGCAACCCCAGGGCAAGCTGGCACTGATCGACGACCCCAAGGCGCTGGACGTCAGCAAACTCAAGCGCAAGAGCCTGTCGCTGCACTGGGAGTTCATGTACACACGCTCGATGTTCGAGACCCCGGACATGATCGAACAGCACAACCTGCTCAATCGCGTGGCCGAACTGATCGACGCAGGCACCCTGAAAACCACCGTGGGTGAGCACTTCGGTGTGATCAATGCGGCAAACCTGCGCCGTGCCCACGCGCTGCTGGAAAGTGGCAAGGCCAAGGGCAAGATCGTGCTGGAAGGCTTCTAAAAAATAGCTGTCAGGGTCGTCCATTATTCATGTGGGTAATGGACGACACCGCTAGTCAGAGAGTTGACCTTTGTCATCTTTGTGAGCGTATTCGGGTTTATATTGGCCGCCTTTGCCACGATTCTTTTACGTGAGGAAGTCAGCAATGAAAATCCTGATAAAAGCGTTAGCAAAATCCGCAGGCAATAAATGGCAGGTCCGTCTCGACCAGGACGCCTTCACCTTCCGCACCGAGGCCGAGGCCCGTGCCTTTGCCGACACCCTGCAAGCCCGTATCCAGGCCCCTCACCGTTTTCCGAACAGCCAGCAACGCTCCGCCGCTGGCTGATCCGCTGTTCAGACCTGCGCCTGCAAGGCCCGTTTGCGTTGCAGGCGCTGGGTCGACATCGCAATCGTCACCGCCAACACACCGCACAGGCTGATGACCATCGCCATCGGCATCGCCGTGCCGTCGTGCAAAACCCCGACCAACGATGCCGCGCCTGCCGCCACGCCAAACTGAATGCAACCGAGCAACGCCGAAGCGCTACCCGCCCTTGCACCCTGCCCACTCATGGCACAGGCCGAGGTATTCGGCAAAATGCAGCCCAGGCTGGCGATGCAGATAAACAGCGGCACCAGCAATGGCCACAACGCGTCAGTGCGCAGCGCCGCAATACCCAGCAAGCTCAACGCGGCCAGCAGATAGACCCAGACACTGCGCGACAACAGGAACGCCGGGCCACGCTTGGACAGCAACCGCGCATTGACTTGCGCCACCAGGATAAAGCCCGCAGCGTTGGAACCGAACAGCCAGCCGTAATGCTCGGCAGGCACGCCATAGAGCTGAATAAATACGAAAGGTGAACCGGCGATGTAGGCAAACATCCCGGCAATCGAGATACCACCGGTGAGGGCATAGCCGAGGTAAACCCGGTCCGACAACAGCGCCGCATAACGACGCAGCGACCCGGATAACGGCTGGCGCGGCTGATGGGCCGGGAAGGTTTCCGGCAGCCCGACGGCCACGGCGATGGCCGCCATCACGCTGAAGATCGACAGGGCGAGGAAAATCGACTGCCAGCCCCATATGCCCACCATCAAACCACCGGCCAGCGGTGCGAGGATCGGCGCCAGGCCGGTGACCAGCATCAACTGGGAAAACACCTTGGCCGAGCCTACCGCGTCGCATTTGTCGCTGACCACCGCACGGGAAATCACCATGCCCGCGCAGCCGCCGAGGGCTTGCACAAAACGCGCAGCGATCAGCCACTCCAGGGACGGCGCAAAGGCGCAGGCAAATGAAGCCAGGGTAAACAGCGTGACACCACTGAGCAGCGGGCCGCGTCGACCAAAGCGGTCAGCCAGTGGGCCGTAGATCAATTGGCCGATGGCCAGGCCAGCGAAATACACCGCCAGGGTCAGCTGGATGTGTTTTTCATCGGTCGCGAAAGCCTTGGCCATGGCCGGGAAGCCGGGCAGGTAAAAGTCGATCGCCAACGGCGCGAAGGCGCTCAAGGCACCCAGAATCAGGATTATGCGAAGGTTCATCGGGCACCCAAGTGAGACGGCAGCCCGATAGTCTAGCCGCGCTTGGGTGCATTGAACACGATAGCTCGCTAACTATTTACCCGTATCAGGCGAGCTTGGCGCTGTAGCCCTCTTCGGTGATCGCCTCGATCACTTGCTCGGCAGACAAACGGCTTTCGACGCCCACTTCCTTGGCCGCCAGGTCGACCTTCACGCTGGCCGCCGGGTCCTTGCTCTGCACGGCCTGGGTCACCGCTCGAACGCAATGGCCGCAGGTCATTCCTTCAACGCTGAATACTTGCATGACATGACTCCTTTGATGAGGTTGAACCCAGTCTCGACCTTGCCACGATGGCAAGGTCAAGTTCTGAAACCTTCTGCCGGGCTGGTATTTGGCCGCTTCTAAGGCCAAGCTTCATCCATCTTTGATTCACACCACGGAGCATTCGCCATGCGCTGGTCGTTTTTTGCCCTTGCGGGCCTGATGAGCTTGTCGGCCGCTGCGCCCCAAGCCTTCGCCGCAGAAGACTATGCGGTGCTGATCATTTCCCGGGAACGCCTGGAAGTGCCGACCAACTGCGAAATCGGCCTGTACCTGAATGACCAGCTCGCGGGCCGGCTGTTCCAGGAGCAGGCTACGTCGTTCAACTTGCCGGCGGGCAATCTGTCGTTGCGCCTGAAGCTGCTGCCGGGCCAATCCCCTGGTTGCCTGCCGGGGATGCTGGCGCCACCGGCGCAGAACATCACGCTCAAGGCCGGTGATGTGCGCAAATTGCGCATTGCCCAGGGCCCGGATGGGATGTATCTCAAAGCCGCCAAATTGGAATACTGAAGGCGCTTGACCTTCCCCACAGGTCAAGGTTGATCCTAGGGGCAACTTCTCTTGGAGGACTGCCCCATGAATGGATCCACCACCTTTGACCTGCCCATCAGCGGCATGACCTGCGCCAGCTGTGCCGGCCGGGTCGAGCGTGCGCTGGGCAAGGTGCCGGGGGTGCAAAGCGTCAGCGTCAACCTGGCCAATGAGCGCGCCCATATCGAAGTACTCGGCCAGATGGACCCCGGCGTGTTGATCGCCGCCGTCGACAAAGCCGGCTACACCGCCACCCTGCCCCAAAGCGAAACCGCCACCGACGCCAATCAAGCCCAGCGTCTGCACCGCGATCGTTGGTCGCTGCTGCTGGCGATCCTGCTGGCTTTGCCATTGGTGCTGCCGATGCTGGTGGAACCGCTCGGCCTGCACTGGATGCTACCCGCCTGGGCGCAGTTCGCCCTGGCCACCCCCGTGCAATTCATCTTTGGCGCTCGCTTTTATATCGCCGCCTGGAAAGCCGTGCGTGCCGGTGCTGGCAATATGGACCTGCTGGTGGCGATCGGCACCAGCGCCGGTTACGGCCTGAGTATTTATGAATGGCTCACGGCGCACCCTGGCATGGCGCCGCACCTGTACTTCGAAGCCTCGGCGGTAGTGATCGCCCTGGTGCTGCTCGGTAAATACCTGGAGAGCCGCGCCAAGCGCCAGACCGCCAGCGCTATCCGCGCCCTGGAAGCCTTGCGTCCGGAGCGGGCGATTCGGGTGATTGAAGGCCGTGAAGAAGAGGTCGCCATCAATGCCCTGAAACTCAATGATCTGGTGCTGGTAAAACCCGGTGAACGCTTCCCGGTGGACGGTGAAGTCGTCGAGGGCCAAAGCCATGCCGACGAAGCCCTGATCAGTGGCGAGAGCCTGCCCGTACCGAAACAACCCGGCGATCAGGTTACCGGTGGCGCCATCAATGGCGAAGGTCGCCTGCTCGTGCGCACCCTGGCCCTCGGTGCCGAAAGCGTGTTGGCGCGGATCATCCGCCTAGTGGAAGACGCCCAGGCCGCCAAGGCACCGATCCAGAAACTGGTGGATAAAGTCAGCCAGGTATTCGTTCCGGCCGTGCTGGTGCTGGCGTTGATGACGTTGGTGGGCTGGTGGCTGTATGGCGCGCCCCTGGAGACCGCGATCATCAATGCCGTCGCCGTGTTGGTGATCGCCTGCCCTTGCGCCCTGGGCCTGGCGACGCCAACCGCCATCATGGCCGGCACCGGTGTTGCCGCGCGCCACGGCATTTTGATCAAGGACGCAGAAGCCCTGGAACGCGCCCATGAAGTGAGCGCGGTGGTCTTCGACAAGACCGGCACCCTCACCTCCGGCGCGCCAAAAATTGCGCACCTGGCGGCCGTGGATGGCAATGAGGCCTTGCTGCTGCAGCAAGCCGGCGCGTTGCAACGGGGCAGTGAACACCCGCTGGCCAAAGCCGTGCTGGATGCCTGTGATGAAAAAGGGCTGAAGGTGGCTGACGTAACGGCCAGCCAATCCCTGACCGGACGCGGCATCGCCGGCACGCTGGAGGGTCTGCAACTGGCCCTGGGCAATCGTCGCCTGCTGGAAGAAAGCGGCTTGAACGCAGGCGGGTTGGCCGAATCAGCCAAGGCTTGGGAGGCAGAAGGCCGCACCTTGTCCTGGCTGATCGAGCAAGGCCCACAACCCCGAGTGCTTGGGCTGTTCGCCTTTGGCGACACGCTCAAACCCGGCGCGTTGGAAGCGGTGGAGCAACTCAGGGCCCAGCACATCAGCAGCCATTTGCTCACCGGTGACAATCGCGGCAGCGCCCGCGTGGTGGCCGAGGCGTTGGGTATCGACGATGTGTACGCCGAAGTACTGCCCGCCGACAAAGCCGCCACCGTCGCCGAGTTGAAAAAAACCGGCGTGGTGGCCATGGTCGGTGACGGCATCAACGACGCCCCGGCCCTGGCCGCTGCCGACATCGGCATCGCCATGGGCGGCGGCACCGACGTGGCGATGCACGCCGCCGGCATCACCCTGATGCGCGGCGATCCGCGCCTGGTACCGGCCGCGCTGGAGATCAGCCGCAAGACCTACGCCAAGATCCGCCAGAACCTGTTCTGGGCCTTTGTGTATAACCTGATCGGCATTCCCCTGGCGGCATTTGGCCTGCTCAACCCGGTGCTGGCCGGCGCGGCGATGGCCTTGTCCAGCGTCAGCGTAGTGAGTAATGCGTTACTGTTGAAGACGTGGAAGCCCAAGAACCTGGAGGATCAGCGCCCATGAACATCGGCCAAGCCGCGCGCCAGAGTGGGTTGAGTGCCAAGATGATTCGCTACTACGAATCCATCGGCCTGCTCAAAGCCGCGCATCGTACCGACAGTGGCTATCGCGTATACGGGCAGGATGACTTGCACACCCTGGCGTTTATCAAGCGTTCGCGGGACCTGGGGTTTTCACTGGAGGAAGTCGGCAAGCTGCTGACCCTGTGGCAGGACCGGCAACGGGCCAGCGCCGACGTAAAAGCCTTGGCGCGCCAGCATATCGATGAGCTGAACCAGAAGATTCTGGAACTGGGGCAACTGCGCGATACCTTGCAGGACCTGGTGGAGCACTGCCAGGGCGATCATCGGCCGGATTGTCCGATTCTCAAGGAGTTGGCGTCCGGTAGCTGTTGCGCCTGACCAGGCGTACACAAAACAACTGTAGGAGCTGGCTTGTGGCGAGGGAGCTTGCTCCCTCGCCACAACAAGCCCGCTCCCACAGCTTTGATCTTCATCTACCCAAAGATCACTGCATCCACGGCGGTGGCGGTGGCTCGTCCGGCACCTTGCTCGGTGGCGCATCATCCGCTGCGCGGATCGCCTGGCGACGCTCCTCGTCCAACCGCGCCGCTTCGATCTCGCGGATCACGCCGCCGACATCCGCCAGTTCTTCCGGCTCGTCAAACTCACCGGTCAAGACACTGGCCGGGTGCAGGGTGCCAGCTTCATACAGCGCCCACATTTCCTTGGCGTACTTGGTCTTCTTCAGCTCCGGGGCAAAGCGCCCGAAGTAGGACGCCATGTTGCCCACATCGCGCTCCAGCATGCTGAAGGCGTGGTTATTGCCCGCCGCATCCACCGCCTGGGGCAGGTCGATGATCACCGGGCCGGTCGGCGTGAGCAGCACGTTGAACTCGGACAGGTCACCGTGCACCAGGCCGGTACACAGCATCAACACGATCTGGGAAATCAGGAAGGCGTGGTATTCGCGCGCCTGGTCCGGTTCCAGCGTGACGTCGTTCAGACGCGGCGCCGCATCGCCGTACTCGTCGGCCACCAACTCCATCAGCAGCACGCCTTCGAGAAAGTCGAACGGCTGGGGCACGCGAACGCCCGCACCGGCCAGGCGGAACAGCGCCGCCACTTCGGCGTTCTGCCAAGCATCTTCGGTCTCTTTCTTGCCGAACTTGGAGCCCTTGGCCATGGCCCGGGCCTGCCGGCTGTTACGGACCTTACGGCCTTCCTGGTATTCGGATGCCTGACGAAAACTTCGTTTGTTCGCCTCCTTGTAAACCTTGGCGCAACGCAATTCGTTGCCGCAGCGCACCACATAAACAGCTGCTTCTTTACCACTCATGAGTGGGCGCAGCACTTCGTCGACCAGACCGTCTTCGATCAGGGGTTCAATGCGTTTAGGAGTCTTCATCAGCTTTTATTGTGGGTCCTTTATTACCAAATACGCGTATGGCACTCGTTATACGGCAATCAGCGCGTCGGTGGGAGGGGCTACCGACCGTTGATCACTCAAGAATGCAACCAATAGGCCAGTTTCAGCGTTCAATGATCGCCGTAACGCCCTGCCCGCCTGCCGCACAGATGGATATCAGCCCGCGGCCCTTGCCCGCCGCATCCAGCAACTTGGCCAGATTGGCGACGATACGTCCACCCGTGGCGGCAAACGGGTGTCCGGCGGCCAGGGAGCTGCCCTTTACATTGAGCCGGCTGCGGTCGATGGCACCCAGGGGGGCATCAAGACCCAGGCGTGTCTTGCAGTAGTCCGCATCTTCCCAGGCCTTGAGCGTGCACAACACTTGGGCAGCGAAAGCTTCGTGGATCTCGTAGTAATCGAAGTCCTGCAACGTCAGACCGTTCCTCGCCAGCAAGCGTGGCACCGCATACACCGGCGCCATCAGCAGGCCTTCGGCACCGTTGACGAAATCCACTGCCGCCGCTTCGCCATCGCGCAAGTACGCGAGGATCGGCAAGCCGCGCTCCTTGGCCCAGGCTTCACTGCCCAAGAGCACCAGCGAGGCGCCATCGGTGAGCGGCGTGGAGTTACCGGCGGTGAGCGTACCCTTTTCGCTGCGCTCAAAAGCCGGCTTGAGGGCGGCGAGTTTTTCCAGAGTCAGGTCGGGGCGCAGGTTGTTGTCGCGGGTCAAGCCTAGAAACGGGGTGAGCAAATCGTTGTGCCAGCCTTCGGCGTAGGCAGCGGCCATTTTCTGGTGGCTTTCCAGGGCGAGTTGGTCCTGCTCGGCGCGGGGGATCTGCCAGGTTTGCGCCATCAATTCGCAGTGCTGGCCCATGGACAAACCGGTACGGGGTTCGCCGTTGCGCGGCAGTTCCGGCTTGAGGTGATGGGGACGAAGTTGTAACAGGACTTTTAATTTATCTGACACGGATTTGCTGCGGTTGGCTTGCAACAGGATCTTGCGCAGGCCTTCATTGACTCCAATGGGCGCATCAGACGTCGTGTCCACCCCACCGGCAATCCCGCATTCGATCTGGCCCAGCGCAATCTTGTTGGCCACCAGCAACGCCGCTTCCAGACCGGTGCCGCACGCCTGCTGGATGTCATAGGCCGGGGTTTGCGGCGACAGGCGCGAACCGAGCACGCATTCACGGGTGAGGTTGAAGTCGCGGGAATGTTTGAGCACGGCGCCAGCGGCCACCTCGCCCATGCGCAAGCCGTGCAGGTTGTAGCGTTCGATCAGGCCTTCCAGGGCGGCGGTCAGCATCGCCTGGTTGCTCGCCGTGGCATAAGGGCCATTGGAGCGGGCAAACGGAATGCGGTTACCGCCGATGATCGCCACACGGCGCAATTGAGTCATGGAAAGCTCCCTTATGGTTATGGGTGGAATCATTCAGCCTAGCCTAGGCTCAATCGAACGAGTGCCACCCCGGGGTGGTCAACCCTTTGAACCCCAGCCTTCGGAGAGCGTTCCATGTCTGACCGTTATATCGACTTCGCCAACTCAAGCCTCGGCCATCGCCTGGTCGCCGCCCTTGGCCTGCCGTCACCGGTACGCCTGGAACGCTGGCAAGCCGGGCGCCTGCGTCCGGTGGAAGGTGCATTGCTGCTGAGCGGCGGCGCGCTGGCGGGCAACGTACAGGCGTTTGCCCACAAGCTTACCGACGCGATTTATACCTACGGCACCGAGACATCGACGTGGATCCCCGGCCACGGTCCCAAGCTCAAGGCCGTGGTGTTCGACGCCAGCGAGTTGCAACACACCGATCAACTCAAACAGCTGCGTGAATTCTTCCAGCCGCTGCTGAAGAACCTGGATAACAGCGCGCACTTGGTGATCCTCGGCCGCGCGCCGGAAAGCCTCAGCGATCCCTTCGCCGCCAGCGCCCAGCGCGCCCTGGAAGGGTTCAGCCGTTCGCTGGCCAAGGAACTGCGCAACGGCGGCGTGTTGCAATTGCTCTACGTGGGCGACGGTGCCGAGGATCAATTGGAAGGGGTGTTGCGCTTCTTCCTCTCGCCCAAGAGCGCCTATATCTCCGGCCAGGTCATTCGCCTGGAAGCTTGCGCCACACCTGTCGAGGACTGGACGCGGCCCCTGGCCGGGCGCAAGGCGCTGGTCACCGGTGCTGCCCGAGGCATCGGTGCCTCCATCGCCGAAACCTTGGCCCGCGATGGCGCCGAGGTGATCCTGCTCGACGTGCCCCAGGCCAAGGCCGACCTCGAAGCCCTGGCGGCGCGCCTGGGCGCACGCACGGTCGCGCTGGATATCTGCGCCGCAGATGCCGCCAGCCAATTGATCGAACACCTGCCCGATGGCCTCGACATCTTGGTGCACAACGCCGGGATTACCCGTGACAAGACCCTGGCCAACATGACCCCGGAATACTGGGACGCGGTGCTGGCGGTGAACCTCAATGCGCCCCAAGTGCTGACCCAGGCGCTGCTCGACAGCGGCACCCTTCATGACAACGCCCGCGTAGTGTTGCTGGCTTCCATCAGCGGCATTGCCGGTAACCGTGGGCAGACCAATTACGCCGCGAGCAAAGCGGGATTGATCGGCCTCGCCCAAGCGTGGGCACCGCTGCTCAAGGCGCGTGGCATCAGCATCAATGCGGTGGCCCCCGGTTTTATCGAAACCCAGATGACTGCGCATATTCCATTTGCCTTGCGTGAGGCCGGACGACGCATGAGTTCGCTGGGCCAGGGCGGCCTGCCGCAGGACGTCGCCGAAGCAGTGGCGTGGCTCGGCCAACCGGGCTCCGGTGCGGTCAGCGGGCAAGCGTTGCGGGTGTGTGGGCAAAGCCTCTTGGGAGCATAAGCATGCAATGGAAGACGTTAGGCACTACGCCATCCCTACTGCCGCTGTATTGGCGCGCGGCGCTCAAACGCAAGATCACCGGCAACACACTGCCCGAGCAGGGGTTGCGCTGCCGGGTGAGCATCGATCCCAAGCAGGTGGCGGCGTATCGTAAGGTCTGCGGTTTTGCGCAGAGCCCGATCCTGCCGGCGACCTATCCACATATCCTGGCCTTCGGGTTACAGATGCAACTGCTCACCGACAAAAAATTTCCCTTCCCGTTGCTGGGGTTGATTCACCTGAGTAACCGCATCCGCATTCATCGCCCGCTGGGGGGTGTCAGTGAGTTGTCCATCGCTGTCCACGCGCAAAATCTCAGGCCCCACCCCAAAGGCGCAATCTTCGATCTGATCACCACCGTCGAGGACTCACTCGGTCTGCTATGGGAAGCCGAAAGCCGCATGCTGTGCCGGGGCGTAAAGCTGGAAGGCGAACCCGAAGATGACGCCCAACCCTCCCCTACCCAGGTCAGCGAACTGACCCGCTGGAAAGCCCCCGCCGATATCGGCCGCCGTTATGCACGGGTTGCCGGCGACTACAACCCGATTCACCTCAGCGCCATCACCGCCAAGCTGTTCGGTTTCCCCCAGGCCATCGCCCACGGGTTGTGGAACAAGGCGCACACCCTCGCAGCCCTTGGCGAACACTTGCCCACCGCCAATATCGAGATCAGCGTCGAGTTCAGAAAACCCGTGCGCCTGCCCGGTGAAGTGACGTTATTGGCCAGCGCCGCGGGTTCCAGCGGTGAGTTGTGGTTGAAAGGCGCGGGCGATATTGAACATATGGTAGGCAAGTGGCGGCCGATCACCTGAAATAACTCGATTAATTGTATATATATACCCTAAGTTATAGCGGACTTTTTAAAGTCCGCTTTTCTATTCAAGTCATTGATAATTAACACATATACATCTTGATACATCCTCGCCATATACCCTTGGTATTAGTTACTTAAACGGTACACCTGCGCCGTATATAAATCGTTAATACCAAGTAGAGCATTGAGCGAACGCACCGCCGGGGCTGTTATAGCCACACGGACAAACATATCGCTATCCCCAGAAATAGCGAGTGTTTGAAGACAACCAAGGTTGTACAGGTGCAAGGAACTCAATCATGAAAACTCAAGTCGTGTTTTGGAAAGCAAGTACCGCGCTGGCCCTGGCAGTAGCACTGGCACTCGGCGGCTGCAGCAGCGGTGGCGGTGGGCATCACAGTGGTGGATCTTCCGATGCCGGCGCTGGCGCAGGCGGCGGTACGGGTGGTGGTACCGGTGGCGGCACCGACCCTGGCACCAACCCCGGCGGCGGCTCGACGCCATTGGTCACCGCCACGGTGGTCGACACCGTCGGCGATACCGTGACCGGCCTCGGCGGCACCGTCCGCAGCCTGGGCACCACCCTTGGCAGCCTGCCAATCGTGGGCGCCACTGCCGGTGGCCTGGTCAACGCGACCGGCAACGCCGTCGGCAGCATCGGCACCGGCCTTTCAGACGGCCTGGGTTCGCTGGGCACTGACAGCAATGCACTGGGCAAAACCGTCGCTGGCGTGGCCAACGGGGTTTCCGACCTGGGCGATGGCGTGACCGTCACCGGTACTAACGTCGCCACCCTGCTGGGCAACGTGCCTGTAGTCGGCGGCGCTGCACCGGTCGTCGGCAATGTGGTGGGCAAGGTCGGCAATGCCGTCACCATGCTCGGCGACACCCTCAGCACCGCCAGCACCACCGGCCCACTCGGTTCGGTCACCAACACCGTAGGCGCGAAAGTGTTGGTGCCGGTGGTCTCCCTGGTGGAAAACACCACCGGTAAAGTCGGCACCGCCACCGGTCTCGACAAGCCCGTGGGCGGCCTGCTGCAAAAAGTCGGCGATACCGTCGACGGCCTCGGCGATAAAGTCGCTGGCGCAGGCGGCACCGGCAACCCTGTGACCGGAGCCGTGGGCGACGTGCTCAATGGTGTCGGCACCGTGGTCGGCAAGGCCAGTGGTTATGTCGACCCGGATGCAGATAGCAATGGTGGCGGCAGCGGCGGTGGGACCGGCGGCGGCACTAACCAGCTGGGCTTGCCTGAACTCATCGGCGGCATCATCGCAGGCGCTGGCAGCGGCCTGGATGCGGGCAGCACCAATGGCGTGGTCAGCGCGACCGGCGTGACCGGCGTCAAAGCCGGCACCACCGTCGCCTCGCTGGGCACTCTCCTGGGCGGCAGCGGCACACCGAACACGGCGGCAGGCGCACCGGTAGCCGGGCTGACCGGCCCGATCGGCAACGCACTCAACCCCGTCACCAGCGGCGTGCAGAGCCTGACCCAAAACGTCGGCAATGCCACCGGCCTGGGTGGCCCGGTCAACGGCCTGGTCACGAATGTCGGCGGCGCCGTCAGCAGCCTCGGTGGCAAAATCAGCGGCACCAATGCCAACCCGGTCACCAACGCCTTGGGCGGCACCGTGACCGCAGTGGGTGGCACCGTGGCATCGATTGGCGGCCTGGTCACCGGCGGCACCAACACCGGCGGCGGCCTGCTCGGTGGTGGCCTGAATGTGGGTGCCGGTGCCTCGGCAGGCGCCAATGCGAACGGTGGTCTTCTGGGCGGGCTGTTGGGTGGCCTGACTGGCAAAAAATAGAATTGCACCTGGCCGATTAGACGGCCTCACCTACAGCGCCTACGCTTGGTTGAGACGAGAGACCCCACTAAGTCTCTCGTCTTTTTTTTTTGGTCAGTGATCGACCCCTGAAAGTCCCCCGAACCGCGCCCCCAGAGCCCGGCGGGAATCTGCGAAACGCTGCAGCAATTTTGACCATGGAGTGTCCTATGCGCGCTTTGACGCCGTTGTTGTTGCTCACCCTCAGTGCTTACGCCCACGCCGATACCCTACCCAGTTTCCTCAACAGCAACGACACCATCCGCAACCTGCCCGTGCCCAACCTGCCCGCCGACGCCTACCGACCAGCCGCCACACCGACCCAGGTTTCGGTGCCAGCGGCGACCGCCGGGCAACCGCTGCTGATGGATACCAAAGTGACCATCCGCAAACTGCAGATCGACGGCGGCACGGTGTACCCGCTCAAGGAAGTCGCCCAGGTTTTCGAGCCGCTGATTGGCCATGAAACCAACCTGGCGCAACTGATCGAAGCCACCCGCAGCATTACCCGCCGCTACCAAGAGGACGGCTATCTGCTGTCCTATGCCTATCTGCCGGAACAACGCTTCGAAGGCGGCCTGGTACAAGTGGTGTTGGTAGAGGGTTATATCCGCGATTACCAAGTGCAAGGCGACACCGGTTCGGTCTCGTCCTACATCGACAAGCTGGCGGAAAAACTCAAGGCCGAGCGCCCGCTTACACGCAAGACCTTCGAACGCTACACCACGCTGATGAGCGCCATCCCTGGCCTCACCGTGCAAGCCCTGGTGCCGCCACCCAACACCACCGATGGCGGCACGCATATGCAGGTCACTGCCAGCCGCAAACCCTTTACCACTAGCATGAGCCTCAATGAAGCCAACCGCGGCGGCACCCAAGCGCTGCTGACCGCCACCAGCAACTCGTGGACGTCCATGGGCGAACAACTGAGCGTCAGCGGCCTGTTCCCACCGGGCGAAGACAAAGAGCATTACTACCGAGCGAGCTACAGCCAATTCATCAACGCCGAGGGCACCCAACTTGCGCTCTCGGGCGAACGCTACCGCGCCGATCCCAAGACCGGGCTGCAATTGGGCGACGGCCTTGAACTCAAGCCACACCAGGAAATCGACCGTTACTCCATTGGTCTCAGCCACCCCTTTATCGCCTCGCCCAGCGAGTCATTGAGCCTGGGCACGCGCCTCTACGCCGTCGACCAGACCAACCGCTACAAGATCGACGGTTTCCCACAACGCTTTGAACTGGAAACAGACCTGCGCGCCCTGGCATTCGAAGGTGACTGGCGCAAGGCCGACACCACGCAGTTGCGCATCATCAGCGGCGGCATCTACCAAGGTATCAATGGTCTGGGCGCCAAGACCCGCACGGATTTCGGCGGCCTCAAGCAGGACCTCGACTTCTTCCGCCTGCGCCTGTCCGGCGTGCAGAGCAACAAGCTGTTCGATAACTGGCAAGGCGTGCTATCCGGCGCGCTCTACTGGAGCAACGATTACTTGCCCGACAGCGAACGCGCCACCTTCGGCGGGCAGAGCTTCGGCCGCGGCTACCCGGATGACCAGGGCACCGGCGACAAGGGCTGGGGCCTGGCCTACGAGGTCAACTACAGCTACAACCGCGCGGGCGATTGGGTGAGGATTCTGCAACCCTACGTGGTGTTCGACCGTGCCAAGACCTGGTTCAACGACGTGCCGGTCAAAGGCAACGACCTGTCATCGGCGGCGCTGGGCCTGCGCTTTGGTGATGCCAAGTACTACAACATCGCGCTGGAAGTCGCCAAGCCGATGTCGGACGTGGCGTTGGACAGCTACGACCGGCGGCCGCGGTATTCGTTGAGTTTCAGCTACCAGCTGTAACCGGACCCTGTAGGCGCCTGGGATAGAGGCGCCTACAGTCTGGTTTTGGGGAGAGGAAACAGGTTGTTCAAGGTATCGATCAACCGCACCAGGTAGATCGGTTTGCGGAACAGGTCCAGCACCTGCAGGCGCAACATGTCGCTCACATCATCCATTTCCGCATGACCCGACATCACAATCACCGGCAGGTGTGAGCGTGAGGTGTGTTCGCGCAGGCGCTTGATCAAGGAAATGCCACTTTCCTCGGGCATGCGCAGGTCCGTGATGACCAGCGCGATGTCCGGGTGAAGTGTCAATTCTTGCAGGGCGAAGGTGACGGAAGTGGCAGTGAAACAGACAAATCCCTCGTTTTCGAGGGATTCGGCGAGTTCGATCAAGGCGTCCTCTTCGTCGTCCACCAATAGAATTTGCTGGCGTGAGGACGCGCTCATGGCATTACCTTCAAGAAGGGATAATCATAACGGCTACCACAGATAAATCAGGTCCCGGTCGGCATATTAGTGGTCATATTGGTGAAGATATTTTTAATCTTAGTTCCCAGCCCTGTCCCTGCCCCCACAATAACGAGCGCAACCAACGCGACGACAATGGCGTACTCAATACCTGAGGCTCCCTCTTTGCGGCTGAAAAATAGTTGCGTTTGGATATAAAGCTTCAACACCAGGTCAAGGAACATAAGACTTCTCCCTAAAACGCCACTGGAAGCCGGAACGGCTCTAGTACCAGATGATCGCGGCGTGCTACTAGAGCATTGTCAACAAACCTCAGCCTCACAACTGTAATAACGGATTAATCACAAAGTATTAGTCGTAAAGTTGACGCCATAAACCCGCACCCTGAAAGGCTGCTTTTATAGTTCAGATAAATTTTTCCTGGGGTAATGGCATTTCGTCCTAGCTGAGCTACCTTCAAATAGCCAAATCGTTAGATGTTCATCACAGCCAGGTTGCGGATTAACCCATTCGGATTAAGCGGGTGTGCAGTGCAACGGGAAAGGGAGAGCCGTCATGAACAGTCGCATCAGCATGGTCCTGGCCGGCTTGCTGCTGATCGGGGCCTTGATCGCCGGGTACTGGGGGCTTGTTTTAAGCCGCGCACCGGAGCCTGTAGCCGCCCCTGCCGCACCTGTCGTTTCCGTTGATAACACCGTCGCTGCCGTTGAAGACCAGACTCGCCAACCGGTGGTCGTGCTGGTACATGACGTGTCCGCCTTTACTCCGTTGACCGCCGCCGACCTGGCCGTCGAAAAACTGCTCACCGCACCCGCCGGCAGCCTGACCCAACTCGACCAGGCCATCGGCCGCACGCCCCTGCGTACGCTGGGCGCGGGCACGTGGCTCACCGAAGAAAGCTTCAGCGCCGGCGGCCCACTCGCACGCATGATCCGCCCGAACGAGCGCGCCCTGGCCGTAGCGGTGGATGAAGTGAGCGGCGCCGGAGGTCAATTGACGCCCGGCGACTACGTGGATGTGCTGCTGTTCCTGCGCCAAGATGCGGGCAACGCCGAACAGTCGGCGCAGATCGTTCTTCCGGCCATGCGCCTGCTCAGCGTCGGTGACCAATTGGGCCTGGCCAACGATGGCAAACCTGCGGTTCCTCCTCCGGCCACGCCTGAAGAACGCGTCCAAGCTGCCCAACGCCGAGCCGGCGCACGCACCGTGGTGCTGGCCGTGCCGGAGCCATTGTTAAGCCGCCTGATGCTCGCGGCCCAAGCCGGTGTGTTGCGCCTGGCCGTGCGCAGCGCCGAGGAACAACTGCTCAGCCGCTACTGGGCCGGCGAAAGCGATGCGTCAGAGCGATTGGAAAGCGCCAACCGCGACCTCTACCAATTCACCCAACTGGCCCTGGTCGGCCCGCCCAAACGTGTCGCCCAAACCTCCACCGCTGGACCCGGCGTACGCCGTGGCATTGAAGTGATTCGCGGCGCCCAAGCGGCGCCACAAACTCCGTGATCGAGCAAGGATGCCTTGAATGAGCCATCGCTACGCACCCCTGTTCACGCAACTGGCCTGGGCCCTGATGCTGTCGAGCCTGCCGGTCGGCATGGCCGTGGCGGCGCCGGGCAACTGCAGCGCCTTGGGCCAGTTGCCCGCCGTGGTCGAGGTGGGAGAAGGCCTGCAACAAGAGCTGCAATCGCCAGTGGCAATTACGCGCCTGGCCATCGGCGACCCGAGAATCGCCGATGTGCGGGTCAATGGTGACCGCAATTTTCTGCTGACCGGTGTCTCGTCCGGCGCCACCAGCCTGATGGTCTGGACCGCCTGCGCCAGCACGCCGCGCCAAAGCATGGTGTTCGTCAAAGGCAAGGCGACGTCGGCCTTGACCAGCTTGTCGCTGTCGCCGTCGGACGATCCGCTGTTGCCCAGCCAGGTGCAGACGGATATCCGCTTTGTCGAGGTCAGTCGTACCAAGCTCAAAGAGGCCAGCACCACGATCCTCGGCACCGCAAAGAACGCTTTTTTCGGCAGCCCCAACTTGCTGTTCCCCACGCCCACCACCCAGGCCCTGGCAATCAGCAGCAGCAACTTCAATATCGGTTTTGGCGGCGGTCGTGTCTCAGCCATGATCAACGCGCTGGAACGCAGCGGTTTTGCCTACACCCTGGCACGGCCAAGCCTGGTGGCCATGAGCGGCCAGAGTGCCTCCTTTCTGGCTGGCGGCGAGGTGCCAGTGCCGGTACCCAGTGCCGGTAGCGACACCATTTCCATCGAATACAAAGAGTTCGGTATTCGCCTGACCCTGACCCCTACAGTGATTGACCGCAACCGCATCACCCTCAAGGTGGCGCCGGAAGTCAGCGAGTTGGACTACAGCAACGCGGTCCAGATCGAAGGCATCCAGGTGCCGGCCCTGACGGTCCGTCGAACCGACACCAGCGTGTCCCTGGCCGATGGCGAAAGCTTTGTGATCAGCGGCCTGATCAGCACCAATAACCGCTCAACCATCAGCAAGTTTCCGGGGTTGGGCGATATCCCGATCCTAGGCGCATTTTTTCGTGACTCCAACATCAGCCGCGAAGAGAAGGAACTGCTGATGATCGTCACGCCGCATCTGGTGCAACCGCTGGCGGCCAACGCGCAACTGCCCTCCCTGCCGGGCGAAAAACTGCGCAACTATGATCCGAACTGGTATCGGTTGTTCTTCCTGGAAAACGGCAACTTCGACCGTCGCAGTGGACTTTCCCAATGAGCGATAGCCTGAGCCAGACCTTTCTCGCCATCACCCGCAACACCACTGATCTGGAGTGGCTGCAGGGCGCCCTGGCGCCCCTGGGCCAAGTCGTCAGTGCCGGCACCGGCAGCCTCGACGAACTGCTGGCGCTGGTGGACGTGACCTTCGCCAACCTGGTGTTCGTCGGCCTGGACCGCGAAAACGTTGTGGCCCAGAGCGCACTCATCGAAGGCGCACTGGAAGCCAAGCCGATGCTCGCCGTGGTCGCCCTGGGCGATGGCATGGACAACCAGTTGGTCCTGAATGCGATGCGCGCCGGCGCCCGCGATTTCGTCGCCTACGGTTCGCGCTCCAGTGAAGTGGCGGGCCTGGTGCGACGCTTGAGCAAGCGCCTGCCCACCGTCACGCCCAACACACAGCTGGGCGGCCTGACCGTATTGTTTGGCACCCAGAGCAATGCCGATGGAGCAATGTTGGCCACCCACCTGGCGCTGGTCGTACAGAAAAGCGGGCAGCAAACCCTGCTGCTCGACCTCGGCCTGCCGCGCAGCGACAGCCTGGCCTTGCTGGGTCTGGAGAGCACGTTTAATTTCGGTGATGCGTTGCGGCATTTGCGTCGCCTCGACACCACCCTGATCAACAGCGCCTTCACCACCGCCCTGGATGGTTTGCGCATCCTGGCCTACGCCACCGGTGACGAACCGCTCAAACTCACCAGTGCCGCCGAACTGTTCATGTTGCTCAGTGCGCTGCGCCAACATTTCCAGCACATCGTCGTGAACATTACCGGGCAACCCGACAGCGAAGCCCTGCGCACCTTTGTCAGCCACTGCGACAAACTGCTGTGGTGCACCGACCAGAGCGTACTGGACTGTCGCCGCAACCTGGCGATACTCAACCGCTGGCGCGAAAAAGGCATGAAACTCGATCACGCCAAGCTGGTGGTGGACCGCTACATCAAGGCGTGCGCACCCGACACCGAAGCCCTGGAAAAAAGCTTCGGCCTTGAGTGCATCGCTGTGCTGCCCCTGAGCGCCGAGCTGCGCCTGAATGTGAAAAACCAGGGTCAGACCCTGTTTGCCCTGGCCCCGCGTGAACCCTTGACCCAAGCCGTGCGCACCTTGGGCGAGCGCCTGGCGAAGCGTTCCGAAGGCTTGGCAAAACCTTCAATGCGCTGGTTTGAACGCATCCTGGGGTCAGGACGATGAACGGCGAAAAACTGTTTGGCGGCCCGGCCCGCACTGCCGGTGGCAACAGCGATCACGATGGCCTGAAGCTGGTGCTGCACCGCTACATCATCGACGCCATCGAGGAGTCGGGTAAAAACCTGCTCGAAGGCACGCGCCAGTCCCTGGCGCAGTTTGTCATCGACAAGGTCTCCGAATACATCACGCGCATGCGCCTGGCGATCTCGCGTTATGAGATGGAGCGCCTGGCCGAAGAAATCGTCGACGAACTCACCGGTTTCGGCCCGCTGGAAGTGCTGCTGCGTGACCCCTCGGTGACGGAGATCCTGGTCAACGGCCCGCACCGTGTGTTTATCGAACGCGATGGCCTGCTGCACCAGAGTGACCTGCGCTTTATCGACGACCACCACGTGGAGCGTGTGATGCAACGCATCCTCGCGCCGCTGGGCCGGCGCCTGGATGAGTCCTCACCGATGGTGGATGCGCGCTTGCCCGATGGCAGCCGGGTCAACGCGATCATCCCGCCGATTGCCCTGGATGGCCCGTGCCTGTCGATCCGAAAATTCCGCAAGGACATGCTCAAGAGCAGCGACCTGGTCGCCATGCAGACCATTGATCAAAGCATCTTCGAGTTCTTCCAGGAGGCCGTGGGCAAGCGCTGCAATATCTTGATCAGCGGCGGCACCGGCACCGGCAAGACCACACTGCTGAACATCCTCAGCCAGTTGATCAACCCCCATGAACGCCTGGTGACCATCGAAGACGTCGCCGAACTGCAACTGGGCCATCCCCATGTGGTGCGCCTGGAAACCCGTCCGCCGAACGCCGAGGGCCATGGCGAAGTGCGTTCCAGCGACCTGATCCGCAACGCCCTGCGGATGCGCCCGGACCGCATCATCCTCGGGGAAATCCGTGGCGTGGAAGTACTCGACGTCATGACCGCCATGAACACCGGCCACGACGGTTCCATGAGCACCGTGCATGCCAACAATGCCCAGGATGCGTTACTGCGCCTGGAAACCCTGGTGGGTTTGACCGGCCGTGTGGTCGCCGAAAAAACCCTGCGCCAGATGATCTGTGCTGCGCTGGACGTGATCATCCAATTGACGCGCATGCCTGATGGCCGTCGCTGCGTCAGCGAAGTGGTGGAGGTGGTCGGCGTGCGCGAAGACGTGTATGTCACCAACACCCTGTTCCGCCTGGACCGGCGCACCGGCTTCGGCTTCCTGCGCGAGGCCATCAACCCGGCCGGCGACAAACTGCGCCGTGAATCGGCCTTGCAGTCATAGGGAGCGCGTGATGATAGGACCGGTGTTGTTGATTGTTTGCCTGCTGCTGATCGGCCTATCGTTCTGGCAACTTCAGCATGGCCTGCGCAAGGCCCAGACCGACCGCGTACTGGAACGCCTCGGCCAGGGCCAGCCCGAAGCACAGGACGTCAACACCACGTGGACGGGCCTTGAACGGATGTTTCAGCGCGCCGGGTTGGGCAAACCCACCGACCGCCTTGGCCTGTGGGTGAGCGCCTGGGTGATCGGCGCATTGTTGGGCTGGCTGCTGGCCGATGGCTTGGGCCTGATCGCAATGATCGTGGGGCCCCCCCTGTTCCTGCGGGTGTACATCAGCTGGCGTTATCAACGCCGCGTGCAACGCATGGTCGAGCAACTGCCGCAGTTGCTTGACCACAGCGTACGCAGCCTCAAATCCGGCAGAACCTTGGCCGATGCCGTATTGGGTGGCGTCGAGAGCACTGAAAACCCGCTCAAGGAAGCCATGGGCCGTGTGCAGCGCAACGTGCGCATGGGCGTCAGCCTGCCGGACTCGGTCAGCGACTTTGCCGAGTTCTACGAACAGGACGAATTCCGCCTGTTCGCCCTGGGCTTGAAGGTCAACCACCGCTATGGCGGCAATGCCAGTGAGCTGCTGGAAAACCTGATCAAGATGATCCGCGAACGGGAACAGGGCGCCCGTCAACTCAAGGCCATGACCGGTGAAACCCGCATGACCGCCTACGTGCTCGGCGGGCTGCCGATACTGATCGTGGGCTACTTCATCATCGTCAATCCCGATTACCTGATGACCATGTGGAACGACGGCACGGGGCGCATCATGCTGTTCAGCGCGCTGGCCATGGACATCAGCGGCACCTTGCTCATGTGGCGCATGCTGAGGAGTGTCTGAGATGGCACTGCTGGCCTGTGCCTTGTTGTTACTCGCCGCCCTGGTCTTGGTGGGCGGCCAGTTGCTCGAAAACCGCCGGCGTGATCGCCAGGTCGCTGAACGCCTGCAAGGGCGCATGGGTGGCGATGCCAAGTTCGGTACGCTGTTGCGTCAACTCGGCGCAAGCAGCCTGGCACAGCGCTCGGTCAGCCTGGACAACGAGACCCAGGTGCTGCTCAACCGCATCGGTTGGCGCAAGGCCAGCCAACGCTCGTTGTTTGCGGCCTTTCAGATCGGCTTGCCGATCGTGCTCTTGGGCCTGACTTTTCTCGGCCAGCAGATTTTTTTCCCTGACATGGACCCCGCCTGGATTGCGCCCCTGTTTGGCCTGGGCATCGGCTACCTGCTACCTAAACGCGTGCTGGCCGCCGCCGCCAGGCATCGTCAGCAGGCCATCGCCAAAGAAATCTCAACCTTCATTCCGCTGCTGCGCATCCTCTTCGAATCGGGCATGGCAGTTGAACAATCATTACGCGTACTGGGCACCGAAGCCCAACGCTTGCTCCCTCACCTCACCCATGAATTGCGCCTGATCCTGGCGCGGGTCGACTCCGGGCTGGAGCTGGGCGAAGAACTGGGCAAGACCGCGCGTTTGCTGGAGGTGGATGAATTCACGGACACCTGCATCATTCTCCAACAATTGATCCAGCAGGGCGGCGGCGCGATGAAGTCCTTGCTGGCGCTCAAGCAACTGCTCGACGACCGCCGCCTGACCCGCCTGCAGGAATACATTTCGAAGATGTCGGCAAAGATGTCAGTGGTGATGATGGTGTTCCTGTTTCCCGCGTTGCTGATCGTGCTCGGCGGCCCGGCCTTTATCGGCATCGCCCGTGCGTTGGTCCATTTTTGAGGAGACGTTGATGAAAGTACTGATTGCCGGCATGGCCTTGCTGATGCTCGGCGGCTGCGCCACCAACGGCCAATCACCCTGGGCCGCGCTGACCTCGCCGGGCAGTTGCGCCAAGCCGAGTTCGGAGCAGGAACTGGCGCTCAACCTGTCCGATGATTTAGCCAACGAAGGCAAGCTGCACGCCAGCCTGGCGAACCTGCAGAACCTGCCCGACGCCTTGCCTCAGGTGCGTCAGCGCAAGGCCCGCACGTACCGCCTGCTCGGGCGCAGTGAAGCCGAGCCGCTGTACCGCAGCCTTCTCGGCACCTGCATGACCGCCGAAGGCGAGCACGGCCCTGGGGCAGTTGGCAGTCGCCAAGGGTGACAACGGACTGGCCATGGCGCACCTGCAACGCGCGGCACAGCTGGCGCCCACCGACGAAAAGATCCGCAATGACTTGGGCGTGGTGTACCTCAACCAATTGCGCGTGGAAGACGCTCGCTTTGAGTTCATGACCGCCATCGAACTCAAGCAGGGCGACCCGTTGGCCGCCGTCAACCTGGTAACGCTGTTGATCTATCAGGATGACTGGGGGCAAGCGGCCAAAGTGGTCAGCCAACTGGGCCTGAGCCGCGAGCAAGTCACGGACGCCCAGGCCCGTGCGGAAAAACTCAAGGGTGCCCGCACGGCGGCGCGCAAAGTCGCGACAGTTCGCGATGGCCTGCCGGTGAGCCTCAAGTAAGGAGTGATCGATGAAAGCACATTACCTGATCGGGCTGGCGCTGTTACCACTGGGTGCCATGGCCATCGAACCCGGCCCGTCATCACCGCAGCAGGCGGAAACGGAAAACTGGATGGCGTTGCAGATCAATGGGCGGGCCGCTTCGCCGACGCCGCAAAGGGCCACGCCCGCGGAACGGGAGCAGTCCTTGCAGCGTTGGCTGGACAGTCACAAGCACCCGATTCCGGAGTTTTATGAATCGGAGTCGGGTGGGGGTTCTAAAGGCGGCAAGAGCCAGTGACGCTCAATGGGCGGTCACTCGCTGGCGCATCGCCGAGTTGCTCGGCGACAAGGCCAGTGCCAGTTGGGTGCGGTTATGCATATGGGTCAGGCGCAATACCTGGGACACGTACAGCTTGACGGTGTTCTCGGTGATCCCCAGTTCGCAGGCGATCTGGTAGTTGGTCTGGCCCTTGCCCACCAGGCGCGCAACGTCAAGCTGGCGCGGTGACAGCTGGTTGAAGATGGTCGGAATTTCCATCGGCCCGGCGTCTTCGGCAACCAGATCGGCCTCATCGGCCAACCCGGCGCTTGGGCTGCGACGCACTTTGTCGAGGTCCTGGTACAGGTCATTGATGGATTCGGAAAGGTATTGCAGCTTCTGGTTCAGGTGCCCCAGTTGCAGTTCTTTCTGCCGCTCCTCCAATGCCGCTTCCTGGCGCTGCAGGCCTTCGAGCAACTCGTCGAGATTGATCGGTTTCTGGTAGTAGTCCGAGATCCCCGCACGCAGGGCCTTGATCACGTCCTGTTTGTCGGCGCGCCCGGTGAGCATGATCGCTTCGAACGCCCGCGCCTTGCCCGCCACCTTCTGCATGGCCTGCACCAGCTCGATGCCGTCCATGTCCGGCATGTGCAGGTCGCACAGCACCAGGCCGATCTCGGCGTCTTCGCTGAAGCGCTTCAAGGCGTGTCGGCTGGACTCACACGGGACGCAGCGGTAACCACTGCTTTCAAGAAATTCGCAGAGCTCTTCAACGATCAACGGTTGATCGTCGACCACGAGCACTTTCACCGCCGAGGTAAGCTTGTTCACGCGCTACTCCATGCCTGGCAAGCCAAAAGATTGACCTATCCTTTTTGACGAAGAATCCTATGCATCCACTCAATAAACCTAGACCTACTTTCCGACTATGTACATAGCGATAGAGGCCTTCTGCGACTAATGGATCCAAAGCCAGTAAAGCACAAACCCTGTCAATACAAAGGGGGCATATGGCTGCTTTGTTGACACGCCCGGTGACGATACCCCGCGGCGCGCGCTAAGCCTTTGATGGATAAGCACCCAGGCGCCCTGAAACACGGCGGCACCGATCAACGACCACAATAAGGCATCCAGATTGCTCGCCAGGGCCAGGGCGGCCAACAGCTTCACATCCCCTGCGCCAAAGCGGCCCAGCGCATACCCCGGCAAGGTCAGCAACAGCGCCACGGCGAAGGCCCAGCCCCCATCGGTGGCGGGCGCACCCAACCAGGTCGTACCCGTCCACACCAGGTAGATCAACGCCAACAACGCCGCCCCCAGGGTCAAGCTGTTGGCGATTTGCCGTTGACGCATGTCCTGCAACGCGCAGAGTCCCAACCAGAGCAGTATCACCACGCTATGGATCACGTAAAAAACATCCCTTTTCGCTGAATGATTCTATGCTGATATCAAGTAGTAGCCGTCAGGGTAGACGCAGTCATGAAAACAGGCCTGCCTGGAAAGCAAAAAGGTGCAGCCGCGATTGAGTTCGCCCTGGTCTTCGGGATCTTTTTTGCGGTGTTTTATGGCTTGATCAGCTATAGCCTGCCGCTGCTGATGTTGCAGTCGTTCAACCAGGCGGCGGCGGAAGGCGTGCGCCAGGCGATGTCGGTGGACCCGGTGGCCGCCGGCACCGCTTATCCCACGCAGGTGACCACACTCGCCAAGACAACGGCAAAAAACCAGCTGAAGTGGATCCCGGCCAGTTTCCAGTTTTCGGACGACCTGATCACTGCCACCTACACCGGCAACACGCTGACCGTTTCGATCAAGTACCCCACCAGCCGCCTCTATTCGGTATTCCCGGCGCTGGTGTTGCCGGTCATCGGCACCGTGCCGAATCTGCCGGCCAACCTGTTGGTCAGTTCGAGTCTGCAGCTTTGACCTCGGGGGACAAGCTCTTCGGGCGCCTGCTCGGCCGCAGCAGCGCGCTCGCACTCGATACGCCCGGCGCCCCTGTGCCAGGGCTGCACCTGCTACTGGATGCTCAGGGCCGTGTGCTGGACTTCAGTGGCACCCTGCGCGCGCTGCTCGCCCCCCATGAATCACGCCCCTTGCTGCGCGAGTTGTTGTGCGCCAACAGCGCCTTGAGTATCGAAGGCCAGCCCGCCGACTGGCAACACCAGAGCCTGGACCTGGACTTCCAGGGCGTCGCCGGCCGGACCCTGCACACCCGGGGCTGGATCGAGCCCGAAGACGACGGCTGGCGCTTGCACCTGCAGGACGTCAGCGACTTGCTGGCCGGTAGACAACTGGCCCAGCATCGCGAGCAGAACCATCAGTTGGCCTGCCAGATGAGCGAGCAGTTGCGGGTGTGCAGCCTGACCCGCCTGCCCGAGGTGTTCAACGAGCACCTGCGCAGCCTGGCCCAGCGCTGGCACATCCCCTGCGTGGCCATGGCCTTGCTCGACGAAGAAAACCAGGGCTGGCGGATCTACAACCACTACGCCGCCCACGATGCACCCGCCTTGTGGCAGACCGGCCAGCACCTGGGCACCAGCCTGGACAGTGCCAATGGCAACACGCCGTTGAGCCTGGCCGAGGAGCGCAGCGACAACCCGCGCCTGCACAGCATTTTCGGCAATGCCGATGGGTTCCTGGTGCCTTATCGTGACAGCCAGGGCGTTGCCGCCTGGTTGCTCTGCGGCTTCTACAGCGGTCAGCAACATACCAACGAGCGGGACTGGCTGAACCTCACCGCCGCCCTCGCCGCCCCGTTGTTGAGCCGACTGCGCGAGCAACGCAACCACCAACAGCTCGACCGTATGGAAGCCCTGCAAGGCCTGCTCGGCACCGGCTGGTGGGAACTGCTGCCGGCCACCCAAGAGATCCAACTGGCCCCGCAGTTGCTGCACAGCCTCAGCCAGGATGACGGCCCAACCCGCCAGCCGTTGGACCAGTGGCTTGAACTGATCCACCCCGCCGACCGCCAGGCGTTCAACAGCCGTTTGCACGACCTGCAAGCCCTGGGCAAACCCTTGATGACCAGCGTGCGCCTGCAACGCACCGACGCCGAGCACAACCCCCTGTGGTATCGCGTCCAGGGCCAGGTGCTGGGCGTGGGTGATCACCGGCGCTGGATCGGCTTCATGCTCGACATCAGCGACATCAAGAACCAGCAACTGCAAGCCGCCGCCGCCCATGCGCGCCTGGACAACCTGATCGCCAGCTCGCCAGCGGTGATCTATGTGCAGCGCTATGTCAGTGGCGCCCTGCACCCGGCGTTCTTCAGCGACAGCCTGCTGCCGCTGCTGGGTTGGACCCTGGCCGACTGCAACCCTGACAGCCTGGCCTCGCTGATCCACCCCGAAGACCGCGAGCTGTACTTCGAGCGCAGCCGCCAGCTACTGCGTGAAGGCAACGTGCGCAGCCGTTACCGCCTGCGCGATAAACAAGGCCATTACCATTGGCTGCTGGACGAAGCCAAGCTGTTGCGCGACGACCTCGGCCTGCCAGTGGAAGCCGTCGGCCTGTGGTTGGATGTCACCGAGGCGACCCTGGCCGCCGAGCAGATCAAACAGAGCGAAGAGCGCTACCGCATCCTGGTCGAAGACTCCCCGGCGATGATCTGCCGCTATCACCCGGACCTGACTCTGACCTTCGGCAACACACCGCTGGCCAATTATCTGGAATGCCCGCCGGCGCAATTGCCGGGGCTGAACCTGGGGCACTGGCTGTCGGACGAACAACGCCTGGCCTTTGTGCAACGCATCGAACAATTGACCCCGGAATTCCCGGTCAGCACCGCCGAAATCAGTCTGGAACTGCCCGGCCGCGAACATGCCTGGTGGGTATGGTCGGACCGGGGCGTGTTCGACGAACAGGGCACACTGGTGGAGGTGCAAGCGGTGGGCCGCGACAACACCGAAGTGCGCCGCTCCCAGCAGCAACTGACCCAGAGCGCCAAGATGGCCACCCTCGGCGAAATGGCCACCGGCCTGGCCCATGAGATCAACCAGCCGCTGAACGTGATGCGCATGGCCATCGTCAATGTGCTCAAGCGCCTGAGCAACGGCGACGCGCAGATCGACTACCTAACCGAAAAGCTCCAGCGCATCGACACCCAGGTACAGCGCGCGGCGCGCGTGGTGGACCATATGCGTGTGTTTGGCCGCCGCTCGGAAATCGAACAACAGCCCTTCGACCCGTCACAGGCAGTGGAAGGCACCCTGTCGCTGCTCGGCGAAGGCCTGCGCGGCAAGGGCGTGGACCTGCGCATCACACCTGCGGACTTCACGGCGCAGGTCAAAGGTCATGTCGACCAGCTTGAGCAAGTGCTGATCAACCTGATGGTCAACGCCCGTGATGCGCTATTGAGCAAACGGGAAAAGGATCCTGGGTTCCGCCCGTGGATCGCCCTGCACTGCGAGCATGACAGCCGGCACGTGCGCATCTGGGTGGAGGACAACGGTGGCGGCATTGACACACGGTTGCTGGAGCGGATTTTCGAGCCGTTCTTCACCACCAAGCCGATCGGCGTGGGCACCGGCTTGGGTTTGTCGGTGAGCTACGGGATCGTGGAAAACATGGGTGGGCGCCTGAGCGTCGCCAATGGCGAGCACGGCGCGAGGTTTTGTGTGGAGTTGCCGGTGAGTTAAATCACCAGGTAGGCGCGGCCCATGTGGCAACTGAGGTTGGCGCCGACTTCGGCGTTGCCCAGGCTGATGCCCAGCGCCGAGAGCAGTGTGTTGACGATGGGGTCGAGTATCGGCGACAGGACGTTTTGGACAAGGCTGACCACCGAGCTGATGATGGTCGCCAATGCGCTGGTCACGGTGCCGTTCGCCGGGTTGGGTGTGCTGCCGCTGGGCGGCACGTAGGTGACCTGCAGACCGTTCAGGGTATTGCCCAGGCTAAACAGGATATCGGCGGTGCCGGGTGGTTTTTTGTAGATCGTTGCCGCGTTGATGTCATTCACCGGATTAAACACCAACGTATTGGTTTGCTCGGCTATGGTGGACAACGCTCTCAGATTCAGGCCGCCGCCGACACCGGGGGTGCGCGGACCACACACCAACGTCAGCAGGCAAAAGCGTTGGCCAAAGTCGATCAGCCTCACCGGCTGCACATTCACTGCCGCAGACGATGAAAATGCCGACACCGGATCAACATAACCCACACCCAGGGTGGCGAGTGAAGTGGTGGCCTGCACCGTCAACGACTTGGTGGCCGGCGTGGCGCAACTGAAGTCCGTCACGTGGCTCTCTGCACTGGCCGCCTCGATATAGATGGACAAGGTCTGGGTGATATCCACGTCAGCGACATTACACCCCACTAAGCACACGACACCGGCCACCACATCCAGAAGATTCAAGTTCAACAAACCACCGACCACCTTGGATACCGGCGTCGCAAGCCCGCTCAGAATCGATGAAACCCCCGACACCACCTTGATGATCGGCGCATCAATCGTGACCAAGGTGCGTACCTGGGCCGTCCGCACAAAAATCTGATCCGTTCGCGGGTTATTCAAAAGCCCCGCCTTGGCCTTTAGTGGATTGCCAATCGCCGACATTTGCGGTGGCTCGATGACTTTGGTCTGGATCGAGACGGTGCCTACCAGCGGAATATTCACTTGGGCTGCCGCACTGACCGCACTTTTGCTACTGGAGAGCTGCGCCACGGTCTCCAGTAACTGAAACAACTGCACACTGGTATTCAAAGCTGCCGCCGGCGTCCCGGTGGCGACTTTCAGCAAATCGCCAACCTTAAGAAGCTGTGTATTCGGAGCAATGGCTTTCACTGTAATCAAATCATTGATGACCGCCGAGGCGACCGCACCGTTTTTCTGCAGGATCGTCACGGCGGCGTCGAGCAACTGGCGGGCGGAGACCGCGGTGCTTAGCAGCGCGTCGTAGTCGCCCGCCTTGATTTTCAAATCAATCGCCAACTGATCCAGATAGCTGAGCAGGTTCAAGTTCGTCGTCAGCAAGCCATTCCAGCCTGCGGCCGTCAGGGACAGGCTGCCGCCCAATAGATTGCCGATCACCAGGTTCAGCAACGGGGAGTTGGCCGAATTCACGGAGGCCAGACTGCTGCGAATGGTCAGTTGCGCCACCGGTGGCGCAGCCGCAGCCACGGCGGTGGCACTCAATATCGTCTGAGCGGCAACCGGCGCACCGCTGAACATGTTCCAGATACCACTGGCGAGACTGGTCATGACACTGCGCGTTGCGACCACGCGTATGGCGTCGTTCTTGGTCGCATCAGCGACGAACACACGGATATTGCTGGCATTGGTGGGCAAGGTGCCGCAGGTCACGGCCAGGCCCCGACTGTTGTCGCCGGCGACCACGGTAAAACCGTTGCGCGCGGCGTTTTCCTTGGCGTAGTCATTGGCCGTGGTGGAGGGCGTGCACAGGCCGCCACGACCGGCGGCTTCCAACGCGGCGGTGTCGGCGATGGACTGCAACCGGCGCTTTTCCAGGTACAGGCGGCCGCTGTCCACCGCCAGCAGCATGAACACCATGGCCACCGCCAGGGTGCCTGCCGCCATCAAGCCAATCGCACCACGCTGCCGGGAACCCAGTTGGGGAGACATCAGGCACTCCTTAGCGCTTACTCTCCAATGTTGGTTTGGAGTGTAGACAAGGCTTCAGGTGCGCGCTGGCCAGTCGCCACATTGGCGACTGGCGGAAGGTATTTCTAGTGCGGTGGGTAGCTGGAAAGGACGCGGGTGACGGTGGTGCGGATGGCTTTGTCGCGGTCCTGGGGGTTGGGCGAGGTGGCCATCATCTGTTCGTCGCTGCCGCGCCACACCAACTTGCCGTCCTTGCCGTCGAGCAGGTCGATCTGGATGGTGGCGACTTTGTAGGTGATGTTGCGCGTTTCGTTGTACATCGGCGCGCCCCAATAGCCGTTCCACGGCCCGCCCCAGGCGCCGCCATAGTTGGTGGTGACTTGTTGCTGGCGGTCTTCGACGATCAGGTAGGCCTGTACATTCAGGTCAGCCTTGCTGCCCGGCGCCGCTGGGCGCAGGCCGCGCTGGTCGAGTTGCTCGCCGACGGCCTGGCGGATGCGCTGTTCGGTGAGGTCACTCTTGATGCGCGGATCATCCGGACGGTATTGCAGCGCCGGGTCTTTCCAGGCCCAGCTGCGGTAGGCACCGAAGTCCCGGCTGGCGTCAAAATCGTGGTTGACCTGGCTGGTCTGGCAACCGCCCAGCAGCACTACAACAGCAAGCGTAGCGATACGACGAAACATGGTTTATCTCCAAAGAGCGACCCGCGCTAAAGATGAGAATAGCTGTTAACTGGGAGGATACGCCGTCATCGCCTTTTGCACCGCCTGGCGCAAGGCATCTCCCCGCTCACTGAGGCTTCCCTGGCTGCCGGTTTCCGCACTGGCACTCCACACCGGCTGGCCGGTGCGGGCATCGAACAGGTTGACGCGAACCACCACGACCTGCACTTCATAGGTGCGCACGATCGGCACCGAGTTGTACATGCCGTAACCATTGCCATAGCGGTTGTAGCCGCCGTAACCGTAGCCGTAGTCATCCTGGACCTGCTTGAGGCGCTTCTCCAGGCGCACGTCGGCGCTGACAAACAGGTCCGCCGGGCGATTGTCATGCAAGGGGCGCAGCCCGCGTTGATCAAGGGCACCGCTGACCGCTTCGGCAATCTGCGCTGAATCCGCCCAGGCCGTGCCCGCCGGTAACTGGCCGTTGCGCCAGGCCCAATTGCGGTAGGCGCCGTAGTCGCGCACGGGCGCCGGGTAGGCGCTGGCATCAAAGGTATTGGCCGCCTGGGGCGGCGCCGGAGGGATCGGCGCCGAAGCGGCAACATAGGGGTTCGGGCTGGAACACGCGCCCAAAACCAGGGACAACAGGATCAAACAGAGACGACGCATTTCGACCTCCGCAGACTGGGCCGCTTAAACCGGACGGCAAATCCAGTGCAAATAACGCCCAAGTCCGGCAAAGCTTGGGTGACGACGGTGAGCGAGTTCCATCTCCAAAAGGTCCTGCAAATTGGCGCGGGCCTGGAATTCCACCGGCATATAGTCGTGGAACACCCGCACGCCGCTTTGGCTTTCGACCTGCCAAAGGCCATCGAGTTGCGCCGCCAACTCACGGGGATCGAGAGGTTGTTGCGGCGTCAGGCTCTGCTTTTCGCCGGCCATATCGTTCTTGCGCATTTTGCGGAAGTGGCCTTTGAGCAGGTTGCGGTAAATCAGCGCATCGCGGTTGTAGAACGCCAGCGACAGCCAGCCGCCGGGCACCGTGAGTTGGTGCAGCACCGGCAGGATCGCGTGGGGCTCGGCCAGCCATTCCAGCACGGCGTGGCACAGCACCAGGTCGTAGGGTTCGGTGAGTTGGCCGAGCAGGTCCTGCCAGGGTGCATGGATAAAGGTGGCGGTTTGCCCGGCATCCGCGAAGCGTTGACGGGCGCCTTCCAACATCGGCTCGGCGGGCTCGGCCAGGGTGACCTCATGGCCTTGTTCGGCTAACCACAGCGACATATGGCCCAGGCCCGCGCCGATATCCAGCACGCGCAAAGGGCGTTTCGGCAGGGCCTCGGTCAGGTCGGCCTGGAGCACCGCCAGGCGAATCGCGCCTTTGGCACCGCCGTAGATTTTCTCGGCGAAACGCGTGGCCAGTTGGTCGAAATGACGATCACTCATGGGCAAACCGCCGTTCACTGTCGGCCAACTTGGCGAGTACCACCTCGTTCATGTCCAAGCCCAACTCGCTGCACAGCAACAGCAGGTACAGCACGATATCGCCGACTTCCTGCCCGGCATGGGCGAGTGTGTCGGCCGGCAGCTGGCGCGACTGGTCTTCGGTCAGCCATTGGAAGATTTCCACCAGCTCGGCCATTTCCACGCTGGCGGCCATGGCCAGGTTTTTCGGGCTGTGGAATTGTTTCCAATTGTTGGTATCGCGGATGCGGTGCAGGCGTTCGGTGAGGTGTTCGAGGTTCATGCGGCAGGCTCCTGAAGGGGGATAGCTTCGGGCCGAAAGCGCCGGAAGGCAAGTTAATCCACCACACTGAATTCGATCCTGGCCGTCTGCCCCGCCTCATCCAGCACACTCAGCTGGTAGCGGCCCAGGCGCTCGAAACTGGTGTTGATAAAGTCCTGGTTGGCGCTGTCCCCCAGCGGCGCGCCATTGAGGAACCACCAGCGTCGCCCGCTCCCTCCCAAGGCGGAGATTTTCAGGCGCAGGGCCTGTTGGCTGGCGGCGGGCAGGCGCAGTTGGTCACCTTCGCGCACGCCGACAATCGACAACGGCGACGACGCGGCCAATGCCGGAGGCGGGCACTCGGGATCGGCGGCCGGGATACGCGCTTCGCGGCGCTCGACCCGTGGCAGCCAGGGCTCCAGCGGCGCGGGCCACAGGGCGATGTTTTTCGGCTCGGCGCCGGGGCAATGGGCGTCGACCCGCAAGCCCTTGGCATTAACCCACACGCTTTCCATCAAACCCACGCTCAACGGCTGGTCCAGTGCCTGCAAGGTGGGCGGCGTGGTGTTATCCAGGGTCCAGGCAAAACGCTGGCGCCAGCAATTGGGGTCACTGCGGCTCATGGGCTGGCCCAGCGGCCAACAGATCGCCGCCACGCCGACATTGGCCGGCACCGGTTTGACGGGGGCGCTGATGCCGCGCTGGCTGTCGCGGTTGGTCAGCACGTCATGCACCTGCAACATCAACGGCGCGGCCGAGGCCAGGCCGAACTGGCCCGGCACCGGCGTGCCGTCCGGGCGGCCGATCCACACGCCGATCAGATAACGCGGTCCCACGCCGATGGCCCAGGCATCGCGAAAGCCGTAGCTGGTGCCAGTCTTCCAGGCCAGCACCGGGCGTTGCACCAACTCGGCACGCGGGTCACGGTCGGGCCGCGCCTGGCCGCTGAGGATACGCCGCACAATCCAGGCGGACCCTGGCGACAGTAACGGCCGCTCCCTGAGCGTATCGTCCGGCTGTAATCGAATAGCGGCGCTCCTGCCGTCCCGGGCGAAGGCGCTGTAGCCGCTCACCAGGTCTTCGAGGCGACTGCCTGCGCCGCCCAGGATCAGCGCCAGGTTCGGTTCGGCCAACGCCGGCAGCGCCAACGGCACACCGCCGATGCGCATTTGCGCAGCAAAGCGTTTGGGCCCATAGGCCTCCAGCAACTGCACCGCCGGCAGGTTAAGTGAGCTCGATAGTGCCGTACTCGCCGGCACTGCACCGGTAAACCCCATGGAGAAGTTACCCGGCCGGTAATCGCCATAACGCCGGGGCACGTCCTGCAACAGGGATTCGGAGTGGATCAGGCCGTCATCCAGGGCCATGCCATAGAGAAACGGTTTCAACGTGGAGCCCGGCGAACGCAAGGCGCTGATCATGTCCACATGGCCGAAGCGCTTGGCGTCGTTGATATCCACCGAGCCGAGGTAGGCGCGCACGGCCATGCTTTCCTCTTCCACCACCAGGATCGCGGCGGACGTGTGCTCCGGCAGCCGCGCGCGCCAACCCAGCAGCAGGTCTTCAAGACGGCGTTGCAACGTGGCATCCAGAGTGGTGCGGATCAGCGGCGGGCTGTCGGGGCGGTTCAGGCGGCGCGCGAGCAGGGGCGCCAGGCTCGGCTCCAGGCGTGGGGCGAGCAGCAAAGGTTCTTCCAGGGCTTCATCGACGGCCGATTGTGGCCAGACCTGGAACTCCGCGAGGCGGCGCAAGACTTTGTCGCGGGCTTGCTGGGCACGTTGGGGATGGCGATCCGGACGCAAACGGCTGGGCGCCTGGGGCAGAACGGCGAGCAAGGCGGCTTCGGCGTGGGTCAGTTGCGCAGGGGATTTGCCCAGGTAGGCCCAACTGGCCGCCGCCACACCCTGCAACGTACCGCCGAACGGTGCGCGGTTCAGGTAGAGGTTGAGGATTTCGCCCTTGGACAGGTGCCATTCCAACTGCGCCGTGCGCCACAACTGGCGCAACTTGCCGTGGAAGGTGCGTGAATGCGGATCCAGCAACCGCGCCACCTGCATCGACAAGGTGCTGCCGCCCGACACCACCCGCGCACCCGTGAGGTTCTGCCAGGTCGCCCGCGCCAGCGCCAGCGGATTCACACCGGGATGCTGGTAGAACCAGCGGTCCTCATAAGTCAGCAGCGCGTCCAGGTAATACGGCGATACTTCGCTGGTCTGCACCGGGTAGCGCCACACGCCATTGGCATCGGCAAACCGCCACAACGGCGTGCCATCCTCGGCCAGTACCACCCGCGCCAGGTCATCCTTGGGCAAGGGGAGCGGCCAGATGCGGTCGGCCAGCCACAGCAAGGCCACCACCAACAACAGGCCGGCCAAGGTCCAACGGGCAACTAAACGCAAACTCAAACGGGCAAACCTCTATGCTGGTAGGGAACTAGCCTGTTGCAATAACAACCAAAGGCACAGATACGCCCACCTTCTCATCAGGACACACATATGCAGGTAGAAAGCTTTTTCGGCTGGTTGGGCCAGGCGCTCGGTTCCATCATCCGTTTTATCGTCGACGGGCTCAGCGGCCTGTTCGGTGCGCTGACCAATGCCGGTGGCAACTTTATCGATGGCCTGTCCCGCACCTTGGGCATGGACACCTCGATCATCAGCATCATCACCCTGATCATCGGCCTGATGCTGCTGTACTCGGCGGTGCGCGCCTTTATGCGGGCGTCGATCATCATGGGGATTATCTGGTTGCTGTTGGGCCTGTGGCTACTGAGCTGGGTTGTGCATTAACAACGGGGCCATGACGAACATGGCCCCGTTTTACATTAACGCCCCTTGATCACCAGATCCGCCGGCGTCTCACCCACCGCCTGCCAGTTCGGCCGGTACATCGACTCCACTTGCGGCGGTGGCACACGGTAAGTACCTGGTGTCACGGCACGTGCCAGGTACAGCAGGTGCGTGGTGCCGGAGCCTTCCAGGTTGATCGCCGCCACGTAACGGTCATCACGGAACTCCTGGTGCTTGAGCGATGCGTTCTGCATCGACTCACGCCACTCCTTCACTTGGCTGCTGGCGTTTTCCAGGCTGGCGGCGCTTTGCGCCAGGTTCTGGTTCTCCAGCTCCAGGCCAGCCGGCAACAGGTCCACCACCAACGCATCCGGCACCCGCTGCTTGGCACTCACCGCCAAATGCACCAGCACCAGATCACCACTGTTGAGGCTGCGCAGGTTCAACGGCTGGCCGTTCATGCCCAGGTATTCGCGGCGGATGCTCAGGTTGTCGCCACCCGGTGCCGGTGGCACCTGTGGATAACCCGAAATCGTCAGTTGCTGGTACACCGGCGTCTCACCCTGATTGCTCAAGGTCAGATCACTGGACAGCCACTTGCCTTCCAATTCCAGCGTCGACTGCTGATTGTTCAGTTCCTGCACACCGCCACTGCCCGTCAATGACACTTGCCAGTTCGCATCAGGCTTGGCAAACCCAAGACGCCCGGCCAAGAACAGCGAGTTACGCTCCTGAGTCGACAAATACGGGCTGGCCGCCAGTTGATCCGACAGCGTGAACAAGCGCTCCTCACGCTTGCCCTTGGCCAAGTCGTTTTCTTCCAGCAAGGCCAAGATCATCGCCTGGTCGCGCAACGGGCTACCGTAATCGGCCAGCCATTCATTGGCATTGCGCTGCGCCGCCAGGCCGGCGAGCAACGCCTGGTCCGCACGCGGCTGGTCGCCCATCTTCTGCAATGCGATAGCCAATTGCACCAGCGGCAGACCGGAGCGCGCATCGCTGCGGCGTTCGAAGATGCTGCGCAACGCGCCCAACGGCGCCTGCTGACTGCGCGCCAGCACCATGCCCGCGTAGGCCTGCACGGCAAAGCGGGTGTGGTCGGCATTGTCGCTGTAATCGACGTCGATCAGGTTGCGTTCCTGCACGTAGCGCAGCAGACGCTCGCTGGCCTTTTTCAAGGCTTCAGGCGGCACCGCGAAACCCTGGTCGCGAGCGCGCAGCAGGAAGTCGGTGACGTAAGCCGTCAGCCAATATTCCTCTTCGCCATCCGCGCCCCACAACCCGAAGCTACCGTTGTAGCGCTGCATGCCCAGCAGGCGTTCGATGCCCAGCTCGATCTTGCGTTTGCGTTCGCTGTCCGACTCGCCTTTGATCGACAGGCGCTTGAGCAGCGCATCATCGGCGTACAGCGACGGATATAGACCGCTGGCAGTCTGCTCCAGGCAACCGTAAGGGTAGGCCTTGAGCGCACTGATCTGCGCACCGAGGTTCAGCGGCGGCCGACTCGACAGGCTCAGCAGCGCCTGGCGTCCCGAGGCATCGAACTGATCCAGCGTCCCCGCCGGCAAGCTCCACGGTTGATCCTTCAGCACCGCGCGATAGTGCTTGAGCAGCGCCGGATAAGCCGGGCGCACGCCCAGGGTCCATTCGCGCGTAAACGGCGGCAGGTTCTCACCCGGCAGGTCCAGGCCATTCACCGTCACCTTGACCTTGCCCTGCCCCAACCCGCCCCAGGCTTTCACCGGGATACGCAGGGTGGTGCGCTGGCCTTGCTTGAGTTCGACGGTTTGCGCGCCGCTGTTGACCAGCTCCAACTGCCCATCGGCGCTCAATTGCACATCAAGTTTCTGCGGTTTGCCCGACAGGTTGGACAGGTCCAGCGCCAACGTGGTCTGGTCGCCACCCGCCATGAAGCGCGGCGCCGACAGCTCGGCAATCAGCGGGGCGGCAATCACCGTCTTGGCTTCGGCCATGCCGTAGCGATCGTCGCTCCAGGCCTGGGCCATCAGGCGCAGTTCGCCGTTGAAGTCGGGAATATTGACGCTGACTTCGCCCTCGCCTTGCTCGTTCAACGTCACGGGGGCGCTTTGCAGGGCGACGATGGTCACGCTGGTGTCCGGGCGCTTGCCGCCCTTGGCGAGTGCCGCATCGCCACCAAATGCCAGGCTGGCCAATCGGCCCTGGCCGGCTTCGATCAACTGACCGTAGATATCGAATTGGTCCACGCCGTAGGCCTTGCGACCAAACAAGCTGGAATACGGGTCCGGCGTCGGGTATTCGGTGATATTCAGGATGCCCACGTCCACGGCAGCAACCAGTACATGCACCTGTTTCGGCACGCTGCCATCGGCATTCTTGGCGGCGATTTTCACGGTGAGCGGCTGTTTGGGGCGCATTTTTTCCGGCGCGCTGAGGGTCACGCCAAGCTTGCGCTGGGTGCGATCCAACGGCAGATGCAGCAGGCCTACTGCACGTTTAGGCGTGATGTTGGCTTTGCGCTCGCCGGGGCGGATCACCAAGGCGCTGACATACAAATCATGACGCGACCATTTCGGATCAAGCTTCACCGCGAAGCTCTTGCCTTCAGCCGGCACCTCGATTTCCTGCCACCACAATGGACCTTCCGCAGACTCCACCAGCAGGTAGCCCTTACCGGCCGCCGGCGGCGTGACGGTCACATTAGCCGTATCGCCATCGCCGTAGGCCGGTTTATCCAGCGCCAGCTTGACCTGATCGGGTCGCACGGCGCCGCCTTCGGTGTTGTCCTGGGCCTGGTAGCCAGCCCAGAAGCGCAGGCTGCTGACCAAGCCGGTCTGCGGGTCTTCGACCTCGACGCGGTACGGGCCCCACTCCACCTGAAAGCTGACTTTGGCAGTGTCTCCCGCCTTGATGTTCAGGGTCTGCTCGTCGAGGTTGAGGAATTTCTCGTTGAAGTGATAGCTCCAGCCGTCATTCTCGGAGTAGTTCCAGTAGTAGTCGCGGCGCTCACGCACCAGGCGCACCTTGAGGTTCGGCGCGGCGAGCTTCTGCCCGTCCTGGTTGGCCAGCAGCACTTCGAATTCCGCCGGGCCGTCGCCGTTGGTTTCCTTGCCATCAAACAGTCCGCGCAGGCCCGGAAGTTGCTCGGCGGGCCAGATCGGCTGCACCAGGCGCCGGGTGATCGGCCGTCCGCCCGACTCTTGCAGGCTGGCCTGCACGATCAGTTGCAGCGGCGACTTGGCCTCGGCCCATTTGCTTTCCAGGGTCAGCGCTTCCTGGCCCTTGGCGTCGAGCACGCTTTCTTCCAGTTCGAAATCCTGGCTCATTTCCTCTTCGGTGACGGAGCCGAACTGATAGCCCGGCAGCGACTTGACCGCTTCGCGCAACGGCCGCACATAGACTTGGCCGCTGACGCGATTGCCCGAGGCAGGCGCGCCGTACAGGTAACGGCCGTTGACCTGGATCACCGCGTCGTCCGCCGGCTTCAGCGGGGTGTCGCTTCCCTTGAGTTCCAGCGCCAGGCGCTCGGGCAGGAAGTCTTCGACAAGGAATTCATACAACTGCGGCTTGCCATCGCCCAGGTCAAACACCAACTGCCAGCGCCCGGTCGGTGCTTCGCCAGCCAGTTGCAGTTGATATTGATAAAGGCCAGAGGCGTCGGCATCCCAGACGAATTTGCGGCTGACCTGCTCATCGGGTCGACGCACTTCGACGCTCACCGGCTGCGGCTTGACGGCATTGCCGTCCTTGTCCCGCAGCAGGGCATTGAGCAGCACGGTTTCGCCAGGGCGATACAGGTCACGCGGGCCGAATACAAAGAACTGCAAAGGGTGGGAGGGCTGGCCGCCGATGTCGAACTCGGCCAAGTCCAGCGCGGCGCTGTCGAGGCGCAACATACTGGTCTGTTCACCTTGCTTGGCGAGCAGCACCTGGGCCTTTTTCGGTAATGGCAACTCGGCGTGGCCACCCTTCTCGGTCTTGCCCTGGCCCAACACACGGCCTTCGGCGTCGAGTACTTCAAGGTCGACGTCGTCCAACGCCTTGCCACCTTCCAGCGCCTGGGTAAACACGTCCAGGCGATTGGCGTAACGGTGCACCGACAGGCCAATATCACTCAGCGTAAACAGCGTGGCCGGTTGGGAATAGTTGTAGGTGCCCGAAGCCCGCATCACCGCCAGGTACACGCCTGGCTGTTGCAATTGCTTGAGGCCGGCGATCGGCAGCAGCAGGGTTTCGCGGGTGTTGCGCGCCGGGTTCAGGTCGAAACGGCCACCGTAGACCAGGTCGGCCAACGGCAGCAGTTCGCGGGATTCATAGCTTTGCAGGCTGGTGTTGCGGCCCCATTGCGCGAGGAAGGTGGGCAGGGATTCGGGCTTGATGCGGAAGAATTCGACGTCGATCTTGTCGACGTTCAGCGCGATCACCGGCAGGCCTTCGGCCAGGCGCGTCGGCAGCAAGGTGCCACGGCTGGCAAAGCCGACAGTGGCTTGCAGGTCGCGGGTTTCCAGGCGCGCGCTGTACTCGGCGGCGAGGGTATTGTCGTTGACGGCCTTCACACCGGCGTCGACCGTGAGCACCAGTTTGCGCTGCGGTTCCAGGTGGCGCAGGCGCAATTCCATCAGGTTGTCGGAGATTTCCCAGGCGCCATCGACCTTGCCGGACTTGCTGTCCACCAAGTGCAGTTTGTCGGCGAATTTCTGATCGGGATCCAACGGAATGGAAAAGCTCACGGAGAGCGTGCTGGCGCCGTCGAGCTGCACTTCGGACACGTCCACCACGCTCAACTCGCGCCCGGCGTAACGCTGTTTTAGCGCCGCCACATCCACCACGGCCTTGGCCGGTTTGGGCGCAATCGTCGCCGCCGCGGGCGCGGTCGGGGCAGCCGGTTTATCGGAGGAATCGCAGGCGCTCAGCAGGGCCAGCGCGCAAGCCAGGAACAGTCCTTTGTTAAGCATGGGGCACTCGTAGTGGGAGGGGCCGAGGGTGAACTATATATCAGCCCGCGTGGGGCCGATGAGGTGCTGGTCACATTGACCGACGGAGGGTGGTTTGGTTCTGCCGCGCTGCCAATGCCCGGTTACAATGCCGCTCCTCTGAAGGAGCCTGCATGCCCACCTTACTCACTGACTGGCGCCATCGCCCCACCCACCGCCGCGTCTGGGCCCTGGCCGCGCCGATGATCCTGTCGAATATCTCGGTGCCGTTGGTGGCGCTGGTGGACAGCATGGTCATCGGCCACCTGCCCCACGCCCACCAGTTGGGCGCCGTCGCGGTCGGCGCCAGCCTGTACACCTTCCTCGCCTGGGCCATGGGTTTCCTGCGCATGGGTTCCACCGGTTTCGCCGCCCAGGCTGCCGGGCGCAATGACGGGGCGGCGCTGCGGCAGATCCTGCTGCAAGGCCTGCTGCTCGCACTGGGGCCTGGCGATGCTCTTGGGTACGGTGGGCATTCCGCTGAGCCATCTGGCCTTGGAGTGGATGCAGCCCTCTCCCGAACTCAATCAACTGACCCAGGATTTTTTCCACACCCGCCTGTTCGGCCTGCCCGCCGCACTGGCCAGCTACGCATTGGTCGGCTGGTTTCTCGGCACACAAAATGCGCGGGCGCCGTTAGCGATCCTGCTGACCACCAACCTGGTCAACATCGCGTTGAACCTGTGGTTCGTCCTCGGACTGGATTGGGGCGTGGTCGGTTCGGCGCGTGCGTCCGTTGTGGCGGAATGGACCGGCGCTTTGCTCGGCCTGGCGATGACGCAGAAAGCCCTGCGCGCCTACCCCGGCCATATTGCCTGGGCCGCACTCAAACTGTGGGAGAGCTGGCGCCCGCTGCTGGCGGTCAACCGCGACATTTTTATCCGCAGCCTCGCGCTGCAATCGGTGTTTTTCATGATCACGGTGCAAGGCGCGCGCCTGGGCGACGCCACCGTGGCCGCCAACGCGCTGCTGCTCAACGGCCTGTTGCTGGCCGCCCATGCCTTGGATGGATTGGCCCATGCGGTCGAAGCCCTGTGCGGCCACGCCATCGGCGCCCATGACCGCCAGGCCTTGCGCCGTTCATTGGTGGTGGCCGGCGGTTGGTCGTTGATCGCGAGCATCGGCTTTGCGCTGCTCTTCACAGTGGCCGGCCACCTGTTTATCGCCATGCAGACCGACATCCCCAGCGTGCGCGAAACCGCCGACCTCTACCTGCCCTATCTTGCAATTCTGCCGTTGATTGCGGTGTGGAGTTACTTGCTCGACGGCCTATTCATCGGCGCCACCCGCGCGCGGGAGATGCGCAATGGCATGCTGCTGACCGTCTTGCTGACACTGCCCTTCGCCTGGGCGTTGCAGGGTTTGGGCAACCACGGGCTGTGGATAACCTTCCTGCTGTTCATGGCCCTGCGCAGCCTTACTTTGTGGGCGATTGCCTGGCGCTTGAACCGGCAGGACCAGTGGCTTGGATAAACGCGGTGACACGGTCCAGCACCGGCGCCAACCAACGCAAAGGTCTGGCGATTGCCCCCACCAGCGTCTGGTGGTTGGTCTTGCCGAAATAGACTTCCTCCACCGGCACACCCGCCGACCGTAATTGCTCAGCCAGCCCACCGGTATTGCGTTTGGGATTGACGAGCTTGTCGTCCTTCGAAGCGATCAGCAGGCTGGGCGGTGCGTCATGGCTGACGTGGTTGATCGGCTGGGAATCCGGCGGTGAATCAGGGAAGAAAAACACCGGTTTCACGTCAGTGTTTTCAATCGGCAGAAAGTCATAGGGCCCGGCCAGGCCGATCCAGCCTTTGAAAATTGACGGCGTCAGGCCAACCTCTTTCAGCCAACGCGCATCCAGCGCCAGCATCGACGCGTTATAGGCGCCGGAGCTATGCCCCATGACATAGAGCTGTTGGGGATCACCACCATATTGGGCGACGTGTTGATAGGTCCAGGCAACGGCGTGGGCGTTGTCTTGGAGGAAAGCGGGATAACGCACTTGCGGGTAAAGTCGGTAATCGGCGATCACCACCACGATGCCGCGTGAGGCCAGGGCTTCGCCGACAAAGCCGTAGTCGCTCCTGGAGCCGCTGTTCCAGCTGCCGCCGTAGAAAAACACCACGACTGGAGCATTGGAGATAGCCGGGGCAGGTCGGTAGATATCGAGCTTTTGCCGGGGATCATTGCCGTAGGCGATGGCTGAAGTTTTGGTGAAGGTGTTGGAGGGGGTGAGTGCGTTGAGCACTTTGATGGGCGAGCAGGCCGCAAGGCATGCCGCGACGACCAGGGTGAACGCTTGCAAGAATACTCTCGACATCGCCAACCCCTTATACGTGTGAAGACAGACTAATGTGGTGAGCGGGCTTGCCCCGCGCGAGGCAAGCTCGCTCACCACAAAGACCGAGTTTTACGCGGTTACGAGGACAGGTACGAAGACCGCGTCAGGCCCAGGCGCAACGCGTCGAGGAACTGGGTACGCTCCGACGCACTGATCTTCGCGCTCGCGCATTTGTCACGGTAATGCGTCATCAACTCCTCCGGCGACAAGTGCACATAGCGCAGCATGTCTTCGATGGTGTCGTGGGTCTCGATACCGGCGCTGTACACCGAACCGTCTTCACGCTGGTAGATGTTCACCGAGTCGGTGTCACCGAACAGGTTGTGCATGTCGCCCAGGATTTCCTGGTAAGCACCGACCAGGAAGATACCCAGCAAGTAGTCCTCACCTTCGTTCAAGCCATGCACCGGCAGGCTGGTCTCGATGGACTGCTCGTCGACGTACTGCTTGATCTTGCCGTCGGAGTCGCAGGTCAGGTCTTGCAGCACGGCGCGGCGCAGCGGCTCTTCATCGAGGCGGTGCAGCGGCAGGATCGGCAATACCTGGCCGATGGCCCAGGTGTCCGGCAGGCTCTGGAACACCGAGAAGTTGCAGATGTACTTGTCGGCCAGCTTGTCGTTGAGTTCGTCCAGTACCTGGCGGTGCGAGCGCTGGCGGGCCTTCAACGAGTTGTGCAGGCGGCGGCACACGGCGAAGTAGCATTGCTCGGCCAAGGCTTTCTCGGCCAGGGTCAGCTTGCCGTCGGCGTACTGGGTAGCCACGTCGCTCATGTAGTGCGTCGCACGCCAGTAGGTTTCGGTGACCATCTCGATGTCGGTCGGACCCAGCAGGTCCACCAGCCATTGCACGGTTTCCGGCAGGGCTTCTTTATTCTCGATCACCGGGATTTCGTCGTTGTGTTTCTCGACGTCGGTGACCTGCACCACCAGCATGGCGTGGTGGGCGGTCAGGGAGCGGCCGCTTTCGGAGAAAATGTTCGGGTGCGGCAGGCTCTGCGCGTCGCAGAATTCCTTGAGCATGCCCACGACCACGCCGGCGTAGTCGTCCATGTCGTAGTTGATCGAGCTGGCGTTACGCGAGTGCGTACCGTCGTAGTCCACGCCCAGGCCGCCGCCGACGTCGATGTGATCCACCGGCAGGCCGAGGTTGCGCAGTTCGCCGTAGTAACGGATGGCTTCCTTGAACCCGTGCTGGTAGTCAGCCAGGTTGGCGATCTGCGAGCCCATGTGGAAGTGCAGCAGGCGGATGCCCTGGTCCAGGCCGGCCGCGCGGAAGCGCTCGACCACGGACAGCAGTTGCGCCGCCGAAAGGCCGAACTTGGATTTCTCGCCACCGGTGTCCGCCCACTTGCTCGATGCCAGCGACGACAAACGTACGCGCAGGCCAACCTGTGGCTTGACCTTGAGGCTGGCGGCTTCTTCGATCACCAGTTCAACTTCGGATTCTTTCTCGATCACGATGAACACGTTGTGGCCGAGCTTCTGCCCCATCAGCGCGAGGCGGATGAACTCACGGTCCTTGTAACCGTTGCAGACGATGGTGCCGCCCTTCGGCGCCAGGGCCAACACGGCCAGCAGCTCGGGCTTGGAGCCGGCTTCCAGGCCGATGGACACGTTCTGGGTGGCGATGATGTTCTCGATCACCGCTTCCTGCTGGTTCACCTTGATCGGGTACAGCGCGGTGTACTTGCTCTGATATTCCAGGCGCTCGATGTTCGCATCAAAAGCGCCGGTCAGCTGGCGTACACGGTCTTGCAGGATGTCGGGGAAGCGCACCAGCAACGGCAACGACAGGCCGCTTTTGCGCAACTCGTCGACTTGTTCGTAAAGGTCGACCGGCGTGCTGTTCGGGCCGTTCGGACGGACTTCAACGCGACCGGCATCATTGATCGCGAAATACCCGGCCCCCCAATGGCGAATCCCGTAAACACTGCGGCTGTCCGCAACTGTCCATTGGCTGCCATCGTCTTTGCGTGTGCGTCGTACGGACATCGAAGTCCCCTATAAATGAAGTCGAAGGCACCGCCCCTATCAGAGGCTGGCGCAGTCTAAAGAATGAAAATGACGATTTGCCTGCGTGCAAGGTAGGACCCCACGCGCAGGACAGAGTTTAGACACAGGTCGGGAAGAGGCTTTCAGCCGCCGGACTTCTTGGCCTTGTACCCGAGCTTGATCAGCTCGGCCAACAGCAACTCGACGTGATCGCCCTGGATCTCGATGACGCCGTCTTTCAACGCGCCTCCGGTGCCACAGCGTTTTTTCAGCGTCGTGGCCAGTTCCTTCAGGGCTTCTTCGGCCAACGGCACGCCGGTGATGGTGGTCACCGTCTTGCCGCCACGGCCTTTGCTCTCGCGTCGCACGCGGGCAATACCGTCGCCTTCAGGGATCAGGGTCTGTTTGCAGGTACACGAATCCACGGGCTGACGACAGTCCGGGCAGTGTCGACCTGCGTCGGTGGAAAATACCAGGCCACCAAGGGCGGCGAAGGATGCGGCTTTTTTGGCCACCGGCAATCCTCTTGGGAGGATGAAGACTGATCGGCACCCGCAAAGCGGTGAACCGACCGCGAAGCCCCACTCAGGCAGGGGCAGCGCTACCGGACCGCCAAGGCGGTTCGGGTGAAAAGTCGCGCAGTGTAACCACAAAAAGCCGACTTGCTAAGAGTCAAATGGCGCCAATTTATGCAACTTTAGCGACGCGAGGCCAGATAACGCCGCAACCCTTCCTGGGCATCCGGGCAGTAAGGCTTTTGCCCAGCCTCCTGCAGGACTGTTTCAAGGGGTAAAAAGCGCGCCTCCATGACCTCTTCCGGCTGTAGACGCAGTGGCCCGTCCCAGACGGCAGAGTAGGAGGTGCACCAGAGCCGGCTGTCGCCATCTTCGAAATAGAAGTGGTCATGTTCGACCAATTCCACGCCACCGACACCCAATTCCTCTTCCAGCTCGCGCGCTGCCGACACGGCATACGACTCTCCCTGCGCCACCATGCCGCCCGCCGCCGTGTCCCAGAAACCGGGGTACAACGCCTTGCTCAGGGTGCGCCGATGCACACACAGCTCACCCTTGGAGTTGAACAGGAATATGAAGGTGCAACGGCCAATCAGGCCGCGCTGGCGAAGGTCGGACCGCACGAGATGACCGAGCAGGTGGTCCTGCTCGTCGACCCAGCAGATCAGTTCAGCATCGGAAGCCGCGCGGTGTGCGGCCTCCTTTTGAGTAGCGTCCATCATCAACCCTGGTTGAGGAGCTGACGCAAGTCGATCACTGCAGCGTTTGCCCGGGAAATGTAGTTGGCCATCACCAGCGAATGGTTCGCCAGTACCCCGAAGCCACTGCCGTTAAGAATCATAGGACTCCAAACCGGTTCTTGCGAGGCTTCCAGCTCACGAATGATCTGGCGCACGCTGACCGTGGCGTTCTTCTTGGCCAGTACATCGGCAAAATCGACTTCAATGGCACGCAGCAAGTGCGACAAGGCCCAAGCCTGGCCACGGGCTTCGTAGAACACGTTGTCGATCTGCATCCATGGGGTTTCCACCACTTCTTCATCGACCTGCGGCACTTCACCCGGCGCCAGGGCTTCGGTTTTCAGTGCCGTGTTCAGCTTCACCCGGCCGACGCTGGCCGACAGGCGTTGCGACAGCGAACCCAAGCGCGTAGCGACGTCGCCCAGCCAGTTGTTCAGGTTGTCGGCACGCGCATAGAACAGCGCGCCGCGCTGGTTCGGGTCGGACAGGCGTGCTTCGTAGCGGCTCAGGGAATTGATGCCTTCCTGGTATTCCGACTCACTGGATGGCAGCACCCAGCTCTTGTTGTCGAAGTTGAAGCGTGGCTCGGCCTTGGCCAAGTCCGCGTCTTCGGCCGACTGCGACTGCGAACGGGCAAAGTCTTTACGCAGGGCGCGGGTCAGGTCACGCACCTGCACCAGCACGCCGTACTCCCAGCTCGGCATGTTGTCCATCCACAGGCCTGGCGGGAAGCGGTCGTTGGAAATGTAGCCACCGGGCTTGTTCAGCAAGGTGCCGACCACGGTCTTGAGGGTTTCGACCGTGGTGTAGCCCACCACCATCTGCTTGCCTTCCTTCTCGGCAGCCAGCTGCGCATTCTGCTGCACCGGAAACAGCGCCGGCTCTTCGCTCCAGTACCAACCCAGGGCGCCGGTGACCAACAGGTACAGGCCCGAGCACGCTGAGCACGGCGCGGCTCATCAGCACGGTACGAAAATAGCCGCGGTTGGCCGACTTGGGCTCAGGCGCGGGGCCTTTGGCGCTGCCTGCACGGTTTTTCCAGTCCAGCATGGCGATATCCTTTCAATCACTTGAGTTCATGCACTTGAATTGATGGCGTGCGTTCAAACACTCCGACCACAACCCTACCCCATCGTGCCCACCCTTGCGGGGCTTTTCGCCAAACTGGCGCACAAGGGACGTTCGACTATAAAGGATGCACGCTTTTTACGCAGCGCGACCCTCCAGTCAGCAACTGAATGCGACGGGCACGCAGTTTATTGACGTATGACACTCATCCCATCGGAAAGAGGTGCTAGCATAGAGCCATCAGTCGACCTCAGCATGCACCCTAACTAGTAGTCAGGATATGACCGAGCCAGAAGACCCCAGCCGTGAGCGCCTCAAGCAGCATTTTGCCCAGCGGGTAATTCATCAGGCACGTCAAATTCTTGAGATCTGGCAGCGCCTGCAACGCAGCGAATGGTCCGGCGCCGACCTGTCCGAACTCAGCGAGGCCAATTTGCGCCTGCTGCGTTTTGCCGAGCGCTTCGAACAGCCCGAACACGGCCAGTTGGCGCGTCATATCGGTGAATCCCTCAAGGCGGTGGACGAAAACCGTGGCCGCTTGAGCAGCCACCTGATCACCGAACTCAACCGCTTGATGCAGCGCCTGTCCCGTACCGGCCTGCGCCAGGGCGACCAGCTCGAACAAACCTTCCTGCCGCCCATGCGCAAGCCGATCTACGTGATGCTGGCCGATCACGACCGCGCCGAGCGCCTGGCCAAGCAGCTGGAATTCTTTGGCATGAGTGCTCAGTCCCTCGACAGCGTGGCGGCCTTTCGCGCGTCAATGGCCGAGCGCCTGCCTTCGGCGATTGTGATGGACGTAGACTTCTGTGGCACCGGCCTGGGCCTCAAGCTCGCCGCCGAAGCCCAGGAAGGCCTGGAGCAAAAGCTGCCGCTGCTGTTTTTCAGCCTGCACGAAACGGACACCCCGACCCGCCTGGCCGCCGTGCGCGCTGGCGGCCAGGAATTCCTCACCGGCACGCTGGAGGCCTCCAGCCTGCTGGAAAAGATCGAAGTGCTGACCTGCGTCGCCCAGTACGAACCGTACAAAGTGCTGATCATCGACGACTCCCGGGCCCAGGCGCTGCACACCGAGCGCCTGCTCAACAGCGCCGGCATCGTCACCCGCACGCTGATCGAGCCGATCCAGGCCATGGCCGAACTGGCGGACTTCCAGCCCGACCTGATCATCCTCGACATGTACATGCCCGCCTGTACCGGCACTGAACTGGCCAAGGTCATCCGTCATAACGACCGTTATGTGAGCGTGCCGATCATTTACCTGTCGGCCGAAGACGACCTGGACAAACAGCTGGACGCCATGAGCGAAGGCGGCGACGACTTCCTCACCAAGCCGATCAAGCCGCGCCACCTGATCACCACCGTGCGCAACCGCGCCGCGCGTGCGCGCAACCTCAAGGCGCGGATGGTGCGTGACAGCCTGACCGGCCTGTACAACCACACCCACATCCTGCAATTGCTCGAAGACTGCAGCTTCCGCGCGCGCCGCGAGAACAAGCCGCTGAGCTTTGCCATGCTCGATATCGACCACTTCAAGCGGGTCAACGACAGCCACGGCCACCCCATGGGTGACCGTGTGATCAAGAGCCTGGCGCTGTTTCTCAAGCAGCGTCTGCGCAAGACTGATTACATCGGGCGCTACGGCGGTGAGGAGTTCGCCATTGTGATGCCGGACACCGACCTGGAATCGGCGTGCAAAGTACTGGATGAAATCCGTGGGCGCTTTGCCGAAATCCACTACCCCGCCCAACCCCAGGATTTGTGGTGCACCTTCAGCGCCGGGCTGGTGGAGCTATGCGATGGTTCCGACAGCCTGATGATGGCGGCCCAGGCCGACGAGGCGCTGTACCGCGCCAAGGATGCGGGACGCAACCGCGTGCAAGCCGCGCGCACATCAAAGCAAAGTGCCACCTTTTCACCAGAATCCATTGATTCGGTCATAACCCTGTAATGAAAACGCAATAACTTCAGGCACTTATCTTTTGCTGTCGGTTGAAACCACGCATGCGCCTGAAGCTGCTGACCAATCTGAATACCCTTCTTCTGGTGGCCGTGTGCCTGGCACTGGGCGCGACCCTGTGGTGGTCGCAGCGCGCGCTGGAACGGCCGTATTTGCTGATGGAGCGCTACCTGGGGTTGTCCCAGACGTTCCAGAACCAGGCCGCGCGCAATATCGACGACTACCTGTCCAGCGGCGACGCCCTGCGCTTGAGCAGCGCCAGCCAAAGCCTGGAAAGCCTGTTGCAGCATCTGGATGAGTTGCCAGCGGACCTCGCGCAAAACCTACGCCCGAGCCTGGTGGACCTGGATGCATTCAGCAAGACCGACTTGCTGGCGGCCGGCAAACTGGCGGGCGATCCTCAAGCCTTGTTGCTCCAGGCCGAACGCGAATTAGGCGCGAACCTGGAGCAATTGAGTCAGTACGCCATCGGTGTGAACTCCGCTGAAGCAGCCCGTTATCTGCCGCCTTTGCTGGCTGCGTCGCAGCACCTGGGCAAACTGTCCCTGGCCCGCGACAAGCTGGTGAGCAGTGGGCGCGCGGAACTGGCCGATGATGTGGAGCGCGAAGTCGGTAGCATCCGCAGCCAAGCCGATGTGCTGGAACAGCTGCCGTTGCTGGGTGTGAAAGCCAGCGCCGAATCCAGCGCCGACGACTTTTCCGCGCTGATGGGCCTGGAGAACACCGAGAAAACCGAAGCCCAGGACACAGGCGTCGACCTCAAGCGCGAACTCAACAGCCTGCTCACCCGCTACCCCGCCGAACTCAAGCGCACCCGCGAACAGATCCAGCAACGCACCGACCTGGCCGCCAAGACCCACCAGAAAATCGACACCGTGCAACAAGCCATCGCCGGCCTGGAGCCCGTAGTGCGCGCGCAGCACGGTAAAATCCAGGGCGAAGTGCGCCTGATGCAAGGCGTGATGATCGGCCTGATCCTGCTGATCGCGCTGCTGATCGACACCCTGCAACGCCGCCTGGCACGGGTGCTGACCAACCTGGCACCGGCCCTGTCGACCTGGGCCGAAGGTGATTTCAGCCAGCCGATTGCCCTGGGCAAGACCAACCGTGAGCTGCACGACATTGAAGCTTCCCTGAACCGCCTACGGGCTTATCTGGTGGATTTGGTCGGCACCATTCGCGGCAACGCCGAGGAAGTCGCCGGCAGCAGCCGTGCGCTGGCCGAACTGAGCAGCGGCCTGCACGACGGCGCCGAACGCCAGGCCGGGGATACCGCGCAGATCCGTGATTCGCTGGGTGAGCTGGAAGCGACCATCCAGCAAGTGGCGGGCGATGCCAGCCAGGCGGCGGGCGCCAGTCGCAGTGCTGGTCAGGCAGTGGAGCAAGGCCAACGCGTGATCGGCCTGAGCCTGACCGGGCTGCATGCCCTGGTGGGCGAAGTACAGCAGAATGCGCAGATGATCGAAAAACTCGCCGAAGAGTCCGCCACCATCGGCGGCGTGCTGACGGTGATCCGCTCGATTGCCGACCAGACCAACCTGCTCGCCCTCAACGCCGCCATCGAGGCCGCCCGCGCCGGTGAGGCCGGACGTGGTTTTGCCGTAGTGGCCGACGAAGTCCGCTCCCTGGCCCAGCGCACCGCCGGCGCCACCGCAGAGATCCAGACCCTGATCGCCGGCCTGCAAAGCGCCGCCCATCAATCGGTGCAAGGCATGCGTGCCCAGGTCGAGCACGCCGAGGCCACCGCCCAGCAAGCCCAGGCAGCGGACGGCGCGCTGGATGAAATCGTCGGGGCTATCCAGACCATTTCCGACACCGCCGTGCGCATCGCCGATGTGACGGCACAGCAGAGTGGCGCCGTCAGTGAGATTCGCGACAACAGCGAGCGGATTCACCAGTTGGGTGAGGACAACTTGCTGCGAATCGGCCAAGGCCGCAGCCAAGGTGAGCACTTGCTGGTGTTGGGTGGGCAGCTCAACACCGCCGTGCAGGCGTTTCGTGTGTAACTGACCGAATCCGGCCTCACAGTCACAAATTTCGCGCTATCCTCGCTAATCGTGCTGCCTACTGCATAGAACTGGACAGTCACAAAGGCTTTGCGGCATAGTCGCCGGGTTCTGCCGTACCCACATCAATAACAAGGAACAGCCGATGGCGACCTTACTGGTTCTTCACGGACCCAACCTGAACCTGCTCGGCACCCGTGAACCGGGCGTCTACGGGGCAGTCACCCTGGACCAGATCAACCTCGACCTGGAACGCAGGGCGCGTGAAGCCGGCCACCATCTGCTCTACCTGCAAAGCAATGCCGAGTACGAATTGATTGATCGCATCCATGCCGCGCGTGGCGAAGGCGTGGACTTTATCCTGATCAATCCCGCCGCTTTTACACACACAAGCGTTGCATTACGTGACGCATTGCTGGCGGTGAGCATCCCATTCATCGAAGTGCATTTGTCGAACGTGCACAAACGCGAAGCTTTCCGCCATCACTCCTACTTCTCCGACGTAGCGGTAGGTGTGATCTGCGGCCTTGGCGCCAGCGGTTACCGACTGGCCCTGGAGGCCGCCCTGGAACAACTTGAACAACCGGCCAAGCGCCCCTGACCGACCCTTGGGAGTTGATGATTCATGGATATCCGTAAAGTTAAGAAACTGATCGAACTGCTGGAAGAATCCGGTATCGACGAGCTGGAAATCAAGGAAGGCGAAGAGTCCGTACGGATCAGCCGCCACAGCAAGACCCCGGCCCAACAGTTCTACGCGCCACAGATGCAAGCACCGGCGCCGGCTGCTGCTCCAGCCGCCGCACCTGCTGCTGCCGCTGCACCTGCCGCTCCAGCTGCTCCTGCGCTGAACGGTTTCGTGGTCAAGTCGCCAATGGTCGGTACCTTCTACCGCACCCCGGCACCGACCTCGCCAGCCTTCGTTGAAGTCGGCGCAACCGTGAAAGTGGGCGACACCATCTGCATCGTGGAAGCGATGAAGATGATGAACCACATCACCGCGGAAAAAGCCGGCGTCATCGAATCCATCCTGGTAGAAAACGGTCAGCCGGTTGAGTACGACCAGCCGCTGTTCACCATCGTTTGAACCGCGGAGCGCCTTCGATGTTGAAACCTGCGAAGAAACTGCAAAAAGTCCTGATCGCCAACCGCGGCGAGATCGCGCTGCGTATCCTGCGCGCCTGTAAGGAAGAGGGCATCAAGACCGTCGCTGTTTACTCGACGGCCGATACCGAATTGATGCACGTGAAACTGGCGGACGAAAGCATCTGCATCGGCCCGCCACTGGCCACGAACTCGTACCTGAAAGTCTCGAACATCATCGCGGCCGCGGAAGTGACCGGCGCTGATGGCATCCACCCTGGCTACGGCTTCCTCGCGGAAAACGCCGATTTTGCCGAACAGGTGGAAAAGTCCGGCTTCGCCTTCATCGGCCCGAAAGCCGAAACCATTCGCCTGATGGGTGACAAGGTTTCTGCCAAGGACGCCATGATCGCGGCCGGCGTGCCAACCGTTCCAGGTTCCGACGGCCCACTGCCGGAAGACGAGGAAACCGCTCTGCGCATTGGTCGCGAAGTCGGCTACCCGGTGATCATCAAGGCCGCCGGTGGCGGTGGTGGTCGCGGCATGCGCGTGGTGCACAAGGAAGAAGACCTGATCGAAGCGGCCAAGCAGACTCGCTCCGAGGCGGGCGCCTGGTTCGGCAACCCGATGGTCTACCTGGAGAAGTACCTGACCAACCCACGTCACGTGGAAGTGCAGGTGCTGTCCGACGGCCAAGGCCACGCCATCCACCTGGGCGACCGCGATTGCTCGCTGCAACGTCGTCACCAGAAGGTTCTGGAAGAAGCTCCGGCACCAGGCCTGGATGAAAAAGCGCGTCAGGAAGTACTGGCTCGTTGCGTCAAGGCGTGCATCGACATCAACTACCGTGGCGCGGGCACTTTCGAGTTCCTGTACGAGAACGGTCGTTTCTACTTCATCGAGATGAACACTCGCGTGCAGGTAGAGCACCCGGTGTCGGAGATGGTCACCGGTATCGACATCGTCAAGGAGATGCTCAGCATCGCCGCCGGCAACCCGCTGTCCTTCACCCAGGACGACGTGAAGATGCACGGCCACTCCCTGGAGTGCCGCATCAACGCCGAAGACCCGAAAACCTTTATCCCAAGCCCTGGCCTGGTCAAGCATTTCCACGCGCCCGGCGGCAACGGCGTACGTGTGGATTCGCACCTGTACAGCGGCTACAAGGTTCCGTCCAACTACGACTCGTTGATCGGCAAGCTGATCACCTGGGGCGCCACCCGCGACGAGGCCATGGCCCGTATGCGCAACGCCCTGGACGAAATCGTGGTTGACGGCATCAAGACCAACATCCCGCTGCACCGGGACCTGGTCCGCGATGAAGGCTTCTGCGAAGGTGGTGTGAACATTCACTACCTGGAACACAAGCTGGCTAACCAGTAAGCGTTCCACCCAACAAAGCCGCCTTCGGGCGGTTTTGTTGTTTTTGGCCGCCGATAACTCAAAGGCCACTGTGGCGAGGGAGCTTGCTCCCGCTGGACTGCGCAGCAGTCCCATTCTTTTAAACAGAGCGGGGCCGCTTCGCGCCCCAGCGGGAGCAAGCTCCCTCGCCACACACTCCGCTCTCGCGTAAACTCCCGCGCTTTCGCGACAGATGTAGTCGCACATTCATTTTTTCAAAGGTGCCCGCCATGCCTTGGCTGCAAGTCCGTCTCGCCATCAGCCCAGAACAAGCCGAAACCTATGAAGACGCTTTCCTCGAGGTAGGCGCTGTTTCGGTGACCTTCATGGACGCCGAAGACCAGCCGATCTTCGAGCCTGAACTCAACACCACTCCGCTGTGGTCCCACACCCATTTGCTGGCCCTGTTCGAAGACGGCACCGATGCCGCCGCCGTGCTGGCCCATATGGAGTTGCTCACCGGCGGCCCGCTGCCGGAGCATCACAGCGAAGTCATCGAAGACCAGGACTGGGAACGCAGCTGGATGGACAACTTCCAGCCGATGCGTTTCGGCCAGCGCCTGTGGATCGTGCCGAGCTGGCACGCCGCGCCTGAGCCAGACGCGGTCAACCTGCTGCTCGACCCGGGCCTGGCGTTCGGCACCGGCACCCACCCCACTACCGCGCTGTGCCTGGAGTGGCTGGATGGCCAGGACCTGACCGACAGCCACGTGCTGGACTTCGGCTGCGGCTCGGGGATCCTGGCGATTGCCGCCCTGTTGCTGGGCGCCAAGGAAGCCGTGGGCACCGATATCGACGTGCAGGCCCTGGAAGCCTCCCGCAATAACGCCGGACGCAACAATGTCCCTGAAGGCAAATTCCCACTGTATTTGCCTGAAGACTTGCCCCAGGTGCAGGCCGACGTACTGGTCGCCAATATCCTCGCCGGCCCGCTGGTGTCCCTGGCACCGCAATTGTCGAGCCTGGTCAAGCCGGGCGGGCGCCTGGCGCTGTCGGGCATCCTGGCCGAGCAAGGCGAAGACGTCGCTGCCGCCTACGCCAAGGATTTCGAGCTGGACCCGATCGCCAACCGCGATGGCTGGGTACGCATCAGCGGTCGTCGGCGCTAGAATGAGCGCTTGCCTGAATCGGATAGCCGCATGACCGACAGTTTCGTCACCCAGTGCCCGCACTGCCAAGCCCGCTTTCGCGTCAACCACGCTCAATTGAGCGTGGCCCGTGGCGTGGTGCGCTGTGGCTCGTGCCTGCAAGTGTTCAATGCCGCTCGTCAGTTGCTGGAGCAGCGCGGCCAGGCGTCCGCGCCTGAGCCGCAAGTGCCAGAAGTGCCGACAGAGCTGACGCCTGAGCCCGCGCGAGCCATCAGCCAGAAGCAGTGGACTGCCGAAGAGCTGGACCTGGACAACCTGGACCTAGACGAAGAACTGGCCAAGCTGGAACGCCGCGAGATTCAGCACACGTTGCCGATGGGCGCAGATCGTCGCCAGCCCGGCACCGACCGCCGCCAAAAGGAAGAATCCTTCAGCGCCAGCCGCGACACGGTCAAGGCCGAAGAAGAGAAATGGGCGGCGAGCCTGTTCAGCGAGCCGCCTGAAGAGCGCATCCACGTCACTGAAGACGTGCCTGAACCTGCGACTCAGCAGCGCACCGAACCCTCCATGTCGTTCCACACCGACGATATCGACGATGAGCCGCCACTGCGTTCAACGCCCGACGATGACGACATCGACCCGCCGTTTACGCCGCTGACCCAATCGGCCGATGACGTAGAACCCCAAGAACGCCCCAAACCCCGTCGCAAGCGCTCGCGCGCCGAAACGAGCGTGCAAGACGACCAACTGCTGGACCTCGAAGACGACCCGCTGCACCTCTACGCACAAAAGCGCCCGTCGGGCTGGGGCCGTCGGCTGGTCTGGCTGTTGCTGGTCCTGATCGCCGCCGGCGGTCTTGCCGGCCAGTACATCGCCTATCAATTCGACGACCTGGCCCGCCAGGACGCCTATCGCCCGTGGTTCCAGCAATTGTGCCCCACACTGGGCTGCACCGTGCCATCAAGGGTCGATATCGCCCACATCAAGAGCAGCAACCTGGTGGTACGCAGCCACCCGGATTTCGCCGGGGCACTGGTGGTGGACGCGATCATCTATAACCGCGCGACCTTCTCCCAGCCCTTCCCGCTGCTGGAGCTGCGGTTTGCCGATTTGAATGGCGGCCTGATTGCCAGTCGTCGCTTCAAGCCCGCCGAATACCTCAGCGGTGAGTTGGCCGGTGTTAGCGAAATGCCCTCGCAAACCCCGATCCATATCTCCCTGGATATCCTCGATCCCGGCAACAAAGCCGTGAATTACAGCCTGAGCTTTCACTCGCCCGAGTGAATCGGTTCGTGCATTGAGATTTGACGGCAGGTTATTGACTTTCCTTTGCGCAACCAAACCGGTGGCGATAAAGAAATAACTGTTCAGATTTTATCCAATTCAGCCTTTATCCAGTCATCGAGAGCGGGTATCATGCCAACCCTTTTTCGAACTCTAATGATCCGGCCCCACAACAGGGAAGTCCTATGTCGGCGGTACGCATCGGCCCATATACATTGCAGAACGGCTTGATCCTCGCCCCGATGGCGGGGGTTACCGACCAGCCCTTTCGTCAGCTGTGCAAGCGTTTGGGCGCAGGTCTTGTAGTCTCGGAAATGGTCACCAGCGACATGAGCTTGTGGAACACCCGCAAATCGCGGATGCGCATGATCCACGAAGGTGATCCCGAGCCGCGCTCGGTACAGATCGCCGGTGGCGATGCACAGATGCTGGCGGATGCGGCCCGGGCCAACGTGGAGTTGGGGGCGCAGATCATCGACATCAACATGGGCTGCCCGGCCAAGAAGGTCTGCAACAAGGCCGCCGGTTCCGCCCTGTTGAAAGATGAGCAATTGGTTGCCGAGATCCTGCAGGCCGTTGTCGCCGCAGTGGATGTGCCGGTCACCCTGAAGATCCGTACCGGTTGGGACCGGGACAACAAGAACGGCCTGACAGTGGCAAAGATCGCTGAACAGGCAGGCATTACAGCGCTGGCGGTGCATGGCCGCACCCGCGCCGACCTTTACACCGGTGAAGCCGAGTACGACACCATCGCCGCGATCAAGCAGGCGGTGTCGATGCCGGTGTTTGCCAATGGCGACATCGACTCCGCCGAGAAAGCCCGGCGCGTGCTGCACGCGACCGGTGCCGATGGTTTGTTGATTGGCCGGGCTGCCCAGGGGCGGCCGTGGATTTTTCGTGAGATCGAGCATTTTCTGCGTACTGGCGAAGTGTTGCCGGCACCGGAGCTGATCGAGGTGGAACGTATTCTGCTAGAGCATCTGGCCGCCCTGCACGCCTTCTATGGGGACGTGATGGGAGTACGCATTGCTCGAAAGCATGTCGGCTGGTATCTCGCAACCCTGCCGGGCGCCAGGGAGTTTCGCGCCCACTTCAATCGTTTGGATGATACGGAAGCACAGTGCGCCAACGTTCGTGAGTTCTTCAGCGAGCGTTACAAGAGCCTGGGGACAGGGGACGGAGAGGGGGTGGCCGCATGACGATGATGACCGAGACTTTAGTGAGTGGAACAACACCCGTGAGCGACAACGTCAATTTGAAACAGCACCTCAACACGCCGAGCGAAGAAGGCCAGACCCTTCGCGGGAGTGTCGAGAAGGCGCTGCACAATTATTTCGCCCACCTTGAGGGCGCTTCCGTCACGGACGTGTACAACCTGGTGCTCTCCGAAGTCGAGGCGCCCCTGCTCGAAAGCGTGATGAACTACGTCAAGGGCAACCAGACCAAAGCCAGTGAGCTGCTGGGCCTCAACCGTGGCACCTTGCGCAAAAAGCTCAAGCAGTACGATTTGTTGTAAGCATTCAATCAAACCAGAAAGGCGCCCGCGTAAAAAACGGTCGCCTTTTTTGCTGACTCCTTTGCTTTTGATGGAAATTGAAATGACCGACCAGACTACCCGCCTGCCGATCCGCCGCGCCTTGATCAGTGTCTCCGACAAGACCGGGATCCTCGAATTTGCCCGGGAGCTGGAAGCCCTCGGCGTGGAAATCCTCTCCACGGGCGGGACCTTCAAACTGCTGCAGGACAACGGCGTGGCCGCAGTGGAAGTGGCGGACTACACCGGTTTCGCAGAAATGATGGACGGTCGGGTCAAGACCCTGCATCCGAAAATCCACGGTGGCATCCTCGGCCGTCGCGGCACCGACGACGCGATCATGGCCGAGCACGGCATCAAGCCGATCGACCTGGTGGCCGTGAACCTCTACCCGTTCGAAGCCACCATCAACAAGCCAGGCTGCGACCTGCCGACCGCCATCGAAAACATCGATATCGGCGGTCCGACCATGGTGCGCTCGGCGGCCAAGAACCACAAAGACGTGGCCATCGTGGTCAACGCCAGCGATTACGCTAACGTGCTGGAAAGCCTGAAGGCCGGTGGCCTGACCTACGCCCAGCGCTTCGACCTGATGCTCAAGGCGTTCGAACACACCGCCGCCTACGACGGTATGATCGCCAACTACATGGGCACTGTTAACCAGACGGCTGAAACACTGTCCACCGAAGACCGCAGCCAGTTCCCGCGCACCTTCAACAGCCAGTTCATCAAGGCCCAGGAAATGCGCTACGGCGAGAACCCGCACCAGAGCGCGGCGTTCTACGTAGAAGCCAAGCCGGCCGAAGTGGGCATCGCCACCGCGACCCAGCTGCAAGGCAAGGAGCTGTCCTACAACAACGTGGCCGACACCGACGCCGCGCTGGAATGTGTGAAGAGCTTCGTCAAGCCAGCCTGTGTGATCGTCAAGCACGCCAACCCGTGCGGCGTGGCGGTGAGCCCGGACGCTGAAGGCGGTATCCGCCAGGCGTACGAACTGGCCTACGCCACCGACACCGAGTCGGCGTTCGGCGGCATCATCGCCTTCAACCGTGAGCTGGATGCCGAGACCGCCAAGGCGATCGTTGAGCGTCAGTTCGTTGAAGTGATCATCGCCCCAAGCGTCAGCGAGGAAGCCCGTGCCATCGTGGCGGCCAAAGCCAACGTGCGCCTGCTGGCCTGCGGCGAATGGTCGGCTGAACGTGCCGCTGCCTGGGACTACAAGCGCGTCAATGGCGGCTTGCTGGTACAGAGCCGCGACATCGGCATGATCGGCAGCGAAGACCTGAAAGTCGTGACCCAGCGCGCGCCGACCGAACAAGAGATCAACGACCTGATCTTCGCCTGGAAAGTGGCCAAATACGTTAAATCCAACGCCATCGTCTACGCCAAGAATCGCCAGACCATCGGTGTCGGCGCCGGCCAGATGAGCCGCGTGAACTCGGCGCGTATCGCCGCGATCAAGGCTGAACATGCGGGCCTGCAGGTTGTGGGTTCGGTAATGGCTTCCGATGCATTTTTCCCGTTCCGTGACGGTTTGGACAACGCCGCCAAGGCAGGCGTGACCGCCGTGATCCAACCGGGCGGTTCGATGCGTGATGCTGAGGTCATCGCCGCCGCTGATGAAGCCGGCATCGCCATGGTCTTCACCGGCATGCGCCACTTCCGCCACTGATCCACTAGCGTGGAGTGGCAAGGTTCGAGCTGCAAGCAGCAAGTAAAAGCAAAGCTTTGTCGCTTTTGCTGCTGGTTGTAGCCTCTAAAATTCATAGCTGCAGGCTGCCTTCAGAGCGATACAGATTGCTCTTAGCTTGCAGCTTGTAACTTCCTCCGAAGGAGTCTGACTTGAACGTCCTCATCATTGGCAGCGGTGGCCGTGAACACGCCCTGGCCTGGAAAGTTGCCCAGGACCCGCGCGTCCAGAAAGTATTCGTAGCACCCGGCAACGCCGGTACCGCCATTGAAGCCAAGTGCGAGAACGTCGCTATCGACGTGCTGGCCCTTGAACAGTTGGCCGACTTTGCTGAAAAAAATGTGTCCCTGACTATCGTCGGCCCGGAAGTCCCGCTGGTTGCCGGCGTAGTGGACCTGTTCCGCAGCCGTGGCCTGGATTGCTTCGGCCCAACCGCCGGCGCGGCCCAGCTGGAAGGCTCCAAGGCGTTCACCAAGGACTTCCTGGCGCGCCACAAGATCCCGACCGCCGACTACCAGAACTTCACCGAGATCGAGCCGGCCCTGGCTTACCTGCGTGAAAAAGGTGCGCCGATCGTGATCAAGGCCGACGGCCTGGCCGCCGGCAAAGGCGTGATCGTCGCCATGACCCTGCAAGAAGCCGAAGACGCTGTGCGCGACATGCTCGCCGGCAATGCTTTTGGTGACGCCGGTTCGCGCGTAGTGATCGAGGAATTCCTCGACGGCGAAGAAGCCAGCTTTATCGTGATGGTCGACGGCAAGAACGTCCTGCCAATGGCAACCAGCCAGGACCATAAACGCGTCGGCGACGGCGACACCGGCCCGAACACCGGCGGCATGGGTGCCTACTCCCCTGCCCCGGTAGTCACCGCCGACGTGCACCAGCGCGTCATGGACCTGGTGATCTGGCCGACCGTGCGTGGCATGGCCGACGAAGGCAATGTGTACACCGGTTTCCTGTATGCCGGCCTGATGATCGACAAAGCCGGTAACCCGAAAGTCATCGAGTTCAACTGCCGCTTCGGCGATCCGGAAACCCAACCGGTGATGCTGCGTCTGCAATCGAGCCTGGTGTTGCTGGTGGAAGCTGCCCTGGCCCAGGCCCTGGACAAGGTAGAAGCCCAGTGGGATCCACGTCCGAGCGTCGGCATTGTGCTGGCGGCCGGTGGCTACCCTGCCGATTACGCCAAGGGCGACGTGATTGAAGGTCTCGACGCGGCTGCTACGCTGGAAGGCAAAGTGTTCCATGCGGGCACTGCGCTCAAGGATGGCCAGGTCGTGACCGCCGGTGGCCGTGTGTTGTGCGCTACCGCCATGGGCGCCAGCGTCGACGCCGCGCAGCAACAGGCTTATAAGCTGGCTGCAAAAATCGACTGGAAAGGCTGCTTCTATCGCAAGGACATCGGCTATCGCGCCATTGCGCGGGAGCGTGGCGAAAGCCAGTAAGCCGCTATCCGTTCGGCTAGGCAAGGGCCTCTGGCCCTTGCCGTATGCAGGCCTACCCGCGCATAGTTAACCGTGCATCAACCTACGAAGGGATTTCGCCGTGCGCTGGCTCAGGATCGCCATAGGTTTCACTGTCAGTCTGCTGACACTGCTCTGCTTGTTCCCGGCCCAGGCCGCCGCGCAAGGCAGTGGCTGGGCAGTATTGCTTGATGAACAGGCCGACCTGCAACTGAGCGACATCCGTTCCTCGCGCTACACCAATCAATTCAGCCCCATCGAACTGGACCGCCTTACCGCCGCGGAACCGGACGGTGCGTTGTGGGTGCGTTTCAAGCTGCAACCCGGCAAGCACGAACAAGTGCTGCGGGTTTTTGCCCCGGATTTGTCCCACCTGAGCCTCTATGTACTGGACGGCGACACCCTGGTGGAGCAACAAAGCACCGGCACACGCCAGCCCCAGGCCGAGCGCCCATTGCCCAGCAGCGACTTCATGCTGCCGATGCCCCAGAGCCAGAAGCCCCTAGAGGTCTACCTGCGCCTGGTCTCGGAACATGAACTGCGCCCGTATATCACCCTGGAACCGGCCGTGCTCGCCGCCGCCGACCAGACGCAGACGCTGATCTACGGACTGCTGTTCGGCTGTCTGCTGATGCTGATCCTGCACAACCTCACGCGTTTCGCCTACCACCGCTCACGCAGTAGCCTGTGGCTGGCGGCCTGCGAAATCCTGCTGATGCTCAGCCTCGCGCTGCTGCTGAACCTGATCGGCCCTTGGCTGCCGAACTGGCACGCTATCCAGACCCCAGGCGCCTACCTGGCCCTGCTGCTGACCGCGCCGTGCGGGCTGATGTTTGCCTATCGGTTCTTCATGCCTTTGGGGCCACACCCGCTGAACAAGCTGTTGATGGCCGACATCCTGTTCATCGTGCTGTGCGGCCTGCTGCTGTTGTTCGTCAACACCCTGCCGCTGAACATCATCACCTATGCCCTGGTGGCCCTGGCCGGCTTGAGCATGCTGTTCGTCTCGGCCTACCACTGGCAGAAAGGCTACCGTCCGGCCCGCCTGTTCGTGGCGGCGATGGTGGTGTTCAACATCGGCACGCTGATCATCCTGCCTGCACTGCTGGGCCTGACGATGGTCTCGCCCCAGGGCCTGATCGTCACGTTGCTGGCCTTCATCTGCCTCAGCGGCCTGTTGATGAGCCTGGCGCTGGGCGAACGCCAGCGCGCGATTGTCGAAGCGCGCTTCAGCCTCAGCCGCGACTTGGCGGCGAGCAATGCCGAGATTGCCGCCAAGGCCGAGTTCCTGGCCAAGATCAGCCACGAAATCCGCACCCCCATGAACGGCGTGCTGGGCATGACCGAACTGTTGCTGGGTACGCCGCTGTCGGTGAAACAGCGCGACTACGTGCAGACCATCCACAGCGCCGGTAATGAACTGCTCACGCTGATCAACGAAATCCTCGACATCTCCAAGCTGGAATCCGGCCAGATCGAACTGGATGACGTGCAGTTCGACCTCAACGCGCTGATCGAAGATTGCCTGAGTATTTTCCGCGCCAAGGCTGAACAACAGAACGTCGAGCTGATCAGTTTTATCCAGCCCCAGGTGCCCCGCGTGATCAGCGGCGACCCGACGCGCCTGCGCCAGGCCATGTTGAGCCTGCTGGAAAACGCCCTGCAGAAAACCGACGAAGGCGAAGTGCTGATCGTGGTCGCATTGGATGACCGCAGCACCAAGCCGCGCCTGCGCATCGCCGTGCAGGACAGCGGCCTGCCGATGGAGGCCGCCGAGCGTGACGCGCTGCTGCACAGCGAACTGCACAGCAAGAATTTCTTCTCGGCCACCCGCTTGAACGGTCACCTGGGCCTGGTCATCGCCCGCCAACTGATCCTGCTGATGAACGGCGAGTTCGGCATCAAGAGCGGCAGCCACCAGGGCAGCACCTTGTGGCTAACCCTGCCGCTGGACCCGGAACGCCTGGAACACCCGACCTCCGACCTCGACGGCCCACTCAAGGGCGCACGGGTGCTGGTGGTGGACGACAACGACACCTGCCGCAAAGTATTGGTGCAGCAATGTTCGGCCTGGGGCCTCAACGTCAGCGCCGTGCCATCGGGCAAGGAAGCCCTGGCACTGCTGCGCACCAAGGCGCACCTGCGCGATTACTTCGACGTGGTGCTGCTGGACCAGAACATGCCGGGCATGACCGGCATGCAACTAGCGGCGAAGATCAAGGAAGACCCGAGCCTGAACCACGACATCCTGCTGATCATGCTCACCGGCATCAGCAACGCGCCGAGCAAGATCATCGCGCGCAATTGCGGGATCAAGCGCATCCTCGCCAAGCCCGTTGCCGGCTACACGCTCAAGACCACCCTGGCCGACGAACTGACCCAACGCAGCAAGGGCAACGTTCCACCTCGCCCGGTCCTCAATTCGCCGGCGGCCATCACCGTGCCGACGGATTTCCGCATCCTGGTGGCTGAAGACAACAGCATCTCCACCAAAGTGATCCGTGGCATGCTCGGTAAGCTCAATCTCAACCCGGACACTGCCAGCAATGGCGAAGAAGCGCTGGAAGCGATGAAAGCCCAGCGCTATGACTTGGTGTTGATGGACTGTGAAATGCCGATCCTCGATGGCTTCTCGGCCACCCAGCAACTGCGCGCGTGGGAAGTCAGCCACCAGCGTATTCGCACACCGGTGGTGGCGCTGACGGCCCACATCCTGTCGGAACATAAAGAACGCGCACGCCAGGCCGGGATGGACGGGCATATGGCCAAGCCGGTGGAGTTGTCGCAGTTGCGTGAGCTGGTGGAGTTCTGGGTGGCGCAGCGTCAGCAGCGACCCGAACACGCTCCCTCTTAGCCTGAAAGGTGAGTGGGCTTTTTTTGTGGTGAGCGGGCCTACTCATCACAGCTAGCCAGCCCCCACATTTGCACTGTTTCGCCTGATAGACTTCCCCCAATCTTCTCCCATCGCGAGCCGCCCCCATGCTCCACGTGTTATTCAGCGTCTACCTGAAAATGCTGGTGCTCTACAGCCCGTTCTTCGTGCTGTCCTGCTTTATCAGCCTGACCCGTGGCTACTCCAGCAAAGAACGGCGCCGCCTGGCGTGGAAGGTGGCGTTGGCGACCCTGGTATCGAGCGTGTTGCTCTACTTGTTCGGCCGCGTGATTTTCAGCGTGTTCGGCATCACCGTCGACGCCTTCCGCATTGGCGCCGGCAGTGTGCTGTTTATCTCCGCCCTGGGCATGGCTCAGGGCAAGTCGGCGGTGCAGACCGACAACGTGCAGCAGGACGTGACCATCGTGCCGCTGACCATTCCCCTCACCGTCGGCCCCGGCACCATCGGTGCGCTGCTGGTCATGGGGGTGAGTCAGCCGCACTGGGATGACAAGCTCACCGCCATCCTCAGTATCGCCCTGGCCAGCCTCACGGTGGGCGTGGTGCTGTACCTGTCCAACCGGATCGAACGCATCCTCGGTGACCAGGGTTTGCAGATTGTCAGTCGGTTGATGGGGTTGTTTGTGTGCGCCCTGGCCGCGCAAATCATCTTCACCGGTGTGCGCGGTTACCTGGTGCCTTAGATCCGGTACTTGGCGATCGCCAACTGCACTTTGTCGCCCGCACTCTCGCGCATCAGTTGGATCGTCTTTTCGTTGACCACCGAGGTATTCAGTACCAGGCACGTCTGCCCGCTGAAGGCCTCGAACGAAGAGCTGTCCCACTCCAGGAAGGGCAGCCCTATCTGCTTGCTCACGCCATGGCTGCTGTAGGTCACCAGCACCATCATCAGTTCACCGTCCGTTTCGGCACAGGACGCCAGGCCGAAGTCGCCGCCTTGGTGTACCGCGCTGTTGCGTTTGAACAGTTCGAACGTCCCCGGCGCCTGCTTCAATGCGTCCAAAGCATCGGCCGCCAGTTTCGGCAAAGTGCTCAGCAAGTACCCGGACAATGAGGTCGACGCCAGCAGGGTGGTGATGATATTCAGCGCCGCCCATTGCACGGTCAGGCCCTTGCCGGAACGTGAAACCCGTTCGAAGCGGCTGCGCACCGGCAGCCACCCCAGGCTGACCATCACCGTGATGAACTCGTCGTACCAACCCTCGGTACCGCGCTGTACTTTCAACACATCGCTGACATAGCTGCTGGCCAGCAAATAGCTCTTGCGCACGTACTCCCGGTTCAAGCCGGACAAGCCTTCGGCAAACGAGATGACACTGTTGTTGACCACGGCGGCGTTGAAGTCGTCCTCTATGTCCAACGGCAAAGCCTTAAGCGCTCCAGACGCTCCCGGCAACTTGTAGGCGGCAATCAATTTGCGCCTTTTTTTATTGTTGATCCTTCTGTGATGTCGCTCCATTTTGGTTCTCCACAAGCACCCCAACTCGGGGCTTATGTCCACCCTAGTCCACTGGCTGGAGCGTTTTCCAGACGACAAACATCCCTTGGCGCCCCCCGTCAAACCGCGCCGCCCAGCAATCACGCGGCATGCCTGGCGGGCTTCCGGATTTCGTCGCAGAAAAAAGAAAAAGCCCCGGACAACGCCAGGAAAATCCCTGGGTCATTCGGAGCTTTCAGGCACCCGAGGGGCCCTTTTCAGGAGGCGGGTTTCTCGCCGTACCAGCGCGGCGTGTACACCCACTCACCGCCACCGGCACGCGGGAAGGTGGCGGTGGTGGACGAACCGATCAACACCATGGTGCGCATGTCCACCTGCTCCGGCGTCAGTTGCCCCAGGGTAGTGACGCGCAGGGTCTGGCCTGGCCGGCCAATATCCCGGCCCAGCACCACCGGCGTTTCAGGCGTACGGTGCAGTGCGACGATTTCCAGCGCACGTCCCAGCTGCCACGGCCGCGAGCGCGAGATCGGGTTGTAGAACGCCAGCGCCAGGTCGGCCTGGGAGGCCAGGTCCAGGCGTTTTTCGATGATCGACCACGGCTTGAGGTTGTCCGACAGCGACATCACGCAAAAATCATGGCCCAACGGCGCACCCGCCTGGGCGGCGGTGGCGAGCGAGGCCGAAACGCCCGGCAGGATTTCCAGGTCGACCTGATGCCAGGCCGGATCACTGGATTCGTGCAGGGCTTCGATCACCGCAGCGGCCATGGCGAACACGCCGGGGTCGCCAGACGACACAACCACCACCGAGCGACCTTGGGCCGCCAGTTCGAAGGCATGGCGCGCACGCTGCATTTCTTCGCGGTTGTCGGTGCAGTGCTGCACCTGATCGTCCCGGAAGGGCCCGGCCATGCGCACGTAGGTTTCGTAACCGAGCACGTCGGTGCAACGCGCCAGTTCTGCCTTGACCGCTGGCACCATCAACTCGGCGGCGCCGGGGCCCAGGCCGATCACAGCCAGGCGACCACGCACACGGCCGACTTGCGCCAGGTCCAGGGGTTGCTCGGCAACGTTGATGACGATATCCGCGTCCTGGCTGACGCTGGCAAACCGCAGCGGTACACCCAGCTCCAACGCGGCTGCATGCAACGACGCCTCGGCCATCTGCGTATCACTGGCCAACAGGCACGCCAGGGATTGCACGGCGATACCCGCCTCATGCAACGCCGTGCGCACACGCTCAGCCAGTTGCGCACCTGGGTTGCAGGTCACGCTGACATTCTTCGAATAGATCAGCAATTCATCGGCAGCAGGCGCGCGCGCGTTACTGCCCACGTGAATCGCCAGGCGTGCCTGTTGGTCCTGGGGCAGGTTGGCCTGGTCGAGCCACGGCGCGGCGCCTTCGATGCGCACGCTTTCGCCGGCCAGCAGGTCGGAGACGAAGCGCTTGCCCAGTTCAAGGTCGGCCAGTTCATAACCCGCTGGCGGATTGAGCAGGCAGGTGCCGAAACGCAGCTCGCCACTGGTGGTGATCGCAGCGGCCACGTTCAACGCAGCGGCGATTTCGCGCGCCATCACGTTCACACCGCCCAGGCCGCCAAGCAACGGCACCACCGTACTGCCGTCTTCGGCCACGGCCAGCACGGCGGGTTCTTCGCCTTTTTCCAGCAGCAGCGGCGCCAAGGTACGAATGACGATACCGGCCGCGCACAGCGCAATCAGCGGCGTACCTTGCTGATAGAGCTGGCGCAGGGTCGCGCCGAATTCACTGTAGGCCTGGTCCGCGCCGTCGACCCGTCCGGCCAGGCCGTGGATCAAAGCGCCGGGGTAGACCTGCTGGATCTTGCGCGCAGTGGCCAGGCTGCCCTGGCCCAGAATGACAATCGCCGGGCTCATCAACCTTGCCACCGTTCACCGGGCACGATGATCAGCGAGAAGTACGGCGACGACGATGGATCGACCTGATCCAGCGGCACGATCCTCTGGTTGGCCATGGTGGCGCGTTCCACATACAGTGCACGCCCGGCGAGGCCGAGCTCTTCCAGCACCTGACGCACTTTCGGGAAGTTGCGACCCAGCTTCATGATCACGGCCGCATCGGCATCCGCCAGGCGGCGCTTGAGGTCGTCATGGGGTAACACACCCGAGAGTACCGACAGGCTCTGGTTGCGGTAAACCAGCGGCGCGCCCAGCACCGAGGCACCGCCGAGCATTGAACACACGCCTGGAATCACCTGCGCTTCATAGCGCTCGGCGAGGCGGTCGTGCAGGTACATGTAGGAACCGTAGAAGAACGGGTCGCCTTCGCAGATCACCGCTACGTCACGGCCGGCGTCCAAGTGTGCGGCGACGTCAACGCTGGCGGCGTCGTAGAAATCGCTGATCACCTGTTCGTAAGACATCGGCGCCGGCAACACTTCAGTGGTCACCGGGTACACCAACGGCATCAAGGTCTGTTGCGGCACCAAGTGGTCTTCGATGATCCCGAAGGCGTTGCCCTTCTTGCCCTTGGCCACGAAGTACGCCACCACGGGCGATTCGCGCAGCAGGCGCAGGGCCTTGAGGGTGATCAGTTCCGGGTCACCGGGGCCCACGCCCAGGCCGATCAAACGTCCGCGTGCCTGCATTATTCGACCTCCGTGGCGAGGGCATTCACCGCAGCGGCGGCCATGGCGCTGCCGCCCAGGCGGCCCTGCATGATCACGAACGGCACGCCACGGCTGTCGGCGGCCAGCATCGCCTTGGACTCGGCGGCGCCGACAAAACCCACCGGAAAGCCGAGGATCAACGCCGGTTTCGGCGCGCCCGCATCCAGCATTTCCAGCAGATAGAACAACGCGGTCGGTGCGTTGCCGATCACCACCACGCTACCTTCCAGGTGCGGGCGCCACAGCTCCAGGGCGGCGGCGGAGCGGGTGTTGCCCAACTCCCGCGCCAGGTCTGGAACGCTGTCATCGCGCAGGGTGCAGATCACCGGGTTATTGGCCGGCAGGCGTGCGCGGGTCACGCCTTCGGAGACCATCCGCGCATCGCACAGGATCGGCGCGCCCGCAGCCAGCGCATCGCGCCCGGCCTTGCCCGCCCCTTCGGAGAACTGCAGGCCGTCGATGGCGTCGACCATGCCGCAGGCGTGAATCACCCGCACCGCGAGTTTCTCCAAATCAGCCGGGATGCGGTCCAACTTGGCTTCCGCGCGAATAATGGCGAAGGAGTTGCGATAGATCTCCTGACCGTCGCGGATGTAATCAATCATCGGTGTTGCTCCGTGGGCGGGCGCGCAGCAGGGCGCCCGTCGCTTCAATAGAAAGGTTGCGTGCGTGCAGCCGGCCGAAACCGGGGTGGGCTGCCTCGCGAAAATAGAGGTCGTAGTGGCCGGGGCTCACCGCCAGCAAGGTGACCGGCGCGGTGTGTGCGGCGGCGCAGGAGCGCGGGCAGCCGGACAGGTGCACGTTGTGCCCGGTGTCCAGGGCAGCGAGTTGCACCGCGTCGGCCTTGGTGTCGGCCAGGGCCTTGCCGCAGCCGCAGGAGCCGGTGCAGGCGGTCATGCGCGCCAGGGGCTGGTCGATTGAACACAGAAAGCCAAGCTGCGCCAGGCGTTCGGTCACGGCGCGAGGTTTTTCAATGTTGGGCAGCAGCACGCCCTGCCAGGGGGTGAAACGCAGCGTGCCGTCGCCGTATTCGCTGGCCAGTTGCGCGGCGCCCTTGAGCATCGTCGCATCCAGGCGGCCCAAGGGCGCGATAGCGGCGACATAGTACTGATTTTTTTGCGCTTGTGGATAAGTGCCGAGGTGCTGCAAAGCGCCACTGGGCGTGCGGTTGAAGCCATCGGAGGGCAGCAGCGGCAGTGTTAGACGACTCAATAAGTTATCCACAGACAGATGCCGCATACGCGTCTGTTCTGGCGTGGCGATGTCCAGAAATGCTTCCAGCACGGCCACCACCAGTGCATGGCCCTGGTCCAATGGCACGGCGGCCAGCGGCGCATCCAGCGCCGGACAACCCGCCAGGCCAAAGGCCAGAAGCGTCTCGCCCTCCCGTACGAACGCCGACAGCCACAGGTCATGGTGATGTTCGAGCATCGCCAACGCTTCACCGCCATCCAGTTGCACAGCGAACTTGGCCGACAGCTCATGAAAACGCGGGTGGCTTTGCAGGGTATTGAGGATCTGTTCGGCCAACGGGCGGGTGTCGAAGAGCATCTGCGGGTCGATACCGGCGCTGGGACTGAGCATCAGGTTGCGCACGTCGTCGCCGGCGGCATTGCTGGGGCCAAGGTCGGCTGCCAGCAGCATCGCAATCAGCGCGCTTTCTTCAGTGCCAATCCCACGAATCTGCAGATTGGCGCGGTTGGTCGCCTCGATCACCCCGCCCGCATAGGCCTGGGCGGCATCCGCCACCGCGTGGGCTTGGGCGGCAGTGATCGAACCACCGGCCAATTTGATCCGACAAATGCCGCCGTCCAGCGCCTGGACAATACGCAGCAACCCCGGACAAGCCGAGGGGCGCAAGGTATTCACAGCGGGCGTTGGGTTCACGGGGCTACCGGTTGATGGGTAAAGGCGCGGTATTATGCCTGCTTTGTCCGGCGGCATGAAAAGCCTGCCCGTCGGATGTCGTTCAAGGAATCTTTATGTCGCCCTGGCTGACGGTTGTAGGCATCGGTGAAGACGGCTTCAAGGGGCTGGGCAGGAATGCCCGGCATGCCCTGTTGCGCGCCACGCGGATTATAGGTGCTCAGCGCCAGTTGGACCTGTTGCCGGTGTGTATTCGCGGCGAGCGGGAGTTATGGCCGAGCCCGTTTTCCCTGGAACCGGTACTGGCGCGGCGCGGTGCGCCTGTGTGTGTGTTGGCCAGTGGGGACCCGATGTTCTATGGCGTGGGCGCGAGTCTGGCGCGGCAGGTGGCGGCGAATGAATTGCTGATCTTGCCCGCACCTTCGTCGGTGTCGTTGGCGGCAGCGCGGTTGGGCTGGCCGTTGCAGGAAGTGGTGACGTTATCCGTGGTGGCCCGGCCGCTGGCGGCGCTGAATGCGCAACTGGCCAGTGGGGTGCGGTTGTTGGTGTTGAGTAATGACGGGCGCAGTCCGGCGTTGATTGCCGCTTTATTGGCTTCGTACGGGTTTGGGCCGAGCCGCTTGAGCGTGTTTGAACATTTGGGTGGCGCGCATGAGCGGCGCATCGACGGGCTGGCGGTTGATTGGCAGCACGTGCCAATCGCCGATTTGAATCTGGTTGCCATTGATTGCGTAGCCTCCAGCGAAACACCCCGCCTGTCGCGCCTGGCGGGCCTGCCGGATTCAGCCTTCAAACACGACGGCCAACTGACCAAACGCGATGTACGCGCCATGACCCTGGCCCGCCTCGCGCCGATGCCCGGCGAACTGCTGTGGGACGTGGGCGCGGGCAGTGGCTCCATTGGTATTGAATGGATGCGCGCTCATCCGAGTTGCCGTGCAGTGGCGATTGAAGCGGATGAAGGTCGCCAAGGCCTGATCGAACACAACCGCGACGCCCTGGGCGTGCCGGGCCTGCAACTGGTTCGCGGCAAAGCGCCCGAGGCGTTAAGCGGACTGGAGGCACCGGACGCCATCTTCATCGGTGGCGGCGTCACCCGCGACGGCGTGCTCGATACCTGCTGGCAACACCTGCGGCCGGGCGGGCGCTTGGTCGCCAACGCCGTGACCCTGCAAAGTGAAATGACCTTGATGGACTGGCGCGCCCGGCATGGCGGCGAACTGACGCGCATCCACGTGGCCCAGGCGCAGCCGTTGGGGGAGTTTGATACCTGGCGCCAGGCGTTGCCGATCACCTTGCTGGAAGTGGTCAAGCCGCTATGAAGCGCATCCTGTTGTTGGGCGGTGTGACTGAAGCGTTGGCCATTGCCCGTACGTTGGGCCCGGAACATATCTACAGTTTGGCCGGTGTGGGCCGAGTGCCGACTGACCTGATATGCCGAGTGCGGGTGGGTGGTTACGGCGGGCCCGAAGGCTTGGCGCAGTTTGTTCGGGATGAGGGGATTTGCCTGATTCTCGACGCAACCCATCCGTATGCAGCACAAATCAGCCGCAATGCGGCCGAGGCCGCGCAGTTGAGCGGCGTCCCCTGCTGGGCCTTACGCCGCCCGGCGTGGCAGCCGCAGGCGGGAGATGATTGGCGCGAGGTCAGTGATTGGGCCGCGTTGATTGAAGCGCTCAAACCCTTCAAGCGTCCGCTGTTCACGCTTGGCCGCGAGCCGTTGCAGCACCTTGATGAGATCCCGCCGGAGCAGTTCTGGACGTTGCGCGCGCTGGATGTGTACCCGGGCAATGAGCGCTGCGAAGTGATTGGCGCGCGGGGGCCGTTTTTGATCGAGGATGAGTGGGTGTTGTTTGAGCGGCGTGGGATTGATGTGCTGATCAGCAAAAACAGCGGCAGCACGGCGACGGAGCCGAAGCTGGAAGTGGCAAGGGAGTTGGGGGTGCCGGTGTTGGTGTTGAAGCGGCCCGTTCTGGCTCAGGTAGATAGAGAATTTACCACCGTGCCTGAGGTACTACAGGCAATCAACACTCTCTAACCACCACAAATCCCTGTGGGAGCGGGCTTGCTCGCGAAGGCTGTGCGTCAGTCACCAAATCTATTGGCCGACACTCCGCCTTCGCGAGCAATTGCGCCAGCTCAATCAATTGCGCAACGCCGAGCAATTCCTCTCGGTTCAAATAACCCGAAAAATGACCAACCATTTGGCCTTCTCATAAAAGCCGAATCCCCCTACAAACACTTTCGAACCAGCTGGCTGGCTCAGCCAAAAGCCCCCGCCCTAACCTCTCTCCTCGCGAGCTCGCGAGCTCGCACCAGCATCCGCGATGGAGATGCACTGCTTTTGCAGCGCATCGCAACTTGCCATTCTGTATCCCAAGGAATACGATCAAACATGATTCGATTCAAGAGATCCGACGAGTTTCAAGAGTGGCTTGATTCGTCACGCAGCAGGCCAGCCCGCGGTCGTGTGTTGACAAGATTGGATAACGCAACGAGGGGTAACTTCGGAGACTGTGCACCCGTAGGAAATGGCGTATCAGAAATGCGCATCCACTATGGCCCTGGATACCGGGTTTACTTCACACGCGTTGATGAGGTGGTTTACCTGCTGTTGATAGGTGGCGATAAATCCACGCAAAAACGCGACATCCAGCGCGCTAAAGAAATAGCCGATGAATTTGGAATAAGGAATGACTCATGACTCAATTTAAAGACTTCGACATAGCTGAGCACCTCAAGACTCCCGAGGACATGGCCGAGTACCTTGAAGCCTCTTTCGAAGAGGACTCCGGCGACGGCTTGCTGATTCGATCAGCCCTGAACAACATCGCCCGCGCCCAGGGCATGACCCAAATCGCCCGCGACGCCGGCCTCGGCCGCGAAAGCCTGTACAAAGCCCTCTCCGCCACTGGTAATCCCGAATTCGCGACTATCATGAAAGTCATGAAAGCGTTGGGCCTCAAGTTTCACGCCACCGCTATCCGATAGCACTGCGACACCAAACCACATGCCCTGTTTTTACTTATCCCCCACGATCAGGCTAAATACCCCCCTGATCGTTTAACCCTACGGATTGTCCGCCATGGCCCGTCAACGCTTTGCAATCGCCTGGATCGCCTGCCTCGCAGTGCTGTTCAACGCCTTTGCCATGCCGATGGCCAGCGCGATGCAACAGTCCCAGGACCCGGTGCAGCAGTTGCTGTGGGGCAGTTTCTGTTCCTCAAATGGTGCGAGCCTGAAGACCATCGCCCTGGGCCAGCTGGAGATTCCGGCGCCGCAGCAGGACGATCATTCCACCATGCAACATTGCTGGTGTTGCTCGGGCTCGGCGCCATTGGTGGCGTTGCCGGGGCATGTGCCGCAGTTGTACCTCACGCAATTCAATACCTCGCAGAGCCTGCCGCCGGCCCGGCTGCAAAGCCCCACCCCGCGCCAGCAATGGCCAAGCCTCAACCCCCGCGCCTCTCCAACGGTCTGATTTTCTTCGCAAGTGAACTGCGTTTAGAACCGTTCTGGAGAACTGCCATGCTCAAATCTTCCCTGCTTCTGGCTGCGTTGTTGCTGCCGGTGTTCAGTGCTGCCAATGCCGAGGACTACAAGGCCGGCGACCTGGTGGTCAGCGAACCCTGGTCCCAGGAGTTGCCGCCGAATGCGCCGACTGTTGCCGCCTATTTTGTGATTCATAACACCGGCGAATCCCCGGACCGCCTGCTCAGCGTCGAAACGCCGGTGGCGGACAAGGCCCGAGTTGCACGAACACGTCATGCAAGGCGACCTGATGAAGATGCAGCAAGTGCCCAGCGTCGCCGTGCCGGCCAAGGGTGACCTGACCTTCGCGCCGATGGCCTACCACGTGATGCTGCTCGGCCTCAAAGACCGCAGCCTGTTGGCCGACGGCAAGCAATTCCCGCTGACCCTGACCTTCGAAAAAGCCGGCAAGGTCGAGGTGGACGTGTCGGTGCAGAAAGTACCGCCGATGGCCAGCCACGAGCACAAGCACCCGCAATAGGCTGACATTCGATGGGCGCCCCTCGCGCCAGGCTCTCCCCGCACGCCCGCGTAAGGCGCGGCGGTTGGATCAGCCTGTTTGCCATGCTGATGATCTTTATCGGTCCGCTGATTTCCCAAGCGATGCCGATGGATCATCACGCCGGTATGTCGATGGACATGCCGATGGACCACGGCGACTCCCATCATCCAAAAGCCCCTGACGAACACCACGCCCTCTGGTCCAAGTGCGGCTATTGCGACCTGCTCTACAGCTGCCCCGCCCTGCCCGGCGGCGTTTCAACCTTCACCCTGAGCAGTCCGCCACCCGCCAACGCCCTCACCCCCGCCACGCGCCTGGGCCATGCCCGGCAGAGCATCTTCCCCGGCGCCCGCAGCCGCGCGCCGCCCATCGTTTCGTAAGCACTTCACAGCGTTACTTCACCCCGGCCGACTTTAGACAGACAGCCGCAGGCTGCTGGCCGTGTTGTTTACGATTGATTGATGGAATTTGTCATGTCCAGGTTTTCTGCTGACACCCGTTTGGGATGTACTCCCGTGTTCGCCGTTCTGTGCGGCGCACTGCTGGCCCCGGTAGCTCACGCCGACGAAAATGAACTGAGCCCCACCGTCATCACGGCGATCGCCCCCAGCTCACCGCTGACCGTGATCACCAACCCGAAAGACCCGCGCCAACCGGTGCCTGCCAGCGATGGCGGCGACTACCTCAAGACCATCCCCGGCTTCGCCCTGGTGCGCAACGGCGGCACCAATGGCGACCCGGTGCTGCGTGGCATGTTTGGCTCGCGCCTGAACATCCTCACCAACGGCAGCATGATGCTCGGCGCCTGCCCCGGCCGCATGGACGCGCCCACTTCGTACATCTCACCGGAAACCTACGACAAGCTCACCGTCATCAAAGGCCCGCAGACCGTGCTCTGGGGCCCTGGAGCGTCGGCTGGCACCGTGCTGTTCGAGCGTGAGCCTGAGCAATTCGGCGAGCTGGGCACGCGACTCAACGCCAGCGTGCTGGCCGGTTCCAACGGGCGCTTTGACAAAGTCATCGACGCGGCGGCCGGTGGCCCACTGGGCTATGTACGGGTGATCGGCAACCAGGCCCATGCCGATGACTACAAGGACGGCAACAACGACACCGTCGCCTCGCGCTACGACAAATGGAACGGCGACGTCGCTGTCGGTTTCACCCCCGACGCCGACACCCTGCTGGAACTCACTGCCGGCCGGGGCGATGGCGAAGCGCGCTACGCCGGACGCGGCATGGATGGCTCGCAATTCCTGCGGGAAAGCCTGGGGCTGCGTTTCGAAAAATCCAATATCGGCGACGTGCTGGATAAGGTCGAAGCCCAGGTCTACTACAACTACGCCGACCACGTGATGGACAACTACAGTCTGCGCACGCCCTCCGGCACCGGGATGATGGCCGGGCCGATGGCGTCCAACGTTGATCGCCGCACCCTCGGCGCGCGGATCAAGGCCACCTGGCGCTGGGCCGATGTGCAGTTGATCAGCGGCCTGGATGCGCAGACCAACGAACATCGCCAGCGCAGCAGCATGGGCATCGACACCTACAAGGACCTGCCACGGGTCAAGGACGCCAACTTCCATAACTACGGCGTGTTCGGCGAACTCACCTGGTACGCCGCCGACCGCGAGCGGCTGATCACCGGTGCGCGTCTGGACCGCGCCTCGGCCAAGGACTTCCGGCAAAGCACCGGCTCCGGCATGATGACGCGGCCCAACCCGACCGCCGACAACACTCGCGCCGACACCTTGCCTTCCGGCTTCGTGCGCTATGAACACGACCTGGCCGACAGCCCCACCACCCTCTATGCAGGCCTGGGCCACTCGGAGCGTTTCCCCGATTACTGGGAGCTGTTTTCGCCCAACACCGGCGCGAGCGGTTCAGTGAATGCCTTCGACGGCGTGAAGCCAGAGAAGACCACCCAACTCGATTTCGGCGCGCAATACAAAGCTGAAGACCTTGAAGCCTGGGCTTCGGGTTACGTCGGTCGGGTGCAGGACTTCATCCTGTTCGACTACCGCCCCGGCATGATGGGCACCACCTCCCAGGCCCGTAACGTCGACGCGCGCATCATGGGCGGCGAATTGGGCGCGGCGTACAAACTGACGCGCCACTGGAAAACCGACGCCACCCTCGCCTACGCCTGGGGCAAGAACAGCAGCGACGGCAAGGCGCTGCCACAAATGCCGCCACTGGATGCACGCCTGGGCCTCACCTACAGCGAAGATGACTGGAGTGCCGGCGCGCTGTGGCGTGTGGTCGCCGCACAAAACCGCATCGACCCGAACAAGGGCAACGTGGTCGGCAAGGACTTCGATAAGAGCGGCGGTTTTGGCGTGTTCTCGCTGAACGCGGCGTATCGCATCAACAAACACTTCAAGGTCAGCACCGGCGTCGACAACCTGTTCGGCAAGGCCTACGCCGAGCACTTGAACCTGGCCGGCAACGCCGGGTTCGGCTACCCGGCCAGTGACCCGCAGGCCATCAAGGAGCCGGGGCGCACGCTCTGGACCAAAGTCGATATGAGCTTCTAAAAGCATCACGGACATAAAAAATTAATGCCTTGCGGAGCCCCCGATGAGCACTCAAAAGATTTCCTTCTACAACCTGGCCTGGCGCTGGCACTTCTACGCCGGCCTGTTCGTCGCCCCTTTCATGGTGCTGCTGGCACTGACCGGCATCATCTACCTGTTCAAACCCCAACTCGACCCGCTGATGTACGGCGAACTGCTCAAGGTCCAAACCGCCGAGCACGCCCTGAGCGCCGACGAGCAACTGCAGCGCGCCAAAGCTGCTTACCCTAACGCTGCGATCAGCAAATACCTGCCCCCGGCCGACGCCACCAGCAGTGCACAATTCGTGATGCACAACGGAGGCCGCGAAGTGAACGTGTTCGTCGATCCCTATCGCGGCACGGTCCTCGGCGAGCAGGACTCGAAATACAACCTGCAAGCCATCGCCCGCGCCCTGCACGGCGAGCTGATGATCGGCACCGTCGGTGATCGCCTGGTGGAACTCGCCGCCGGTTGGGGTGTGATGCTGGTGGTGTCGGGCCTGTACCTGTGGTGGCCGCGCGGCAAGTCCTCGGCGGGTGTTCTATGGCCTCGCGTCAACAGTCGTGGCCGGGTGTTCTGGCGCGATATGCACGCAGTCACCGGTTTCTGGGGCGCGTCATTGCTGCTGGTGATGTTACTCAGCGGCATGACCTGGACCGGTTTCTGGGGCAAGCAATACGCTGATTTGTGGAACACCTTTCCGGCGGCAATGTGGAACAACGTGCCGCAGTCCGATCAGCAGGCGCGCGTCCTCAATACCGCCAGCCAACAGACCGTGCCCTGGGCCATGGAAAACACGCCGATGCCGATGTCCGGCGACCACGCCGAACACATGAACCACGGCGCCATGCACTCGGGTCCGGCGGCGCCCACCTTGCGCTTGCAGCAGGTGGTCGACCTGGCCAATGCACGTCACGTCGAGCCCGGCTACAGCATCACCTTCCCCACCACCGCCGAAGGTGTATTCACCGTCGCGGTGTTCGCCAACGACCCACGCAATGACGCCACCCTGCACGTGGACCAATACACCGGCAAGGTGCTGGCCGATGTGCGTTGGGAACATTACAACCTGGTCGCGCGGGCCACCGAGACCGGCGTGATGCTGCACGAAGGCAAGATGTTCGGCTGGGTCAATCAGCTGATCGTGCTGCTGATCTGCCTGATGATTTTGCTCAGCGCCGTCAGTGGCGTGGTGATCTGGTGGAAGCGTCGGCCTCATGGCGGGCTGGGCGTTCCGCCGCTGCGCCATGACCTGCCGAAGTGGAAAACCGCGATGGTGATCATGCTCGCCCTGGCGATCATTTTTCCGCTGGTGGGTGCCTCGTTGATCCTGGTGTGGGCATTGGACCGCCTGGTGCTTTCACGCTTTTTTGCGCAACGTGAATCCGCCTCAGGTTCTGCATGAAACAGGCGAGATGCCCGGCGCAGAGCCTTTCTGTAGCCTTGCGCGGACTTTGGCCGCGCAGCGAATAAGTGTTAACTTATAACACTTTCTGCGTTATCGTTGCTCGCCGCGCCCTGCGGCGAGTACTCCTCCTAGAAGACTGATCGACCGATGAACAAGTACCTTGCGTCCGGGCTGTGCCTGCTCGCCCTGCATAACAGTGCCCAAGCCCTGACCCTGCCCGCCAGCCCCGTCACCGCGCCCGCGTTGGATGACGAACGCGTCGACCTCAAGACCCCGACCACCGCCGGCTCGCGCTTGAACCTCACGTCGCTGCAAACCCCTGGCAGCGTCGAAAGCCAGACCGGCGCGCAGATCCGCGAACGCGGCGATGCCAGTGTGCAGGACGCAATCTCCCGCGCCACCGGCATCAGCCGCACCGGCACGCCGGGCGATGGCGGCACCTCGTTGTCGGCCCGTGGTTTTACCGGCCAGGGTTCGGTGATGCAGCTGTACGACGGCAACCGCATGTACATGGGCATGGGTACCTCGACCTTCCCGGTGGACACTTGGTCGGTAGAGCGCGTGGACGTTTTACGCGGCCCAGCCTCGGTGCTGTATGGCGAAGGCGCCACCGGTGCAGTGATCAACACCGTGCCGAAAAAGCCGTTTGCAGGCGAGATCGAAAACCACATCCGCCTGGGCTACGGTTCCTATGATCGCCAGCAGCAAGCCCTGGACAGCGGCGGCTCACTGACCGATACCCTGAGCTATCGCCTGAACCTCAATCGCCTGCGCAGCAACGGTTTCATCGACCGTGGCGACTCCAGCAGCGACTTCGTCAGCGGCGCCCTGCGCTGGCAGGCGGCGGACAACCTGAGCTTTACCCTGGCCAGCGACTACGGCGACCAGCGCCCGCAGAACTACTTCGGTACGCCGTTGATCAACGGCCAATTGCACAAGGGCCTGCGCGACAAGAATTACAACGTCAACAACGATACCCAGCACTACAACGACCAATGGACGCGCCTGACCAGCGAATGGCAGCTCAACGACAGTGTCAGCGCCACCAACGAGCTGTACTACCTGAAAAACCAGCGCCGCTGGCAGAACGCCGAGAACTACAACTTCACCAACGGCCAGCTCACACGCAGCGGCAACTTCGGCATCAAGCACAATCAGGAGCAGGTGGGCGACCGCCAGACCTTCACCTTCAAGCACACGCTGTTCGGCCTCGACAGCCAGACCGTGACTGGCGTGGAGTACAACCGGATTCGCTTTCGCCTGGCCAGTAATTCACCGTTCACAGACACCTTCAGCGATGGCCAGCCCATCGACGTCAACCACCCGGAACCGGGGCAGTTTGCAAGCAACAGCGCGTTCCTGCCGCTGTTCTCCACCACCACCAAAACCGTCGCCGGCTTCGCCGAAAACCGTCTGCAACTCACCGACCAACTGTCGCTGATCACCGGCCTTCGCCGCGACTACGCCCACGTCGAACGTGAGGGCCTGCGCGATGGCAGCCAGTCCGACAAAACCCTCACCGGCAATAACTGGAAAGCCGGCCTGGTCTACGCGATCACGCCCGACACCTCGGTGTACGGCCAGTATTCCACCAGCACCGACGGCGTCGGTGGCCTGATCTCCCTGAGCCCGAGCCAGCAGCAGTTCGACCTGTCCACCGCCAAGCAGACCGAGATCGGCATCAAGCAAGCCTTCTGGGACCAACGCGGCGAATGGACCTTAGCGGCTTATCACATCGTCAAAAAGAAACTACTCACCGACATTCCGGGTGACCCGGACCATCAGCAGCAAGTCGGCCAGCAATCCTCCCGAGGCCTGGAAGCCAGCCTCGACCTGCAACTGCCTCACGCCTGGGCCCTGCAAGCCAACGCCGCCATCGTGCATGCGCAGTACGACGACTTCAGCCAGGACGTCAACGGCGTGCAAGTCTCGCGCGACGGCAACCGCCCGGTGGACGTGCCACGCCGTACCGCCAACTTGTGGCTGAGCAAAGCCGTGACCGACGACATCCGCGCCGGTGCCGGTGTGCGTTATGTCGATGCCCGATATGCCGACATGGCCAACCAGAACGAGCTGCCGAGCTACACCGTGGTCGACGCCAGCGTGTCGTGGCAAGCCATGCGCAACACCACCCTGGGCCTGCAACTGAATAACCTGTTCGACCGCACCTATGCCGTCAGCCAGTACAACGACGGGCAACAGTGGATCCTCGGCGAGCCACGCTCATTCTTCGTGACCGCGGACTACAGCTTCTGATGACTTCACTCACCCTCACCGACCTGGCCTGGACGCCGTCGGACCACGGCCACTGCCATCACCGGTTCCACCTGCGTGATGCGAGCCTGCAGGTCGGTGCGGGAGAGTTCGTCGGGTTGATCGGCCCCAATGGCAGCGGCAAGACCAGCCTGTTGCGCTGCGCCTACCGGTTCAGCAAACCGGAACAGGGTGATGTGCGGCTGGAACATCAGAACCTGTGGAAGCAGAGTTCAAAATGGTGTGCGCAGCGCATCGCGGTGGTGCTACAGGAGTTTCCCGATGCCTTTGGGCTGCGGGTCGATGAAGTCGTCGCCATGGGCCGCACGCCGCACAAGGGCGTGTTCGATGGAGACACCTTGCATGACCGGCAACTGGTGCAAAATGCGTTGGCGTCCGTCGGCATGCAAGGCTTCGAAGACCACGCCTTCGCCACCCTCTCCGGCGGTGAAAAACAGCGTGTGATCCTCGCCCGCGCCCTGGCCCAGCAACCGCAACTGCTGATCCTCGACGAGCCCACCAACCACCTCGACCCACGCTATCAGCTTGAACTGCTGAGGCTGGTCAAGCGCCTCAACATCGGCACTCTGGCCAGCATCCACGACCTGAACCTGGCCGCCGCCTTCTGTGATCGCCTGTACGTGATCAACCACGGACGCATCGTCGCCAGCGGTACGCCCCATGATGTACTGACCGCCGAGTTGCTACGCGAGGTGTTTGGCGTCGAAGCACTGATCGACACCCACCCTTTGTCCGGCTACCCCCGAATCACCTGGATAACCCAACCATGATCCTGCGCTCCCTGCTATCTCTCGCGTTGCTGTTCGGTACTGCCCACGCGTTCGCCGAAGCGACCCATTACCCGGTCACCGTCAAAAGCTGCAACCGCAACGTGACCTTCCAGGAAGCGCCGAAACACGCAGTCAGCCACGACATCAACATGACCCAGATGATGCTCGCCCTGGGCCTCAAACCGCGCATGGCCGGCTACAGCGGCGTGACCGGCTGGAAGTCAGTCACCCCGCAAATGGCCGAGATCCTCGACGGCCTGCCGGAGTTGGCGAGCAAATACCCGTCGGTGGAAACCCTGCTCGACGCCAACGTGGACTTCTTCTTCGCCGGCTGGGACTACGGCATGCGCGTGGGCGGCGACCTCACGCCAAGTACCCTGCAACCCTTGGGCATCAACGTGTACGAGCTGACCGAATCCTGTGCCTTCGTGATGAAACGCCCGGCCGCGACGCTGGAAGACACCTATAACGACCTGCGCAACCTGGGCAAGATTTTCGACGTGCAGGACCGCGCCAATACGCTGATCGCGCAAATGCAGGCGCAGGTCGACGAGGTGCAGAAAAACCTGCCCGAAGGCAAACCCCGGGTGTTCCTCTACGACAGCGGCGAAGACCGCGCCATGACCTCAGGCCGCCTGGGCATGCCCCAGGCGCTGATCGAGGCGGCCGGTGGGCGCAATATTCTCGATGACGTCGATGCCAGTTGGACCCGCGTCAATTGGGAAACCGTGGTGGAGCGCAACCCGCAAGTGATCGTGATCGTCGACTACAGCGAAATCACCGCCGAGCAGAAGCAGGCGTTCCTGATGAATAACCCGGCGCTGCAAGCGGTGGACGCGATCAAGAACCAACGGTTTATCGTGATCCCTTACGTACAAGCCACGCCGGGCATCGATAACGTACTGGCCGTCGAGACGCTGGCCAAGGGGTTTCACGGCGAATGATCAGCCGTCGCTATGCCTTGCTGCTCATCGTCCTGGCTGTGGTGCTCTTCGTCTCCTGTGTCATCTCGTTGGGCTTCGGCCCGGCGCGAGTGCCGGTCGACGTGGTGTGGCGGATCGTGGTGTACAAAACCTGCGGCATCGGCGAGGTGAACTGGCCCGCCGGGCAGGAACACATTGTTTGGCTGATCCGAGTACCACGCATGTTGCTGGGCGCGTTGGTGGGCGCCGGGTTGGCATTGATCGGCGCGGTATTGCAGGCCGTCACGCGCAACCCGCTGGCCGACCCGCACCTGCTCGGCGTGACCTCCGGCGCCACCCTCGGCGCGGTGATTGTGGTGCTGCATGTGGGCGAAGTCGTCGGCTTGCTCACGTTGCCCATCGCCGCCTTTATCGGCGCACTGCTGAGCATGCTGGTGGTGCTGGCAGTGGCCAGTCGCAACGGCCGGCTGGAGAGTGATCGCCTGCTGCTGTGCGGCGTGGCGGTGTCGTTTGTAATGATGGCGGCAGCCAATCTGCTGTTGTTCATGGGCGACCATCGCGCCGCCTCGGCGGTGATGTTCTGGATGCTCGGCGGCTTGGGCCTGGCACGTTGGGAACTGCTGGCGATTCCCGCCGCCACAGTGCTGATGGGCCTGTTGGTACTGGTGGGCATGGCTCGCCCATTGAATGCACTGATGGCCGGCGAACAGACCGCCGTGACCCTGGGCCTGAATGCGCGCAACGTGCGGCTGAAGGTATTTCTGGTGGCCTCGCTGATGACCGGCGTGCTGGTCTCCATCAGTGGCTCCATCGGTTTTGTCGGCCTGATGATCCCGCACATTGCCCGGCGCCTGGTGGGCGCCGAGCATCGACGGTTACTGCCGGTGTGCGCGCTCCTCGGCAGCCTGTTCCTGGTCTGGGTCGATGTGGCTGCGCGCACGCTGATCGCCCCCGAAGACCTGCCCATCGGAGTGGCCACAGCGGCGATTGGCGGGTTGTTTTTTATCGGGTTGATGCGCAGGCGCTGAGATTAGAGTTCGTCTTTTGCACGCCCATACCAGGGCTCGCCGGCCTCCCCACTGACCGTTGCCCATTCGACCCCCAGCACCCCTCGCCTTTTCCAGAACGTGTCAGTGATCAATACCGACAAGCTGCCCAAACGGCACAAATGACTGACCAATGCACTGGGCGCAGGCTCCGCCCGAGCGCTAAGCAGTGTCGACTCCGCGCTCGACACTGCGGGTACGTACTTGAGCAGGCCACCCCCCCGGCAAGATAGGTAGATGCATTGGGCATCAGGGAGATTGCTGATGACCACCGACAGGTAGTTGTTCAGATCCTGCGTGGAGACAAAATTGGGTAGCAGGCTGATGTCCAGTGGTTTGAGACTGCTGGTGTACGGGATTGACTTGAAGAACGCATGCACCGCAGCAATTTTGTAGTCATGCAGGTCGTGACCCGCCGGTATGTCGAACCCGGCGTGCCCGAGCCAGAAGAACCACTCCAGCGTACTGTTGCCAAGCCCGGGCCGGTCTTCCACAGGGTCAATCGCAACAAACCCCGATAGGCGCGGGGGCACCAGCAGGGCCCCCAGATACGTCTTGGCGTGGAACGGCGCGATCAACTGCTGGGCATAACGCGCGGCGTCGTCGGCAAAGAAGAACAGCGGCCCGCAGAACGAATGGAAATAGGGATCACTGGTAAACGTGTGGGCCGCCCGCTTGGGCTGCCACTGCGCATTGACACGCTCCTTGCGCCCCCATATTTCACTAGTGAGCCTGACTTGCAACTCACCGAGCTCAGCCAACTTGACGACATAGTCACGCACCGTCAGCGTGCCATCTCGCAGTTGCGTGGCGTCCTGACTCACCTTTTCCAGGCGTTCCGACACGGACGCCGTCTTGGGCACGGTATACCCAAGCAGCGCGCCGTCAGCGCACAGCAGGTACAACGGCAACGTGTTCCCGTTGCGAGGCGTGGTCATGAACTGCAGCGCTTGGGCAATCCTCGCTGGTGCAAAAAAATGCTGGGCCATTGCATCGTCAGCCGTAGCGATCGTTTCGGTCGACGCACACAAATACACGCCAATAATCGAATAACCCTGGGGTACTTTTCCATCAAGGAAAATCGCCCTCAAATTCTCATGACTATCTCTGAGCTGGGGCTGGGTGGCCATGTAAAACTCCCGCCCGAAGGCCTTGAGTACATAACCGATGGCAACACGCGCCTGTGGCTGCCAACGGCGCTGAATATGCCGCACGGCATCCAAAGCACGGGTAAAAATCGGACCGCACGGCGCGTCAGCAACCGCCGAGATAACCTCCCATGGCTTGGCCTGATATTGATTCAGTGCAAACCTGGGTCTTAACAGCCTGGGGCTACCCCACAAGGTATCGCCCTGCACCACGCGCAACTCGCCGGCGCGGACCACACTCTCGACGAAGTCCTGAGGCAGCAGGGCTTGGGTACGCATTTTCTGTTCTGCGAAATTGTCAACGAAGTCGCCGGTGTAGCGGCCATTGAGATTCAGGCTTTTTTTGAGCTGCGCCTCATCAATAGTGTCTGACAATTGATAGCTGAGTATCGAACCGGTGGGGCCGAACACGTATTGACGTTTGATCTTAGTGGTCTGGCGCAGTAGATGAGCCAGTACCTCAGTGGGAATCATGCTTTGGTAAACGGCTTTTTGCGTCGGCGACAGCAGTATGGGCACCTCTCGCTCCGGCAACGACCGGTAGTTGGCAACGAGGGTACTGCCACCTGGGTAAAGCCCGGTAGCAATCGTAGCATCGGGGTAGACCCAACTCAGTGTCGCGCCCTGAGGAGGAATCAGCAGGGGCTCTGTCGCTACAAACAGCCCATTGACCAACTGCAGGACGACCCCGCCATACGTGCGTTTGTGCCCATTACCGACCAATGTCTGGGCGTGGCGCACGGCATCATCGGCAAACGCGAAACACGGGGTCAAACGGCGCGGCGCAATGTGTTCATAGCCGTTCCACTCAGTACCGACCAGCCCGACCTTGTCCCAGTAAAGGCTGACACGCACCACTTGCAGGTCGCCCCTGGCCGCCCAGTCCTGGATAAACGCCTGCGGTGTCTTCGCACCGGAAGCCAGTTGGGTTTTTGCCTCCCCCAGTAAGCGGTCGGCCTCGCCACCCTTTTCCAGGTTTATAGGCGAGGGTCTATACCGTAACAGCGCGCCGTCAAGCGTGGAAAAGTAAATCGCCATGCGTGCATTTTCATCCTCCAGAGCGCGAGTGAGCGCGGCCAACAATACGTCGGGCATGACGAAATGCTGTGTTAACCAGCCAGAGGCGCCCGACAGCCAGTGAGGCGACCATTGCTGCGAGCGGAATAAGGAATGCAGCCTAAACCCCTCGGGCAGTCGGTAGAGGTCCCGCCGGTGTACACGGGGAAACAGACGGTTCAGTTTGAACAGTTCTTCTACGGTGCGCGCGCCAACCACTTCGGTGGCGATGAACTGTAGCCAGCTTTCATGCTTGAGCACAAAGGCAAAGCACGCCTCTTCCGGCAACCGACGCCCCTGCACTCGCGATTGCACGTCTCGAGCCGCCTCATCGGCGCTGGTAAAGATACCGCCATAGGTTATGTAATCAGGCGGACCGGATCGTGGGGCATAGGTAAAATTGGGCGACCAATCGCTGTAGACCACCGAACGTGGCCCCCACAATGCATTGCCCTGAACGATCTTGAACTCCCCAGCCACGGCCAGGCGCCGCACCCAATCGCCCGGCCGGATCTCACCGCGATCGAGGCGCCGCCCCAGGCTGTTCTCCCCGGCACCAGGCGCGATATTGGCCAGCAGCAACGCTTCTTCAGGCGACTGATTCGGCGTGTACTCCAACAGGCAGTCCTCAGCCCCGGACAAGTACGCCACCCGTCGATCCTGAATGATCGAGTACATCTCTTCGGTGGAAAACACCTGCAAGTTAATCAAGGCTTCGTCCCGTGACCAGCCCCGCTGTTTGACCCACTCGGGGTCGACCATCGACAGCTCCGTGTGGGAGCCATAACGGGCATGCAGTTCGTAAGACTCTGGCGGAATCAGCGGGCCAGGTTCGTTCACCGGAAAAAACAGCGTGGACGCAAAAGGATGCACCACACTTTCCAGCGGTTGGGTGATCACAAAACGGCCATCCGTGCTCTTTAGTACATAGCCTCCGTAGTAGAAGCTGCGTTGATGGCCGACTTGCTCATGGGCATACACTGCCGCATCACGGGCGGAGAAAAACGAGTGACTCAGTGTGGCCGAGTAAAGTGGGCTCAACAACGCCGAGCGATTATCCACACTGCCCACTTCATGCCACAGCCCTCCGGACTGCACCACCCACAGCGGCGTGGCGTCGATCACCCTGCGCACATAGTTGCGCGGGCTCAAGGTGCCTGCGGTCAGCGCCGCCTGGGCGCCGTTGTCATTGATCGTGCCGTCACTCGCGCGCTTGAACAGCTCGGTGGACAACGCCGCCGAAGGCACCTTGAGTTGAAGTAGGGTGTGGTCCAAGGCTCGCATGTACAGGTCCAGCCCACGGCTGGGAGCGTGCAACTTCTCAGTGCTTTGCCCCTGTTGAATCGCCGCGACCACCTGTGCCGGGGAGAAAAACACACTGGCGAGCCAGTCTTCCCGGGCCGACACCTCCTCTTTGGCGTACCAGTCGCTGAAGTAAATGGCCTCCAGGCGATAGTCGAAAGGCAATTGCGGCGTACCGTCAGGGCCTTTTGGAAACACGCCATCCAACGCAAACAACGGCGCATGCCCGGGGGCTGCCACGGTGGCCACGTAGCGTTCTTGGGTGAGGTGCTTGAGCACAAAACCCACCTGAGACTCTGGCGCCGGCGAAGGTAGCGCCGTCATCACCGCCAGCTTCGCCTGGTCGTAGACACTTGAACACAACGGTTGCTCGGTGACTTCGGAGGAGGCAAAGGGTTCGAACACTACCCAATCAGCCGGGACCCGCCCGACGGAGCCTCCCCACCAATCGGTTGACACGATAAAGCTCAGCGAGCCGAAGCTGGAAACCTTCTTGATGAACTGATCAAAGGGGCCGTAAACCCCCACGGGGCTGTTGGCAGGCTTCCCGGCCTGTACCCACAATGCAAAACTGAATTCCGCCGGCGAACCGCTGGGGGTGTGGCGAATCAGCGAACCGTCCGGGCCGGACAAATAAGCCGAGGGGAAAAAATTACGCTCATACACATCCGAGTAAAAGTCCGTACCGGAGAAAAACCCAAGAAATGCCTTGGTCATACGCTCATCGAAACTGGGGTTTCGGCTATTGATATGTGCATGTTGCGCAGGATGGGAGTGGTAACTGGCCACACAGGTATAGCCCGACGGCTGTAGAAAGAGGCCATCGTCTCCCAACGCCAATACATCGCGCAGATCAAACTGCAGGGTCCCACCCTGGAACGGGTAACTTGCGAAATACAGGCCGGCTGCATCGCGCACGATCACCCCGCCGTACTCCACATCACGGCGTTCGCCGATGTGCAAATGCGCCCAGTAGGCCGCATCGGTTTCCTTGATAAACGCCGGGCTTAGCGTGGGCAACTTTGCAGCCCCACGGTTCGAACTGGCTGCCCGCTCTTCGCGTGACAATCTGATAGCCATGACCACTCCTTGAGATGATGCCAGGACACAATGTCCTGGCGCTTCATTCTCGGCACCGGGCACGACGTTAAATCGGTAGATAAGTAGTCCGGTTGTTCGTGGGCTGCTGGCGTGCGCCACACAACGTCAGCAGGCACCACAACAGCCCATCGCCGTGCACACGAGCGTTCAACAAGCGCCACAATGGTGCGCGCCATGGCCCTTCCCGCCCCTCTCTGCCCCTCACCTGCCAGGCTTTGACAACTTCGGCACAGCCTTTGCTATCTCCTCTCCTATCAGCCATCCAAGAAAAATCGGTCACGGAGATTGCACCATGAAGCGTCGCAGCTTGATCAAGGCTTTCACTCTCTCGGCATCCATTGCCGCCATGGGCATGACCTGGACGATCCAGGCCGCCGAGACCATCAAGGTCGGCATCCTGCATTCGCTGTCCGGCACCATGGCCATCTCCGAAACCTCGCTTAAAGACATGGCGCTGATGACCATCGACGAGATCAACGCCAAGGGCGGGGTGAACGGCAAGATGCTCGAACCGGTGGTCGTCGACCCGGCGTCGAACTGGCCGCTGTTCGCCGAAAAGGGCCGGCAGTTGCTGACCCAGGACAAGGTGGCCGTGGTGTTCGGCTGCTGGACTTCGGTGTCGCGCAAATCCGTGTTGCCGGTGTTCGAAGAACTCAATGGCCTGCTGTTCTACCCGGTGCAATACGAAGGCGAAGAGATGTCGCCGAACGTGTTCTATACCGGTGCGGCGCCAAACCAGCAGGCGATCCCGGCGGTGGAATACCTGATGAGCGAAGAAGGCGGCAGCGCCAAGCGCTTCTTCCTGCTGGGCACCGATTACGTGTACCCGCGCACCACCAACAAGATCCTGCGTTCGTTCCTGCACTCCAAAGGCGTAGCGGATAAAGACATCGAAGAGGTCTACACCCCGTTCGGCCATGCCGATTACCAGACCATCGTCGCCAACATCAAAAAGTTCTCCGCCGGCGGCAAGACAGCCGTGATCTCCACCGTGAACGGCGACTCCAATGTGCCGTTCTACAAGGAGCTGGCCAACCAGGGTTTGAAAGCCACCGACGTGCCGGTGGTGGCGTTCTCCGTGGGTGAAGAAGAACTGCGCGGCATCGACACCAAGCCGCTGGTGGGCAACCTCGCCGCGTGGAACTACTTCCAGTCGGTGGAGAACCCGGTGAACCAGAAGTTCGTCGCCGACTGGAAAGCCTACGCCAAGAAACACAACCTACCGGGCGCGGACAAAGCCGTGACCAACGATCCGATGGAAGCCACTTACGTGGGCATCCATATGTGGGCGCAGGCGGTGGAGAAAGCCAAGTCCACCGACGTCGACAAAGTGCGTGAAGCGCTGGCCGGGCAGACATTTGCCGCGCCGTCGGGCTTTACCTTGACCATGGACAAGACCAACCACCACCTGCACAAGCCGGTAATGATTGGTGAGATCCAGGCGGATGGTCAGTTCTCGGTAGTGTGGCAGACCCAGGAGCCGATCCGGGCGCAGCCGTGGAGCCCGTACATTCCGGGCAATGACAAGAAGCCGGATTACGCCGTGAAGAGCAACTAAAGCCCGACTCGGTCAAAAAATGTGGGAGCGGGCTTGCTTGCGAATGCGGTGGATCAGTAACAGATGTATTGACTGACACACCGCATTCGCGAGCAAGCACGCTCCCACACTGTCCGCGCACGATCAGGACACTTGTATGCCTACTGCCTTTTACCGCTTCATCCTCGCCATCCTGCTGTTGCTGCCTTTCGCCGCACACGCCAGCGACGTCGAAGACTTCCTGGCCGCCAACCCGGCCCAACAAGCCAAGCTCCTGCAAGACTGGGCCGCCCAGCCCGATCCGGCACGCATCGAGTTGGTGGATGCCCTGCAACAAGGCCAACTCACGCTCAACGGTGAAACCAAGACCGTGCGCCTGAACAATCGGCTGCGCGGGCTGATCGACAACGTCCAAGCCAGCCAGCAACTGCTCGCCGCCGACCCCAAGGTGCGCCTCGCAGCCGCACAAACCCTGCAAAAAAGCGCGCAACCCGCGCAGCTGAAATTCCTTGATCAGCAAGTCGCCAGCGAGACCAACGAGGACGTGCATACCGCCCTCAGCCTGGCCCTGGCCAACCTGCAACTGGTCGACCCTGACCCGGTCGTGCGCCTCGCCGCCGTGCGTTTGCTCGGCAACACCGGCGACCCGCTGGCGCGCACACGCCTGGAAGCCTTGCTCGCCCCCGGCGTAGAAACCGATGCCGCCGTGCACACCGCCGCCGAAACCAGCCTGGCGCAGGTCAAGCGCAAACTGATGTTCGGCGAGATCCTCGGACAAGCCTTCAGCGGCATGTCCCTCGGTTCGATCCTGCTGCTGGCGGCGCTGGGCCTGGCGATCACCTTTGGCCTGCTCGGCGTGATCAACATGGCCCACGGCGAGATGCTGATGCTCGGCGCCTACTCCACCTATGTGGTGCAAATGCTGATGCAGCGTTATGTGCCGCAAGCCATCGAGTTCTACCCGCTGATCGCGCTGCCGGTGGCGTTTTTTGTCACCGCCGCCATCGGTATGGCGCTAGAGCGCACAGTGATTCGTCACCTGTATGGCCGCCCGCTGGAAACCTTGCTCGCCACCTGGGGTATCAGCCTGATGCTGATCCAGCTGGTGCGCCTGGTGTTTGGCGCGCAGAACGTCGAAGTGTCCAACCCCGCCTGGCTGTCCGGCGGCATTCAAGTGCTGCCCAATCTAGTGCTGCCGTACAACCGGATTGTGATCATTGGCTTCGCGCTGTGCGTGGTGGTGCTGACGTGGTTGCTGCTGAACAAGACCCGCCTGGGCCTCAACGTGCGTGCCGTGACCCAGAACCGCAACATGGCGGCCTGCTGCGGCGTGCCCACCGGGCGGGTGGACATGCTCGCGTTTGGCCTCGGTTCCGGTATCGCCGGGCTGGGCGGAGTGGCGCTGAGCCAGATCGGCAACGTCGGCCCGGACCTGGGCCAGAGCTACATCATCGATTCGTTCCTGGTCGTGGTACTCGGCGGTGTCGGCCAGTTGGCCGGGAGCGTGATGGCCGCCTTTGGCCTGGGCATCGCCAACAAAATCCTGGAGCCGCAGATCGGCGCCGTGCTCGGCAAGATCCTGATCCTCGCGCTGATCATTCTGTTTATTCAGAAACGCCCGCAAGGACTCTTCGCACTGAAAGGACGGGTGATCGACTGATGAACCAGCCATTGATGCTCACGGCCACGCAAAAGGCCGGCCCGAAGGTAACGATCGCGGTGGGCGTGGTGATTCTCGCGCTGCTGCTGGCGCTGCCATTGTGTTCACTGCTGTCACCGGAAAACCCGCTGCATGTGTCGGCCTACACCCTGACCTTGGTGGGCAAGATCCTGTGCTACGCCATCGTCGCCCTCGCGCTGGACCTGGTGTGGGGCTACGCCGGGATGTTGTCCCTCGGCCACGGCCTGTTCTTTGCCCTCGGTGGCTACGCGATGGGCATGTACCTGATGCGCCAGGCGTCCGGCGATGAATTGCCAGCGTTCATGACCTTTTTGTCGTGGACCGAATTGCCCTGGTATTGGGTCGGCACTCAGCACTTCCTCTGGGCCATGTGCTTGGTGGTTTTAGCGCCTGGCCTATTGGCCTTGGTGTTCGGCTTCTTCGCCTTTCGCTCACGGATCAAAGGCGTGTATTTCTCGATCATGACCCAGGCCCTGACCTTTGCCGGGATGCTGTTGTTCTTCAGGAACGAAACGGGTTTTGGCGGCAATAACGGCTTCACCAATTTCCGCAGCATCCTCGGCTTCGGCATTACCGAGCCGGGCACGCGGGCGGTGTTGTTTGGGGCCACGGTGCTGTTGTTGGTGGCGAGCCTGTTCATCGGCTGGCGCCTGGCGCGCAGCAAGTTCGGCCGAGTGCTGACCGCCCTGCGTGATGCGGAAAACCGCCTGATGTTCTGCGGCTACGATCCGCGCGGTTTCAAACTGTTCGTGTGGGTACTGAGCGCAGTGCTGTGCGGGTTGGCAGGAGCGTTGTATGTGCCGCAGGTGGGCATCATCAACCCCAGCGAAATGTCACCGACCAACTCCATCGAAGCTGCCGTATGGGTCGCTCTGGGCGGGCGCGGCACGCTGATCGGCCCGCTGCTGGGCGCTGGCGTGGTCAATGGCATGAAGAGCTGGTTCACCGTGGCGTTCCCGGAATACTGGCTGTTCTTCCTCGGGGCGCTGTTCATCATCGTCACCCTGTACCTGCCCAAGGGCGTTATCGGCCTGCTGAAGAAATGAGGAACGTCATGCTTGAACCTATTTTCGATGCAGGCGCCGGCCGCGATGCCATCGGTATTGGCCAGGCGGCCGGCAAGGGTCTCAACACCCGCCACGGCACCATCCTGAGCCTGGAAGACATCAGCGTCAGCTTTGATGGTTTCAAGGCGCTCAACACCTTGAACCTGTACATCGGCGTCGGCGAGCTGCGCTGCATCATCGGCCCCAATGGCGCGGGCAAGACCACGCTGATGGACGTGATCACCGGCAAGACCCGGCCCAGCCACGGCACCGCCTGGTTTGGCGAAAACCTCGACCTCACCAGCATGAGTGAAGTGCAGATCGCCCAGGCCGGTATCGGCCGCAAGTTCCAGAAGCCGACGGTGTTCGAAGCCCTCAGCGTGTTCGAAAACCTGGAGCTGGCGCAGAAGACCGACAAATCCGTATGGGCCAGCCTGCGCGCACGCTTGAGCGGCGAGCAGAAAGACCGTATCGATGAAGTGCTCGACACCATCCGCCTGACCGCTTCGGCCCAGCGCCAGGCGGGGTTGCTGTCCCACGGCCAGAAGCAATTCCTGGAAATCGGCATGTTGCTGATGCAGGACCCGCAACTATTGCTGCTGGATGAACCGGTGGCGGGCATGACCGACGCGGAAACCGAATTCACCGCCGAACTGTTCAAGCGCCTGGCGGGCAAGCATTCGCTGATGGTGGTGGAACACGACATGGGGTTTGTCGGCTCGATTGCCGACCACGTTACCGTGTTGCACCAGGGCAGCGTGCTGGCCGAAGGGTCGCTGGAACAGGTGCAGGAAAACGAGCGGGTGATCGAAGTCTATCTGGGCCGCTGAGGAGAGCTGAACATGCTGCAAGTCGACAAGTTGCACCAGTATTACGGCGGTAGCCACATCCTGCGCGGACTGTCGTTTGACGTGAAGATCGGCGAAGTGACCTGCCTGCTCGGCCGTAACGGCGTGGGCAAGACCACCCTGCTCAAGTGCCTGATGGGCTTGCTGCCGGCCAAAGAAGGCGCGGTGAATTGGGAAGGCCGCGCCATCACCGGTTTCAAGCCGCACCAACGCGTGCACGCGGGTATCGCCTACGTGCCACAGGGCCGAGAAATTTTCGGGCGGCTGACGGTGGAAGAAAACCTCTTGATGGGGCTCTCGCGCTTCCCCGGTTCAGAGGCCAAGGAAGTCCCGGCATTCATCTACGAACTGTTCCCCGTGTTGCTGCAGATGAAACATCGGCGTGGCGGTGATTTGTCTGGCGGCCAGCAGCAACAGCTCGCGATTGGGCGGGCGTTGGCCAGTCGCCCGCGCTTGCTGATCCTCGACGAACCCACCGAAGGCATTCAACCCTCGGTGATCAAGGAGATTGGCGCGGTGATCAAGAAACTGGCGGAGCGCGGCGATATGGCGATCCTGCTGGTGGAGCAGTTCTACGACTTTGCCGCCGAGTTGGCCGACCAATACCTGGTGATGTCCCGTGGTGAAATCGTGCAGCAGGGCCGAGGTGAAAATATGGAAAGTGAGGGTGTGCGCGGCCTGGTAACCATCTAATCTGTAGCCTCCTAACGATAAGCTCTTTGCCATGAACCTGCCCGTTACTCCTGCCCTGTTCACCCCCAGCTGGCACGCCGAGCTGGAACTCGGCTACGCGCGTTTCGGCGACACCACGCGGCCGGTGATGCGCCGCCACCTCGGCCCGTTGCGCGTGCAAAAACACCTGTACGCCGAAGGCCCCGAGGTGTGCCAGCACATCATCGTGCACCCGCCCGGAGGCATTGCCGGGGGTGATCGCCTGGACATCAGCGCCCACGTCGGTGCAGGCGCCTGGGCCCAGTTGACCAGCCCTGGCGCAGCCAAATGGTATCGCGCCAAGGGCCCTGCGTTTCAGCAGTTGGACCTCACCGTGGAAGCAGGCGCTACGCTGGAATGGCTGCCCCAGGAAACCATCGTGTTCAGCGCCGCCCAGGCCGAACTCACCACGCGCATCGAACTGCAAGGCGATGCGCGCTTGTTCTACTGGGATGTGGTCGCCCTCGGCCGCCCGGCCAGCGGCGAGCGTTTTGAGCTTGGCCACTTTCAATCACACCTCGATATCCGCCGCGACGGTCAGTTGCTCTGGCATGAACGCCAGCGCATTGTCGGCGCCGACGGTTTGCTCGATTCGCCCATCGGGCTGGACGGGCAACCCGTGTTTGCCACGTTGCTGCTGACGGCCGATATCGACCCTGAATTACTCGACACCTGCCGCGCCCTGCCCCACGCAGTGCGCGGTGACCTGACCCAATTGCCGGGCCTGCTGGTCGCCCGCTGCCTGGCCAGCGAAGCGCTGCATGCCCGCGCCTGGCTGATCGATTTATGGCGCCTGTTACGCCCCGCCGTGCTGGGCCGTGAAGCCGTCCCCCCCCGAATCTGGAGTACCTGAACCATGGACCTGACCCCACGGGAAAAAGACAAACTGCTGATCTTCACCGCAGGCTTGGTGGCAGAGCGCCGTCTCGCGCGCGGCGTGAAGCTCAACTACCCGGAAACCATCGCCTACATCTCCGCCGCCCTGATGGAAGGCGCCCGCGATGGCCGCACCGTGGCTGACCTGATGCACTTTGGCACCACCCTGCTCAGCCGCGAACAAGTGATGGAAGGCATCCCGGAAATGATCCCGGATATCCAGGTGGAAGCCACTTTCCCCGACGGCACCAAGCTGGTCACCGTGCACCAGCCGATTGCGTGAGGCCTGATGATGATTCGTGACGCAACCCAAAATGATCTGCCGGCGATCCGCGATATCTACAACGACGCGGTCCTCAACACCACGGCGATCTGGAACGAACAACCGGTGGACCTGGGCAACCGCCAGGCCTGGTTCAGTGCGCGGCATGCCCAGGGTTACCCGATCCTGGTCTCGGTGGAAAACGCTGAAGTCACCGGTTATGCCTCTTTCGGTGACTGGCGGCCGTTCGAAGGTTTCCGCTACAGCGTCGAGCATTCGGTGTATGTGCGCAGCGACCAACGCGGCAAGGGCCTCGGTCCGTTGCTGATGGCGGCGCTGATCGAACGTGCACGCGCGTGCGGCAAACACGTGATGGTCGCCGCCATCGAGAGCGGCAACCAGGCTTCGATCCGCCTGCATGAGCGCCAGGGCTTCATCACCACCGGGCAGATGCCCCAAGTGGGCATCAAGTTCGGCCGCTGGCTGGACCTGACCTTCATGCAACTGGCCTTGAACCCGGGCGCCGAACCGCCCAAGGAGTGACGTCGATGAACGCCGCGCAACTGCGTCGAGTCAATGCGGAAAGTTTTGCCCACTATCGCCTGGGCTTGATCGAGCTGTTGCTGGACGCGGTCAGGCATGGCGCGTCCGTCGGCTTCATGGCCGACTTCGACGAGGCCCAGGCCCGCGAGTATCTGCGCAGCGTGCAGGCGAGCATCGAAGACACCAGCCTGTTGCTGTGGGTGGTGGTGCGTGATGAACAGGTGATTGCCAGCGTGCAATTGGCGCTGTGCCAGAAAGCCAACGGCCTCAACCGCGCCGAGGTGCAAAAGCTGTTGGTGCACAGCAGCGCGCGCCGCCATGGCCTCGGCCAGCAATTGATGAGCACCCTGGAACTCGCCGCGCGCCAGCACAAGCGCGGCCTGCTGTACCTGGACACCGAGGCCGGCTCCCCCGCCGAAGCCTTCTACCAGTCGCTGCGCTACACCAAGATCGGTGAACTGCCCGACTACTGCCAAAGCCCGGACGGGCGCTACAGCCCGACCGCCATCTACTTCAAGACCCTGGGGCAACCTGCATGATTCCTGGTGAATATCAGATCCAGCCTGGCGATATCGAACTCAACGTTGGCCGCCGCACGATCAGCCTGAGCGTGGCCAACAGTGGCGACCGGCCGATCCAGGTGGGTTCGCATTATCATTTTTTCGAGACCAATGACGCGCTGACGTTTGATCGTGCGGCAAGTCGCGGCATGCGGTTGAACATTCCGGCGGGGACGGCGGTGCGGTTTGAGCCAGGGCAGAGTCGGGAGGTGGAGTTGGTGGATTTGAGTGGCGGGCGCCGAGTGTTCGGTTTTGCCGCACGCATCATGGGCAATCTGGAATAACTTGAGGACATACACATGAAAATTTCCAGACAAGCCTACGCCGACATGTACGGCCCCACCGTCGGTGACAAGGTCCGCCTGGCCGACACCGAGTTGTTTGTCGAAGTCGAACAGGACTTCACCGTCTATGGCGAAGAAGTCAAATTCGGCGGCGGTAAAGTGATCCGCGATGGCCAGGGCCAAAGCCAGTTGCTCGCCCATGAAGTGGTCGACACGTTGATCACCAACGCGCTGATCATCGACCACTGGGGCATCGTCAAGGCCGACGTCGGCCTGAAGAACGGCCGCATCCACGCCATCGGCAAGGCCGGC